>NZ_JBKGXT010000031.1:0-59492 GCF_046546495.1 Pseudonocardia nantongensis | reverse complement strand
GGGCGGCGATGCGTCCGAACCGGGACTTGCGGGGGCCGCGTGAACATGCAGGCCGAAGTGCTCGGAGAGCTCGCGACACAGGTTGACCCTGCGAACGCTGTTGCCGTGCACGTCGAGTCCGGGGCGACCACCCCGAGGCCGAGTTCGATCCCGTCAGTGTGAGCCCGTCGGCTCAGCGGACCTGGAGGAACACTGCCCGCCGGGTGTCTCGTCCCGGGTTTGATGGAGATCACGTCGTGTCTCGGTCGGAGGTACGGTGCGTTCCGCGACGCAGGATTGTCAACGGTTGACCAACCGCGCGAGCGAGGTCGGGTCTCCCCCGCCGAGATGCGGCTCAGGGTGAATTGTCGATCTCCACGCGAGCCTGAGCTACATCTCGGCGGGAGTGTGGCTTGCGGGGGAGCGGGGTCAGGTCAGCTCGACGAGCACCGCACCCGCGGAGACCGGTGCACCGGCGGTGACCGGCACTGCGGCGATCGTTCCCGCGGCTCCGGCGCGGATCTCCATCTCCATCTTCATCGCCTCCAGTACGACGACGACGTCGCCCGCGGCGACGGCGTCACCCGGCACCACGCGGACCGCGACGACCGTGGCGTCCATCGGGGCGGTCGGGGCGCCTGCCGCGGCGGCGGTGTCGCCGGGCCCGGCGGTGTCGTCGCCGGAGCGGGTGGGACGGGCGGGGGCCGCAGCCCCCGCGGCACCGGCGGTCGAGCGGCGGCCGGGGACCAGCAGGTCGAGCGGACCGCGCTCGGTGGCGATCCGGACCCGGCGGACCGGTGTGCCGGTGCCCGCGCTCCCGGGGCCCGGACTCACGGCCACCGCGCCGCCGGCCGTCGCGCCCTCCGGCGCCCCGGCCCCCACCGCGCCGGCCCCCGGTGTCGCGTTCCCGGGTGCCTCGCCCCCGGGTGCCCCAGTGCCCGGTGTCGCAGCGTCCGGTGTCGCGGGGCCGAGCAGCGCCTCCGGGACCCAGTCCCGCTCCACCGACCCGGTGTCGTGGGCGGCGGCCGCGAAGGCCTCGGTGTCGAGGACTGCGCGCAGGTAGGCCGCGGTCGTCGGCGGTCCCTCGACGACGAGCTCGTCCAGCGCGAGCCCCAGGCGCCGCCGGGCGGCGTCCCGGTCGGCGGCGTGCGCCAGCACCTTGCCGATCATCGAGTCGTAGTCCCCCGGCACGGTGCCGCCGCCCGTGACGCCGAAGTCGGTCCGCACGCCCGGGCCCGACGGCAGCACCAGCGCGCCGATCCGACCGGGCGCGGGCCGGAACCCGGCCCGCGGGTCCTCGACGGCGATCCGGGCCTGGATCGCGTGCCCCCGTGGCGCGGCGTCCGCAGCGTCGACGACGGGCGGCGACAGCGGTGCTCCGCCGGCGATCCGCAGCTGCTCGGCGACCAGGTCGACGCCGGTGACCAGCTCGGTCACCCCGTGCTCGACCTGCAGCCGGGTGTTCATCTCCAGGAACGCGTACTCGCCCCCGGACACGAGGAACTCCACGGTCCCGGCGCCGGAGTAGCCGACCCGCCGGGCGATCCGCGCCGCGGCGTCGGCCATCGCGGCCCGCAGGTCCGGGTCGAGGTCCGGCGCGGGTGCCTCCTCCAGGAGCTTCTGGTGCCGGCGCTGGGCCGAGCAGTCCCGGTCGCCCAGTGCGAGGACGGTGCCGTGGTCGTCGGCGAGGATCTGAACCTCGACGTGCCGGGGCCGGGGCAGGTAGCGCTCCAGGTGCACCTCGGAGCGGCCGAACGCGGCCGCGGACTCCCGCCCGGCCGCGGTGAGCGCGTCCGCCAGGCCGTCCGGTGCGGTGACCACGCGCATCCCGCGCCCGCCGCCGCCGAACGAGGCCTTCACCACCAGCGGGAACCCGATCGCGGCCGCCCGGGCGGGCAGTTCCGGGTCGTCCGGATCGACCGCGCCGGTGCCCTCCGGGACGGCGACCCCACACTCGCGGGCTATCCCCCGCGCCGCGACCTTGTCCCCCATCATGGCGATGACCTGCGACGACGGGCCGACGAACCGCATCCCGGCGCCGGCCACGGCGGCCGCGAACCCGGCGTCCTCGGAGAGCAGCCCGTAGCCGGGATGCACCCCGTCCGCGCCGGCCGCCTTCGCAGCGCCGAGCAGCGCGTCGACGTCGAGGTAGGAGTCCCGGGCCGGCGGCGGCCCGATCCGGTGCGCCTCGTCGGCCAGCGCGACGTGCGGGGCGCCGGCGTCGGCGTCGCTGTACACGGCGACCGCGCGCAGACCCGCCTCGCGGCAGGCCCGCACGATCCGGACCGCGATCTCCCCGCGGTTGGCGACCAGCACGGTGCCCAGTCCGGTGCCCGGCGTCCTGCGGTCCAGTGTCATGAAGCCTGTCTACCAATCGGCCGTCTGGTAGTCTAGCGTCGTACCGGTGATCGCCGAGGACAGGCCCACCGGAGGAGGCTGCGCGTGAGCACCACCAGCACCACATCCCGCGGGCCAGGGGTCGATGATGGCGCGATGAGCGGCGGAAGCGACGACCCGACGGGCACCGGCACGGACATGGCCGCGCGCCTGGCCGTGCTGCGGGAGCGTCAGGAACGGGCCCGGGAGATGGGCGGGCCCGAGGGCCTGCGCAAGCACCGCGAGTCCGGACGGCTTCCGGTCCGCGAGCGGATCGACCTGCTGGTCGACCCGGAGACCTGGTTCGAGATCGGGGCGCTGGCGCTGCCCGAGCGGCGCACCGCCAAGCACATCCCGGGCGACGCCGTCGTCACCGGGTTCGGCCGGCTCGACGGCCGGCGGATCGGGGTGATCGGGATCGACGCCAGCGTCGTCGCCGGGACCACCGCGCCGACCAGCATGCGCAAGCAGGGCCGGTTGATCGAGCACGCCCAGCGCCACGGCTTCCCGCTGGTCCTGCTCTGCGACGCCGACGGCGGCCGGATGCCGGACGTGTCCGGCTGGCGGTTCTCCGGGCTGCCGCTGGACTTCAGCACCTTCCTCGAGCCGGAGCCCGGCAGCCCGGTCGTCCCGCGGGCGGCCGCGGTGCTCGGACCCAGCTACGGCGACTCCGCGCTGCACGCCTCCACCGCGCACTTCGTGGTGATGCTGCGCTCGTCGTCGCTGGCGCTGTCCGGCCCGTCGGTGGTCGAGCCCGCGATCGGCGAGAAGGTCACCGACGACGAGCTCGGCGGCCCGGAGGCCGCCACCGCGGCCGGGAACGCGCACCTGGTCGTCGAGACCGAGGCGGACGCGATGGACGCGATCGCCGCGTTCCTGTCCTACCTGCCAGCGAACTCGTCGCGCCCGGCGCCGCTCGCCCCGGCCCGGCCGCCCGGCCGGGACCCGGCCGAGCTGGAGACGCTGGTGCCGACCGGGTCCCGGTCCGGTTACGACATGCGCGAGGTGTTCGGCTGCCTCGCCGACGAGGCGTCGATCCTGCCCTGGGCGGACGGATGGGGCCCGAGCGTGCTCACCGCCCTGGCCCGGATCGAGGGCCGCCCGGTGGGGCTCGTCGGCAACCAGCCGATCGTCCGCGCCGGGGCGCTGGACCCGGACGCGCTGGCCAAGCAGCGGGCGTTCGTCGACCTGTGCGACACGTTCGGGCTGCCGCTGGTGTTCCTGCACGACGTCCCCGGCCTGCTGATCGGGCGCCAGGCCGAGCGCGGCGGCATCCTGCACGGCTACGAGGCGCTGGTGTCACGGATCTCCTCCGCGCGGGTGCCGAAGGTCGGCGTGGTGCTGCGCAAGGCCTACGGCGGCGGGCACTTCGCGATGGGCGGGCGGCCGACCCGGCCGGACTTCCTCTACGCCTGGCCGACCGCCGAGCTCGGGTTCATGGCCCCCGAGATCGGGGTCCGCACGGTGCACCGGCGCCGGCTGGAGGCGGTGCTGGCCGAGCAGGGCCCGGCCGCGCACGCCGAGCTGGTCGAGCAGCTGACCGCGGAGTGGATCAGCGAGGCGGAGCCGTGGGAGGCCGCGGCGCACCTGTCGCTGGACGACGTCATCGAGCCGGCCCGCACCCGCGAGGCGGTCGCGGCCAGCATCGACATCGCGCTGGGGGACCCGGAATGAGCACGCGGAACGGGAGCGCGCCACCGGCCACCCCGGCGTCGACGCTGCGGGTCGAGGCCGACCCCGGCGACGAGCGGGTGGCCTGGCTGACGATGGACGACCCGGCCCGGCGCAACGCCATGGGCCGCCGGTTCTGGCCGGACCTGCGGGACACCCTGGCCCGGCTGGAGGCCGACCCCCGGGTCCGGGCGGTGGTGATCACCGGCGCGGGGGGGAAGGCGTTCTCCGCGGGCGGGGACATCGCCTCGTTCGCCGAGCTCGGCGACGCGACCGCCAAGCGCGCGTTCCAGCAGGACTGCATGCGGACCTTCGCCGCGGTGGAGGAGTCGCCGCTGCCGGTGATCGCCGCGGTGAACGGCTTCGCGATGGGCGGTGGCTGCGAGCTCGCCCTGGCCTGCGACGTCGTGCTGGCCGCGGACACCGCGACGTTCGGGATGCCGGAGACCGCGGTCGGGCTGGTGCCCGGGTTCGGGGTGCTGCGGGCGCCGTCGGTGATCGGCAGGCACTGGACGAAGCTGATGATGTTCGGCGGCGAGCGGGTGGACGCCGGCACGGCACTGCGGATCGGGTTGGTGCAGCAGGTGTACCCGGCCGCCGAGCTGCGGGCCGCCGCGTCGGCGCTGGCGTCCCGGACGGCCGCGGCCGCGCCGCTGGCCGTCGCGACCGGCAAGAACCTGGTCAACGCCGGTGTGGACCGTGGCGAGCACGACCACTCGACGTCGGCGCTGACCGTGCTGCACTCCACCGCCGACGCCGCCGAGGGCATCGCCGCGTTCCTGGCCAAGCGCCCGCCTCGGTTCGAGGGACGGTGAGGATGGACCCGTTCGTCGCGTTGATGCGCCGCTACGTCGTGCACTACACCAACCCGCACGACACGAGCGTCTGCCCCGAGATCATGGAACCGGACTACGTGCTGCGGATGGGGCCGCATGTCGTCGCCGGGCGGGACGAGGCGTACCTGCCGGCGGCACAGGCCCAGTTCGCGCAGTTCCCCGGGCTCGGGCTGACCGTGCACGAGATCGTCACCGACGGGACCCGGCTGGCGCTGCGGTTCTCCGAGCACGGGGCATCGTGCAAGCACGCCGGGGCGGCCGCGACCTGGACCGGGCTGGGGCTCTACCGCTGGAACGGGGCCCGGCTGACCGACAACAGCGTCGAGCAGGACTACCTCACCCGGCGTCGCCGGCTGGCCGCCGGCGAGACGGGGGAGGTGCCCGCACCGGCCGTCGCGCCGTGGGACACCGTGGCCGTCGCCGCCGATCCGGCGGCCGAGCGGGTGGTGCGCGACTGGATCGCGGCCGGGCTCCCCGGCGACGCCGTCGGCTACGACGACGGCGGGCCGGGCAGCGCCGGCCCGGTGCTGGCCGGGGCCGAGGTCGTCGTGGACGACCTGTTCTCCGCCGGACCCGCCGTGGCGTTCCGGCTGACCTGCACCGGGAGCTACGCGGGCGGGCTGGACGACGTCACGGCCGCCGCGCCGGGCAGCCCGGCGACCCTGCACGCCGTCGGGCTGGTGCACACCGCTGGCGACCGGGTGGTGTCCGGGCACGTGGTCCGCGACCGGCTGGGCTGCGCCCGCGGGCTGGCCCGGAGCGAGGAGAGGAGGCCGGCATGACCGGCGCGATCACCGACGACCTGCTGGGAGCGGCCGCGGCGGCCGACCCGTACCCGATCTACGCGGAGCTGCGCGAGCACGCCCCGGTGCACTGGAGCGAGCGGCACCGCGCCTGGCTGGTCACCCGCTACACCGACGTCGCGGCCGCGTTCGCGGACAAGGCGCTGTCCAACGACCGGGTCCGCCCGGTGCTCGAGCGCCGCCGTGCCGAGGGCAAGACGTCCCCGGGAGAGTCTGCCGCGGCGCCGTCGGCGTCGGAGCGGGTGCTGGCGATGATGGCCGACTGGATGGTCGTCACCGACCCGCCGGCGCACACCCGGTTGCGCAAGCTCGCCGCGGGGGCGTTCAAGGGCCAGCGGGTCTCGGCGATGGACGAGCGGATCACCACGCTGGTCGACGAGCTGCTGGACGGCGTCACGACCGGGACCGACCCGGTGGACCTGGTCGCCGAGGTCGCCTACCCACTGCCGGCGACCGTGATCGCGACGATGCTCGGCGCCGCCCCGGAGGACCGCGACCGCTTCCGGGACTGGTCCGACGAGCTGGCCCTGGTCGCGTTCGGGGCCGGTGGCGAGGCCCGGGCCGAGCGGCACGAGCGGGCGCTGGCGGGGCTGCGCGAGATGGACGGCTACTTCCGCGAGCTCGTCGCGGCGCGCCGGGCCGAGCCGGGCGAGGACATGCTCTCGGCGTTGATCGCCGGCCGGGAGGGCACCGACGCCCTGTCCGACGACGAGCTGGTCGGCATGTGCGCGCTGCTGCTGTTCGCCGGGCACGAGACCACCACGAACTCGATCGCCAACGGGGTGCTGGCGCTGCTGCGCAACCCCGGTGAGCTGGCCCGGCTACGCGCCGATCCGGAGCTGCGTAACGCGGCCGTCGAGGAGCTGCTGCGGTTCGACGGTCCGATCAAGGTGTTGAACCGGTGGGTGGTCGCCGAGACCTCGCTCGGCGGCCGGACGATCTCCCCGGGGGAGCGGGTGCACCTGGTGCTCGGGGCGGCGAACCGGGACCCGGAGCGGTTCACCGACCCGGACGTGCTGGACCTGGGGCGGAGCCCGAACCCGCACGTCGCGTTCGGGAAGGGCATCCACGCCTGCATCGGTGCCCAGCTGGCCCGGTCCGAGACCCGGATCGCGGTCTCCCGGATCGTCGACCGGCTGCCCGGGTTCGCGCTCGCCGCCGAGCCGGAGTGGAAGGACGCGCTCGCGTCGCGGGCGATGGAGTCGTTGTGGGTGCACCCGGCATGAGGATCGGCGCCGACCGGGACCGCTGCGAGGGGCACGGGCAGTGCTCCGTGGTCGACCTGGACCTGTTCCCGCTGGACGACGACGGCTTCACCGCGCTCGGCGCCGACGAACCGGTTCCCGAGGGCGAGGAGGACGTCGCGCGGATCGGGGTGGATGCCTGCCCGGTGCGGGCGCTGTTCGTGCGGGAGGACTGATGGATGCGCACGCCGCACTGTTCACCCCGGTCCGGCTCGGCCCGCTGACCCTGCGCAACCGGCTGGTGATGGCCCCGATGGGGACCTGCCTCGACGAGTCCGGGCACATCACCGACGACACGGTCGCCTACTACGAGCGGCGTGCCCGCGGTGGAGTCGGGGCGATCACCGTCGAGGGCTGCCTGGTCTCGCCGGACTCGGTCGGGCCGGAGCCGCGGATCCACTCCGACGAGTACCTGCCCGGTCTGCGCAAGCTGGTCGAGGCGCTGGCCCCGCACGACGTCACGGCCGGGGTGCAGCTCATGCACCCGGGCCGGCAGGTGGTGGATGGGCCGTCGGTGGCACCGTCACCGGTGCCGCTGAACCCGCGCGCCCCGGTCCCGCACGAGCTCACCGGGGCCGAGATCGAGCGGATCGTGGACGACTACGCCGCGGCCGCCCGCCGCGCCGTCGATGCCGGGTTCGGCTACGTCGAGGTGCACGGCGCGCACGGCTACCTGCCGTCGAACTTCCTGTCCCCGCACACCAACCACCGCACCGACGGCTGGGGCGGCGACCTGGCCGGCCGCGCCCGGTTCTCGGTCGCGGTGGCCCGGGCGATCGTCGACGCCGTCGGGCCCGGGGTGCCGCTGGTGTGGCGGATCAACGGCGCGGACGCCGAGCGCGGCGGGCTCGATCTCGACGAGGCGGTCGAGACCGCGCGGATGCTGGTCGAGGCCGGGGTCGCGTCGATCAGCGTCAGCGCCGGGACCTGGCTGTCGCTGCAGCAGACCCTCGCGCCGATGTCCGTGCCGCGCGGGCACCTGCGGGCGATGGCCGCCGCGGTCAAGGCGGCGGTCGGGGAGGTGCCGGTGATGGCGGTCGGGCGGCTCGACGATCCGGACCTGGCCGCCGACGTCGTCACCTCCGGGGACGCCGACCTGGTCCTGCTGGGTCGCGGGCTGATCGCCGACCCGGACTGGCCGGACCTGGTCCGCACCGGGCGGCTCGCCGAGCGGCGGCCGTGCATCGCCTGCAACGCCTGCGTCGACCTGGTCGGGCGCGGTGAGCGTGCCCGCTGCGCGGTGAACCCGGAGGCAGGCCGGGAACGGACCTGGCGGGTCACCCCGGCGGCCCGGCCGCGCCGGGTGCTGGTCGCCGGCAGCGGCCCGGGCGGGATGGAGGCGGCCCGGCTGGCCGCGCTGCGCGGGCACGAGGTCTCCCTCTACGAGCGGGACCCGGAGCTCGGCGGGAAGCTCGACGTGGCCGGGATCGCGCCGAGCAAGCGCGAGGTGCTGCGTTACCGGGAGTACCAGGCGGCCCGGCTGGCCGCGCTCGGCGTCGCGGTGCACACCGGCGTCGAGGTGGACGCCGGCCTGGTCGCCGCGCAGGCACCGGACGTCGTGGTGGTGGCGACCGGGGCGAGCCCGCTGGTCCCGCCGATCCCCGGCATCGACGCGCCGCACGTGCACGACGCGCAGGCCCTGCTGCGCGGCGAGGTGCCGGTGCCCGCCGGGGACCGGGTGGTCGTCGTCGGGGGGAGTGCGACCGGCTGCGAGACCGCGGAGACCCTCGTCGCGGCCGGCGCATCGGTGACGATCGTGGAGATGGCCTCCTCCGTCGGCCGCGGCATCGAGGCGATCACCCGGCGGAACCTGGTGCGGGCGCTGCGCGCCGACGGCGTCGAGCTGCGGACCCGGACCACCCTCGTCGCGGTGGAGGAGGGGCAGGTGCGCTGTACCGGGCCGGACGGTGCCCAGGAGTGCCTGCCCGCCGACCTCGTCGCACTGGCGATCGGCTGGCGGCCCTCGGGGGAGGAGTTCGCCGGCACCCTGCGCGACACCGGCGTCGAGGTCCGGGTGCTGGGCGACGCCGACACCCCGGCCGACTTCGTCCGGGCGGTGAACACCGGCGCCGACGCCGGGCTCACCATCTGAGCTGATCGTCGGGATCGTGACGAGAGCGCGCCCCGGCAGCGCCCCCGTCACGATCCGAGCGATCATGATCAGGTCATGGCGAAGCCCTCGTAGCCCCTCCTGGCGACATCGGTGATCTTCTCCGCGTAGGGACCGACACCACCGATGTAGGCCATGAACACCCGCGGCTTGCCGGGCACGTTGGAGCCCATGTACCAGGAGTCCGCGGTCGGGTAGAGGGTGGCGTTGCCGACCTCCTCGACGTGCGCGGCCCAGGCATCCTGGGCCTCGTCCGAGGCCTCGATCTCGGTCCGGCCCCGCTCGGTCAGGTCCCGGATGCAGCCGGTGATCCACTCCACGTGCTGCTCGATCGACACCATCATGTTCGACAGCACCGACGGGCTGGACGGCCCGGTCACGGTGAACAGGTTCGGGAAGCCGGACACGGCCAGCCCCAGGTACGAGCGGGGACCGTGCGCCCACTCGTCGGCGAGCGTGCGGCCGTCGCGGCCCCGGATGTCGATCCGGTTCAGCGCGCCGGTCATCGCGTCGAACCCGGTGGCGAAGATGATCGTGTCGACCTCGTACTCGCCGTCCGAGGTGCGGATCCCGCGCTCGGTGATCTCCTGCAACGGGGTGGACCGCAGGTCGACGAGCGAGACGTGCGGCCGGTTGAACGTCGCGTAGTAGCCCGAGTCCAGGCAGGGGCGCTTGGTGCCGAACGCGAACGACGTCGGGCACATCGCCTCGGCCGTCGCCGGATCATCCACGATGGACCGGATCTTGTCCCGGACGAACTCGGCGGCGGTCTCGTTCGCGGCCTTGTCGGTGAGCGTGTCGGTGTAGGCGTTCAGCACCGCGGTCAGGTTCCCCTGGTCCCAGCCGGTCTGGTAGCGGGCGGCCCGGCCCTGCTCCGTGTCCTCCAGCGCCGACATCGTCGGCGCCGGTACCGGGACGCCGAAGCCGGACGTGCGCTGGGCCGCCCGCCATTCCCGGTAGTTCTCCTTCATGTCGGTGATCTCCTGGGTCCCCAGCGGCCGGTTGCCGGCGGGCATGGAGAAGTTCGGCGTCCGCTGGAACACGGTCAGCTCGGACGCCTGCTCGGCGAAGATCGGGATGGACTGGATGCCGGACGACCCGGTGCCGATCACCCCGACCCGCTGCCCGGTCAGGTCGACGCCCTCGTACGGCCAGTGCCCGGTGTGGTGGATCGGGCCGCCGAACCGCTCCGCGCCCGGGACCTCCGGCGCCTTGGACACCGACAGGCAGCCGGTCGCCATGATCAGGAACCGGGCGTCGTACACGGCGCCGGACTCGGCGGTGACCGTCCAGCGCCGGCGCCCTTCGTCGTAGACCGCCGACGCGACCCGGACCCCGAAGCTGATGTCGCGGCGCAGGTCGAAGCGATCCGCGACGTGCTCGGCGTAGCGCAGGATCTCCGGCTGGGTGGGGTACTTCTCGGTCCACTCCCACTCCTGCTCGAGCTCCGGGGAGAACGAGTAGGAGTACGACAGGCTCTCCACGTCGCACCGGGCGCCGGGATAGCGGTTCCAGTACCAGGTCCCGCCCACCCCCTCGCCCGCCTCGACGAGCCGGGCCCGCAGCCCGAGGTCGTCGCGCAGGGTCTTGAGCTGGTAGAGGCCGGCGAAGCCGGCCCCCACGATCAGGGCGTCGAGCTGCTGGGTGCTGGTCTCGGTCACGCGGGCTCCTCCCCGCGACCGCGCCGTGCGGTCGCGTGCTGCGTCGGTGCAGGTCGGGCGGTGGTGTCGGGACGTCGGTCGGGTGTACCGAGGCGGCTCAGCGGGTGATCAGCGCGCGCAGTCGCTCGGCGAGCCAGGAGATGCCCTCTGCGGAGCCCGGCAGCACGTTGACCATGGTGAAGAAGCCGTGCATCTGGCCGGCGAAGCGCCGGTGCTCGACGGGCACGCCCGCCGCGCGCAGCTTCTCGGCGTAGGACTCGCCCTCGTCGCGCAGCACGTCGTGCTCGGCGGTGAGCACCAGCGTCGGCGGCAGCGCCAGGCGGTCCAGGTCGGTGGCGCGCAGCGGGGAGGCGTCCGGGTCCGCCCGCTCGGCCTCCGCCGGGACGTAGTGGTCCCAGAACCAGACCATCGCGTCCCGATCGAGCATCAGCTGGTTCGCCGGGTCGGTGTAGCTCGCGGTGCCGGTGTCGGCGTCGGCGACCGGGTAGACGAGCACCTGCGCGGCCAGCGCGGGCCCACCGGCCAGCGCGGCCCGGCGGCTGACGACCGCGGCGAGGTTGCCGCCGGCGGAGTCGCCCGCGACGACCAGCGGCACGTCGTTCCCGCCGGCGAGGTCGGCGAGTCGCTCCTGGACCGCGCCCAGCGCGGTCCAGGCGTCCTCGGCGGCGGTGGGGTAGCGGTGCTCGGGCGCGAGCCGGTAGTCGACCAGCACCACGGTCGCACCGGTGGCCTGGACCAGCAGTCGTCCGAGGGTGTCGAACTCGTCCAGCGCGCCCATCACCCAGCCGCCGCCGTGGTAGTAGACGAGCACCGCGGTCGGGGACTCCGGGGCCAGCGCCCGCAGCACGATCTCGTCCCCGTCCGGGGTGGGCACGGTGAACTGCTGCTCGCGGGCCACCGCCGGGCCGGGGCCGTACAGCTCGCGCAGCATGCCGCCGAGTCCGCGGGCCTCCTCCGGCGTCATCCGGGAGATCGGCTTCGCCCCGCTCTCCTCGAGCTGCCGGAGCAGCCCGGCCGTGGCCTCGTCCAGTGCCATGACGACCTCATCTCTCACCGATGCGGATCGCGGTGTCCGCAGGCGGGCGTGCGACCCGTGCCGGGCCGTCCGGCGACCGTATGACGTGCCCCACAGCACGGTCATGGGCCGGACGAGTGATTCGGACGACCGTTTGGGAGGTGGCGGCCGATCACGGCGGGCCGGTCGCCGCGGTGCGCGCCGTCGGCCGGTCACCGCCGTCCGGACGGATGCTCGACCGGGCTGCTGTGACCCGGAGGCCGGCCGGGGCGTTAGCGTCGGCGACCGTGGATACCGACGTTGCTACCGCCACCGGGCGCCTGGCCCGCGGGCTCGAACCGCTGCACGCGCAGGTCTACTTCGCCGCGGAGGCGGAACCCGCCTACCGGGAGGCCTGCCTGGAGGAGGGCCGGATGACCTACTTCGCCCCCCGGGCCGCGCCGATGGGGCCGGTCGGGCCGTCCGTGGTCACCGGCACCTTCTACAACTTCAGCCCGGACCTGGTCGCCCGGTTCATCCCGCGGGCCTGGTCGCTGGCCACGGCCGACGACCTGGTCGCCGCCCGGTTCGCGGTCGCCGACGCATCGCTGCGCCGGCTGCTCGGCGACGACGCCGTGGCCTCGCCCGAGATGGCCGAGGCCGCCCGGCTGGCCCGCACCGCCGCCGAGGCCGTGCAGCCGGAGGGCCGGCCGCTGGCCGCCGGCCACCTCGACCTCGGCTGGCCGACCTCGCCGCACCTGGTGCTCTGGCACGCCCTGTCGATCCTGCGCGAGCACCGCGGCGACGGGCACATCGCGCTGCTGCTCGAGGCCGGGCTGAGCGGCCTGGAGGCGCTGCTGACCGCGACCGCCACCGGCTCCGGATTCACCGTCGCGTTCGCCATGGCCAGCCGGGGATGGACCCCTCAGCAGTGGAACGCCGGCATCGACGCCCTCGCCGGGCGCGGCCTGCTGGAACCGGCCGGCGGCGGGGACGACGCGGCCGAGCCGGCGCTCACCGAGGCCGGGTCGGCGCTGCGCAAGCGGTTGGAGGACGCCACGGACCGGCTCGGCGCGGCGCCCTGGACGGCGCTCGGCACCGACGGCGCGGCGCGGCTCGGGGAGCTCGGCGGGGCCTTCGTGCGGACCGCGATGGCGAACGGTGCGTTCCCGGCCGAGGGTGTGTTCGCGAGCCGTTCGCGCGGCTGAGCCGCCGCTCCCGCCCGGACGGCGACATGCGCGGTCCGGCACGGCGGGCGCAGTGTCCGTCCTGCCCGATATGGTGCGCCTCGCAAGGTGCCCGTGCCGGTGACGGTGGGACCACAGGGACCGGGAGGGATTCGCTGTGCTCGAGGTGAGCGCGCTCGAATGGGTCATCACTCTGGGGGCGATCGTCGCGCTCCTGGCGATCGACCTCGTCCAGGGGTGGCTCCGGCCGCACAAGGTCGGTTTCAAGGAGGCGACGGCCTGGTCGGTCTTCTACATCGCGGTCGCGATCGCGTTCGGCGTGATCTTCGCGATGGTGCACGGCTGGGACTTCGGCACCCAGTACTTCACCGGCTACATCGTCGAGAAGAGTCTCTCGGTCGACAACCTGTTCGTCTTCGTCGTCATCATGACGACGTTCGCCGTGCCGGAGGAGCACCAGCAGAAGGTGCTGACCTTCGGCATCGTGCTGGCCCTGATCATGCGCGCGATCTTCATCGTGGTCGGGGCTGCGCTGCTGAACCTGTTCTCGTTCATGTTCCTGGTCTTCGGCGTGCTGCTGCTCTGGACCGCGGTCCAGCTGTACCGGCACAAGGACGAGGAGCCGGACATCGAGGACAACATGGTCGTGAAGGGCGCCAAGCGGCTCTTCCCGGTCAGCACCGAGTACGACGCAGGCAAGCTCTTCACCCGGGACAACGGCAAGCGTGTCGCCACACCGCTGTTCCTGGTGCTCGTCGCGATCGGCGGCATCGACCTGCTGTTCGCGCTGGACTCGATCCCCGCGGTGTTCGGCGTGACGCAGGAGGCCTACATCGTATTCGCCTGCAACGCGTTCGCACTGCTCGGGCTGCGGGCGCTGTTCTTCCTGGTGAAGGGCCTGCTGGACCGGCTGGTGTACCTGTCCACCGGGCTGGCGATCATCCTCGGCTTCATCGGCGTGAAGCTGGTCCTGCACTGGCTGCACGTCGACATCTCGCCGTCCGTTCCGGAGATCCCGACCATGCTCAGCCTGGTGGTCATCCTCGGCATCCTGGCGATCGTCACGGTGGCGAGCCTGATCAAGACCCGGGGCGACCCGGCGGCGAAGGCCAAGCCGGGTTCGCTGCGGGCGCGCAAGGAACGCACCGAGCAGAACTGACCGTCCGGGCGGGGTCCGTCGCCGCGGACCCCGCCCGGAGCGCGGTTCAGGACAGCCCGGGACCGCCCAGCGGGGTCACCTCGATGTACTCCGGCGGCTGGGCCAGCAGTTCCAGTACCGCGCCGAGCCCGGCCTCGCCCAGGTCGCGTTCCAGCGCCGCGTCGGACGCCGCGGCGTCGCTCCACACCTCGGTCACCCAGACCGCGTCCGGCTCGTCCGGCGCGGCGTTCACCACGTAGGCCTGGCAGCCGGGCTGGGCCGCCATCCCGTCCGCCACCCGGAGCAGTGCCGTCGCCAGCTCGTGGCCCTGCCCCTCGACGGCCACCATCCGGACGTACCGGCCGACCCGCTCGCTCGTCTCCACGGCCGCGACCGTAAACCACCCGCGTCGTGGGGCCTTGACGCGGCGCCCGGCGACGCTCCGGCGCGCCACGGCGCCACGAGGAGGGGGCGGGTGTCGAGGACCGGAGCTGCCCGCGATCACCGGCACACTGGTCCTGTGATGGAGACCTCGGCGCGGTTGCTGCGCCTGCTCGGGCTGCTGCAGGTGCCGCGCGACTGGACCGGTCCGGCACTGGCCGAGCGGCTCGAGGTCGACGTGCGCACCGTACGCCGCGACGTCGACAAGCTCCGCACACTCGGCTATCCGGTGCACTCGACGCCCGGGACCACGGGCGGCTACCGGCTCGGCGCCGGGGCAGCACTGCCCCCGCTGCTGCTCGACGACGACGAGGCCGTCGCCGTCGCGGTGGGACTGCGGACCGCGGCCGGCGGGACGGTGACCGGCATCGAGGAGACCTCGGTGCGGGCGCTGGCCAAGCTGGAGCAGGTGCTGCCGAACCGGCTGCGGCGCCGGGTCGCGGCCCTCGGCGCGGCGACCGCGACGCTGGCCGGGCGCGGCCCGACCGTGGACGCCGACGACCTGTCCGCGATCGCCGCGGCCTGCCGCGACCACGAGCGGCTGCGCCTCGACTACACGACGAACGACGGGGCCACGACCCGCCGGGTCGTCGAGCCGCAGGGCCTGGTGCACACCGGCCGTCGCTGGTACCTGGTCGCCTGGGACCCGGACCGCGACGACTGGCGGACGTTCCGGGTGGACCGGATGCGGCTGCGGCTGCCCGCGGGGCCACGGTTCGCGCCGCGGGACCCGCCGGCGGGCGGGGTCGCCGGGCACGCGCAGCGCGGGATCTCCTCGGGTGCCTACCCGCACCGGGCGCGGGTGCTCCTCGACGCGCCCGCCGACCAGGTCGGGGAGTGGGTCACGCCGGCGTCCGGCACCGTGACCGACCTCGGCGACGGTCGCTGCGAGCTCGCGGTCGGGGCCTACACCCTGGACTCACTCGGGGTCTGGCTCGGCGCGTTCGGGGCGGAGTTCACGGTGCTGGAACCGCCGGAGCTGATCGAGCACCTGGACGTGCTGGCGGCCCGGTTCGCCCGGGCCGCGGGGGCGTCCCGCGAGGTGACGACAGCGGGCTGACCGCGGCACCGTTCGAGGCGCCCGCCGGGCCGGGCGCGCGTCGCGGATCAGCGCAGCGGGACGATCACGATCCGGTCGTCGTCCGCGGCGGGGGAGCCGCGGCCGTCCCGGTTGCTGGTGGTGACCCACAGCGCCGAGCCGTCCGGGGCGGCGGCGACGCCCCGGATCCGGCCGTACCCGGTCAGCAGCTCCTGCGGCGCGCCGACGGCCCCGTCGTCCCGGAGCGGGATCCGGAACAGCCGCTCGCCGCGCAGCGCGCTCATCCACAGCGACCCGCCGGCCTGCGCGAGCCCGCTCGGCGACGCCTCGTCGGTGGGCCAGGTCAGCAGCGGCGCGACGAATCGGTCGTCGCCCCCGGCGCCCTCCACCTCGGGCCAGCCGTAGTTGCCTCCCGGCACGATCCGGTTCAGCTCGTCCGCGGTGTTCGCGCCGAACTCGGAGGCGTACACGGCGCCGTCGGGGCCGAACGCGATGCCCTGCGAGTTGCGGATGCCGGTGGCGAACACCGGGCCACCGGACGGGTTGCCCGGGGCGGGGGTCCCGTCCGGGGACAGCCGGAGGATCTTCCCGCCGAGGTCGGCCGGGTCCTGCGAGCGCGCCCGGTCGCCGGACTCGCCGGTGCCGACGTAGAGCAACCCGTCCGGGCCGAAGGCCAGCTCGCCACCGTTGTGCACGGTGCCGGCCGGGATGCCGTCGAGCACCGGCTGCTGGGCCGCGCCGTCGATCGTCCCGTCCTCGGCGGCGGTGAGGGCGACGATCCGGTTCTCGCCGCCGGCGGTGTAGTAGACGAGCACCCGCCGGTCGGTGGCGAAGCCGGGGGAGACGGCGATGCCGAGCAGCCCGCCCTCGCCGCGCGCCTGCACCCCCTCGACGACGCCGACCGGCGTCACGTCGCCCTGCGCGGACACCCGCAGGATCCGCGCCGAGTCCCGCTCGGTGACCAGCGCGTTCCCGTCCGGGAGGAACGACAGCGCCCACGGCGTCGCGAGCCCGGTCGCGAGCACCCGGGGCTCCCCGGTGTCGGCCTGCGGCTGCGGGCCTCCGGGGGTGGCCGCGCTCCCGGAGACCGAGGGGCCGTCGGCGCCGGTGGGCGCGGCCGGGGTGGCCTGCGGTGCCGCGGGCGGGCCGGAGGCGCAGCCCGCGAGGAGCGCGACGGCGGCCAGCGCCGCGAGCCCGGTCCCGGCGCACTGCCGCGGGTGGAGGACGACGGTGCCGCCGGGATCGGGCATAGCGGACACGCTACCGGGCCTCGCCCGCCCGCACCCGTCGTCACGCCGGCACCGCGACACGGGCCCCGATCCGGAGCTCCGGCGGGCGACGGTCGTGGTCCGGACGCTCCGGCGCGGGGGCACGCCGGCCGGGCTCGGGCCGGGCGGGATCAGGACAGGACGGCCCGCACGGACCCGACCGGGCGGCCGTGGCCGAGGACCTCGACCCGGGTGGCGGCGGCGAGGGCGGGGGTGCCCGCACCGAGCGCGTCCAGGACGGCGCCCGCGACCACGGGCAACGGGCGCGGCGAGCCGTCCAGCACGGTGACGGCCAGCGCGCGGCCGTCCGGGAGGGCGGCGCCGAGCACGCCCTCCGCGCCGTCCTTGACGAGGAGCCCGGGGACGGCGGTGGCCAGCGCGGTGACCGACCGTCCGGTGCCGCCGACCCACCACGGGTGCCGGCGCAGCGCGGCCGCGACCCGGCCCTCCGGCGTCCCCGGCTCCGCGACGGCGATCCGGGCGAACGCCCGCGCCAGCCCGGCCGGGGTGCTGCCGAACAGCGGCGCGCCGCAACCGTCCACGGTCGTCGTGAACGGGGCGGAGCCGGTCAGGTCGGCGACCGTGTCGGCGACCAGCCGCTGCAGCGGGTGGTGCGGCTCGCGGTAGCCGCGGACCGGCCAGCCGGCGGCGACGCAGGCCGCGAGCATCCCCGCGTGCTTGCCCGAGCAGTTCTGCAGCAGCGGCGCCGGTGCGGTTCCGGCCGCGCGGGCGGCCGCGGCGGCGTCGACGCCGAGCGGGAGGTCGGGGGTGTTGTCCAGGTCGTCGGCGGTGAGCCCGGCCCCGGCCAGGATCCGCCGCACGCCGTCGACGTGCGCGGGCTCGCCGGAGTGGCTGCCGCACGCCAGGGCGAGCAGCTCGCCGTCCAGCGCGAGCCCGGCCCGCAGCAGCGCGACGGCCTGTATCGGCTTCAGCGCCGAGCGCGGCAGGAACGGCGTGTCCGGGTCGCCGCGTTCCGGGCCGCACGGCCGTCCACCGGCGTCCCGGACCGCGACCGTGCCCAGGTGCACGGACTCGACGGTGCCTTCCCGCTCGACGTGGGCCAGCGGGACGGCACCGGTGAGAACGGGCGGGACGGGCTCGGGCATGCCCCGACGTTACGACGGGATGATCGCCGGGCTCGGGCTCAGGTCGAGGGCGCGCTCCAGTGCGGGGGACGGGTGCACCGGGACCGGGCCGTAGGCGTTGCGCCGGGCCGACCGCCGCCGGATGGCCGGGACCCGGGTCAGCAGCCGCAGGAACCCCGGCGGGGTGACCGGCCGGCCCCGCTCGCGGGCGCGGGCGACCTTGCGTTCCACCTGCACCTGCTGCTCCTGCACGGTGACGATGGCCGGCTCCCGCTCCGCCTGCACCGCGGCGAGCACCGCGTCCCCGGGGGCTCCGGCGCGCAGCGCCGGGACCAGGTGGTTCGCCGCTGCGACGGCGTCCTGGCAGGCCATCAGGATCCCGTTGCCGCCGACCGGGGAGATCACGTGTGCCGCGTCCCCGATCAGCAGCATGCCGGGCCGGTGCCACCGGGGGACCCGGGAGATGTCCACCGAGAGCAGGGTCGTCTCGTTCAGGTCGGTGAGCAGGTGCACCCGGTCGGCCAGCCACGGGACCCGTTCGGCGACCTCCCGGCGGACCGCCTCCACCCCGGCCGCGCGCAGCGCCGGGTACCCGCCCTTGGGCAGCGAGAAGCCGACCTGCCAGCGGGCCCGGCCGCTGCGCCCGGGCCCGCCGAGCAGGCCGACGTAGTGGTGCTCGCCGAAGAACAGGTCGACATCGGCGTCCGGCGGATCGTCCTCGTGCTGGGGAAGGTTGAACCAGAGCAGGTCGGTGCTCGCACCCAGCGACTCCGCGCTCCTCCCGGCCAGGGTGCGCAGCTTGGAGAACCGGCCGTCCGCGGCGACGACGAGGTCGGCCGGGATCTCCTCGCCGTCGCGCAGGGTGACGCCACGGACCGGGTCGGCCGCCGTGCCGGAGCCGAGCAGGCCACTCACCGCCGCCCCGGTACGCAGCTCGAACGACGGCCACGCCGCCGCCTCCCGGGCGAGGAAGTCCAGGAAGCGGGCCTGCGGCATCAGCGCGACGTAGTCGTAGGGAGTGTCGAGCAGGCCGTAGTCGGAGGTGGTGACCGTCCCGCGCGGGGTGCGGAACCGGAACCTGCGGGCCTGCAGGTGCGGCAGCTCCAGCAGCCGTCCGGTCAGGCCGAGCCGGTCGAGCAGTTCCAGGGTCCACGGGTGCAGCGAGTCACCGCGGAAGTCGCGGTCGAAGTCCTGGTGCCGCTCCAGCAGGGTGACCGGCAGCCCGGCCCTGGCCAGCAGGTAGGCCAGCAGCATCCCGCCCGGGCCACCGCCCGCGACGACCGTCCGGCCCGGTGCGTTCATGCCTGCCATGCTAGCTCACCGATCAAGTATCTTCTTCGTCAAGGGAATTGTGGTGCGGTCGGCGGCAGAGGAACAGCCGGGCCGGCGGGGGGTTGCGCCACTCGGTCGCGGTCTCCACCACCTCGTCGAAGAGCCCGTCGAGCAGCGTGCGCAGGTCGCGCACCCGGTTCGGCAGCGCCATCCAGGTGACGATCATGCTGAGCGCCCCGTCCGGGACCAGCCGCTGCGCGATCACGCTCATCACGTGCAGCCGCATGGCCTGCGGGAACACCGCCCAGGGCAGGGTGGAGACGAACGCGTCCACCCGGTCGATCCCGAGGTCGTCGAGGATGCGGTCCAGGTCGGTGACGTCGGCCTGGACCACCTCCAGCCACGGCTTGTGCGCGCGCAGGTGCGCCACCAGCTCCTCGTCGATCTCGAGGGCGACGTAGCGGGTGTCCGGGCCGAGCCGGGCGCGGATCGGCTCGGCCAGCACGCCGGTACCCGCGCCGAGCTCGACGACGACGCCGTCGGTCCCGCGGGGGACGACCTGGGCCAGGGCCCGGGAGAGCCTGCGTCCGGTGATGAACGGCGTCGCCAGCTGGTCCATCTTGGAGAATGACCGCCGGAGGAAGACGGTGTGGTCGGGTCGGGCCATGGGGACATCGTGGTGGGTCCGGGCCGTCCGGGCCTGTCGTGGCGACGAGTGTCACGTGGCCGGCGAACTCCCGAGAATCGGAAAATGCCCGCGGAGTGAACTCCGCGGGCATTTCCGGAATGGTGTGCGCCGTCAGGGACTCGAACCCCGAACCCGCTGGTTAAGAGCCAGCTGCTCTGCCATTGAGCTAACGGCGCAGAGATATGGAATTGTACTTCCTGTCGCTCTGCCCTGGCATTCTCGACTCCGAAAATCTAGCACCCGGCTTTCGGAGCCGATCACCGGGGGTGGCGACCGGGTGAGTGACGGGACTTGAACCCGCGGCCCCCTGGACCACAACCAGGTGCTCTACCGACTGAGCTACACCCACCATCGCGACCTCCGGGAATCTCCGGAAGCGCTGACACAGCATAGCTGCCGCCGGACGGTGCCGTTCAGGCGGGGGTCGGACCGTCGTCGCCCTGTGCGGCGACGTCCGCGACGGCCGCCGCGGCCGACTGGGCCTGCTCGGTGCTCGGGCCGGGCGGCGCCACGAACAGCGCCTTGCGGTAGTAGGCGAGCTCCCGGATCGACTCCCGGATGTCGGCCAGCGCGCGGTGCGCGAGGCCCTTCTCCGGCTTGGCGTAGAACACCCGTGGGAACCAGCGGCGGGCCAGCTCCTTGATCGAGCTGACGTCGATCATCCGGTAGTGCAGGTAGCCGTCCAGGTCGGGCATGTCGCGGGCCAGGAAACCGCGGTCGGTGGCGATCGAGTTCCCGGCCAGCGGGGCGGTGCGGGCGTCCGGGACGTGGGCGCGGACGTAGTCGAGCACCATCCGCTCGGCCTCGCCGAGGGTGACGGTGGCCCTGCGGACCTCCTCGGTCAGCCCGGACTTCGCGTGCATGTTCCGCACGACCTCGGGCATCCCGTCCAGCTTCGCCGGATCGCAGGCGATCACCAGGTCGATGCCCTCGCCGAGCACGTTCAGCTCACCGTCGGTGACCAGGGCCGCGATCTCGATGAGCGCGTCGTTGCCGAGGTCGAGCCCGGTCATCTCACAGTCGATCCATACCAGCCGGTCCGTCATCGCTGCAGACTATGTGACGACCACGCGACCGAGGGTGCCGCGCTCGAGCTCGCCACGGTCGTGGTCGACGGGACCTGCGATCCAGAGGCCCCGGTCCGCATCCCGCTGGCCACGCTGAACCGGCACGGCCTCGTCGTGGGCGCCACCGGCACCGGCAGGACCGAGACCTTTGCAGGCGCTGACCGGGCAGCTGTCCGACAACGTGGTCCCGGTCCTGCTCGCCGACGTCAAGGGCGACCTGTGAGCGGCTCACCGGGCGGATCGACGAGGCCGAGTCGCCGACCGGGCGCCAGATCACCCGCACCGTCCCCCCGTGAGGTCACCCGCAGCCTGTTCGGCACCCGCCGGCGGCGGTAGCCCTCAGGAGCGGAACGGTGTCACGGCCTCCGGGGTGACGGCGGCGACCAGGGCTACCGCGTCGGCCGGGGCCACGTCGAGGACGACCACCGAGCCTCCGCCTGCCGCCGTGGTCGCCTCCAGCGTCACGACACCGGCGCGGCGCTGGAACCGGCTCTGCCGGATCCGCCATCCGATCACGCCGTCGCGGCGCAGCGCCGCGGTCGTCCGGACCAGGGAGCCCTGGCGGGCGACCAGGTAGTCGTCGTCGAGGTGGTGGCCCAGCGCCCGGTAGCGGTCCAGGCCGAGCGGGACGGCGACCAGGACGGGAACGGCCGCGAGCGGCAGCGGCCAGGCCGGCCCACCCGCGGCGAGGAGCACGCCGGCGGCCGCCGGGAGCAGCAGGGCCGGCAGCACCGCGCGGGTCAGCCGCCGGGTGCGCGCGGACCGTGGGTGCGCCCGCAGCGGGCCGTCGGTCACCCGGTGGGTGGCGCGGGCCGCGGCGGCGGCGACGGCGTGCGCGTGGTCGCGCGCCACCGGCGGGCCCAGCGCACCGGACGACCCGCCGCCCTGCTCGCCCTCGGCGCGGGCCAGCCCCACGGTCAGCGCGCCCGCCTGGGCGCCCAGGCCGAGGGTGCGGACCAGCAACGGCTCGGTGACCGTCACCCCGCGAAGCCGCCGTTCGGACACCGACAGCGAGCGCCGGGTCAGCAGGCCGCGGCGGACCCGGAGGGTGCCGTCGGGTTCGCGGGTGAGCGCGAAGGCCCACCAGCGCTCGACGAACAGCACCACCGACCCGGCCACCATGAGGACCAGCAGCGCCGCGGCCCCGACCAGCACCGACGCCCAGATCGGGGCCGTCGACAGCTCCCCGGCGACGACGTCGGCGCCGGGCAGGGTGCGTGGGTCGACATCGGCCTCGCGCAGCAGGTTCCAGCCCGCACCGGCGACCGCGCCGATCGCGGCGAGCGAGCTGACGGTCAGCGGCGCGTACCGGAGTGACGACCAGTCGAGCCGGTCGAGCTCCACGCCCGACACCGGCTCGGCACCCGGCACCGGCTCCGCACCCGGCTCCGGGGCCGCCGCCGCGGGCGCGGCCGGCGCGGTATCCCGGGGCACGTTCCCGGTCGGGTCCGGGACGGAGCCGGTGGCCGGTGCGGGCCGGGCCAGCAGCTCGCGACGCAGGCGTTCGGCCTCGGGGGTGGTGACGGCGTCGAGGTCCAGGCCGGACTCCTTGCCGCTCTGCCCCGACCCCACCCGGACGACGCTCAACCCGGCCAGCCGGTGCAGCAGCGGTGCGGTGAGGTCGACCGTGCGGATCCGGTCCCGCGGGACCGCGCGGCGCTGCCGGTTCAGCAGGCCGCTGTGCAGCTCCACCCGCTCCGGCGTGATCCGGTAGCGGGTGGTGCGCCAGCGGATCACCCCGGCGCCGACGGCGAACACCGCGATCCCGGCCGCGATCCAGAGCTGGACCCCGCTGCCGCGCCCGGCGCCGAAGAGCACCAGAACGATCAGTGCGGGTGCGAGCTTGAGCAGTGCGGTGGCCGGGGCGACGGCCAGCATCAGCGCGGGCAGCCGGCGCCAGTCGGCGCCGGGCGGGTCGGGTGCGGGGTTGCCCGGTGCAGTGTTGCCGGGCGACGTGCGGCCGGTGTCGCTGCCGGTCACGTGGCGTCCCCGGGATGCACGCCGGTGGTCTCGGTGAGCCGGCGGGCGAGCTCCCGGGCGTCGTCGGCGTCCAGCCCGGCGATCCGGACCGGCCCGCGCGCCGAGGCGGTGGTGACGGTGACCGTCCCCAGCCGCAACGCCTGCTGCAGCGGCCCGTGCTCGGTGTCGACGGTCTGCACCCGCGGGATCGGCGCGATCCGCCACTCCCGCACCAGCCAGCCGGACCGGGTGTAGACGGCCTCGTCGGTGACCTCCCAGCGGTGCAACCGGAAGCGCAGCGCCGGCACCACCAGCGTCCCGACCAGCAGCCAGACGACGGTCAGCACCATCGCGGCGACCAGCAGCGACCGCCACGGCTGCACCGGCAGCAGCACGATCCCGACGATCTCCGCCGACAGCAGCACCAGCGGTGCCGGGATCGCGCTCAGCCGCCACCACCAGATCGCCCGCGGGTCGACCCGGTGCGCGGGCGGCCGCAACGGCAGCGGCAGCGCTCCGGACGCCGCGCCGTCGCCGGAGCTGTCTCCGGTGCTGTCGCCGGTGCCGACGGGGCCGGTGGTGGTCATGGCCCCACTCTGCCGAACGGCGGCGCCCCGGGCATGCCTGCGCGCCGTGTGCCGCGCCGTCGTGGCCGAAAGGTGGGTGACCGCCGATCCACGGCAGGAACCCGACCGCCTCAGACTCAAGAGCGCGACGGCAACGACCCGGGTGCCGCAGCGACGCGGAGGGGGTTCGCGCCGAGTCGCCGGCCCGGCATGCCGCGTGCTGCGACGTGGTGCGGCGTCGGCCACGCGGAGCGGCGATCGGCGGCGGGGGAGACCTAGGGTCGGTGCCGTGCCCCGCCCCCGCCTGGTCGCCCTGGACATCGACGGCACGATCGTGCACGGGAGGGCGGGGCCGACCCCGGCGGTGCGGGCCGCGATCGCCGCGGCCGCGGAGCACGCCGCGGTGATGCTCTGCACCGGCCGCTCGGTATTCGGGACCGCGGTCGCGCTGGACCAGCTCGGCCTCGACGCCGGCGTCACGCTCACCTCGAACGGCGCCGTGGAGATCGACACCGCCACCCGGGAGATCCGGTCGGTCCGGACGTTCGACGTCACCGGGGCACTGGCCCGGCTGCGCGCGACGTTCCCGGGCGCCCGCTACGCGTCCGAGCACGTCGGGGTCGGGCAGCGGGTCAGCGAGCCGTTCCCGGACGGGCTACTCGCCGGGGAGGTCACCGTCGTCGGCGCGGACGCGCTGCCGGCCGAGCCCACCCCGAAGCTGATCGCCTACTGGCCCGGCCGGACGCCGGAGGAGACCCGGATGCGCGCCGCCCGGCTCGAGATCGCGGACGCCACGATGACCCTGGACCACGAGTTCCCGTGGGTGACGCTGGTGCCGGCCGGGGTGTCGAAGGCGTCCGGACTGGCGCGGGTCGCGGCCCGGCTCGGGGTGGACCGCGGCGAGGTGCTGGCGGTCGGCGACGGCGACAACGACCGCGAGATGCTGCGCTGGGCCGGGCACGGCGTCGCGATGGGGCAGGCACCGCCGGAGGTCCGCGCGGACGCCGACGAGGTGACCGCCGCGGTCACCGAGGACGGACTGGCCCGCATCCTGGAACGCCGGTTCGCCGCGGCGGCCTGAGCTCGGGGGACGGCAGCCGGCGGAGTCGGCGGGGTGGGCGGGTTCAGCCTTCGACCGGGGTGCCGGCGACCAGCGGGGTCACGGCCTCCAGGGCCGCACCGCAGGACGGCGGCCGCGCGGCGGCACCGGAGTCGGCCCGCACGTCGACCGACCACCGGCGACCGTCCCGGGTACGGACGACGACCGCGCCCGGCCCGTCCACGGGCTCCACCAGGAGGGCGTCGACGTCGCCGATGCCGGTGTGCTCGCGCACCGCGAGCTCGGCGACCTGCTGGGCCGGTTCCAGGCCGGCGTGCCCGCGGCAGTTCCACGGGTCCACCGCACTGCCGGCCGCGGCCTTGAGCGCGGCGAGTGCGTTCCCGGTGTCCAGCCGTCCGTAGGTGTAGCCGGTGGGCAGCACCAGCCCGGTCGGGGCGAACCGGTGCCCGCCGAGGTGCGTGCACTCCCAGACGTCGGCGTCCGCGGCCGCCAGCTCGCCGGCCAGCGACCGCCCGTGGACCGCGCAGCAGACGTCCCGGCGGCCGTGCGCGCACACCAGCAGCACCGGGTCGGTGACCGGCTCCCCGGCAGCCGGGTCGAACGTCACCGCGGCCAGGTCGTCGGTGCCGCGCACGGTCGTCCGGGTGACCCGGGAGCAGCCCGGCGCGAGGTCGGCGACGTACACGGTGCGGGCGCCGTCGCAGTCCCGCCCGGCACGGCCGGTGCGGCGGATCAGCAGCAGTGCCGTGTCCTGGCTGCGCAACCGGGAGAACAGCTCGGCGACGTCGGTGTCGGCGTGGTCGGCGACCTTTCGCGGCCACGCCCCGACGTGCTCGACGGCGATCAGCCGACGCAGTGCCGGCGCGGTGCCCGCCAGCGGTTCCCCGGCGCCCGCGCTGAGCGCGGCGCATCCCGTCGTGGTGATCGGCGCGCGTCCCCCGGCGGGGGTGTCGAGCGTGCCGGGTGCCGTCATCCGACCAGTGTAGGCAAGGCAAGCCTGAGTTCAAACTCGGAGGTGGATCGCCACCCGGACGGGCTCATTCCTGGCCGGGCAACTCGGTGCGCAGCACCTTACCGGTCTGGTTGCGCGGCAGCTCGTCGAGAAAGTGCACGTCACGCGGGACGGTGAACTTCGCCAGGTCCCGCTTCACCAGCTCGCGGATCCCGTCCGCGGTGAGCGTCGCGCCGGGCTCGGTGACGACGTAGGCGGCCAGCCGCTGGCCGTAGTCGTCGTCCTCGACGCCGAGCACGCAGGCCTCGCGCACGCCGTCCAGGCCGGCGATCAGGTCCTCCACCGGCCCGGGGTGCACGTTCTCGCCGCCGGAGACGATCATGTCGTCGGCCCGCCCGGTCAGGAACAGCCGGCCCTGGTCGTCGAGGTGCCCGACGTCGCCGGTACCGAGCAGCCCGTACCGCTCCTCGAGTCCCTCCTGGCCGCCGGTGTAGCCCTCGAACGGCAGGCCGTTGGCGACGAACACCCGGCCGTCGGTGCCGGCCGGGACCGGCTCGTCGTCGTCGCCGAGGATCAGCAGCGTGGTGCCCACCGGTGCCCGGCCCGCGGTGCCGGGGGCGTCCCGCAGGTCGGCCGGGTCCGCGATCGAGACCCAGGAGACCTCGGTCGAGCCGTAGAGGTTGTAGAGGCACTCGCCGAAGCGGTCCATGAACCGGGTGGCCTGGTCGGCGGGCAGCGCGGAACCGCTGACCGCGACGATCCGCGGCTCGTGCGGGCCGCCCCAGCCGTCGGCGCCGGACTCCAGCACCCGCTGCAGCATCACCGGTACGGCGAACACGGTGCCGCACCGGCGCTGCTGCACCGCGTCCAGGAAACCCTCGGGGGTGAACTTGCGGCGCAACACGATCGTCGCACCGTGCAGGGACGCCAGCTGCAGCGCGGCGTTGCCCCAGGTGTGGAACAGCGGGGCGGCGATGTGCACGGCCTCGCCGGCCTGCAGCGGGATCGCCGAGAGGATCGACGCGGCCGGAGCCAGGCTGGACGGGTGCGGTCGCTTCGCGCCCTTGGGCGTGCCGGTCGTGCCCGAGGTCAGCACGATCAGCTTCGAGCGCTCCGGCTTGAACGGCAGCTCCCCGGGCCCGCCGCGCTCGATCATCGCGCCGAGCTCGTCCAGCACGCGGTCGCCGGCAGGCCGGGGCCGGTCCGGGCCGGCCGTCAGCACCGCCCGCGGCCCGGCCGGGACGACGTCGAGGAAGTCCGGGTCCGTGACGACCGTGTGCAGCTGCTGCTGGGACTGCACCCCGGCGAGCTGGTCGGCGGACAGGCCGGTGTTGAGCAGCACGACGTCCGCCCCGACCTTCCCGGCGGCGACCATGACCTCGACCGGCGCGCGGTGGTTGCGGCACAGGACGCCGACCGGCGCCCCGGGGCCGGCCCCGGAGTCGAGCAGGGCCAGCGCGAGCCGGTCGGTGCGCTCGGCCAGCTCGGCGTAGGTGAGCACGCTGTCGTCGTCGACGACGGCCAGCCGGTACGGGTGCCGGGCGGCACCGACCGAGAACGCGGCGGCGAGGCTGTGCCCGTACCGCACGAACGCCCGGCCCATCCCGTAGAGCCGGGCCGGGCCGAGCGGGCGGACCACTCCGGAGCGGGTCAGCGCGACGGCGGCGCGGGCGGTGCCGCTCCCCAGCTCGTAGGCCGTGCGGGCGGTGCCGGTGAGGTTCTGGAGCAGCGGGGATGCGGCCATGCGCGGCAGTCTCGCAGCCGGGCCGTTCGTTCCGCCGGGCTCAGGGTGGTGATCTGTGCGTGAGGTCACTGTGCACATCCGTCATGTCTCGTGGTGTGACGACGATGTGTCGTGTGGTGGCCCACCGGCCGCCCGCACTCCCACCACTCTTCCGTCGGGGATCCTGATGCGCCTGTACCTGCCTGCCCGCACGTCCGCCTCCGGCCGCACCCTGGTCCGGGCCGGTCGTCCGGTGAAGACGATGCCCGCGTCCGGCGGGCTCGCCGCGGTCTGCCGGTGCGGTGCCGCCCGCCCGGCCGGCGGAAGCTCGCTGCCGTGGCGGGACTGCCCGGAGTGCGCCGCGCCGCGCCGCGGCACCGCCGTCGCCGCGGGCTGACCGCCCCGCCCCGTAGGTTGGCGGGCGACCCGCCCGAACCGGCCCGGAGGCCACGGTGATCACCAGTCCGGAGTTGCGGTTGCGCGCGCTGGAACGCGACGACCTGCCGTTCGTGCACGAGCTGTCCAACGACTCCGGGATCATGTCCTACTGGTTCGAGGAGCCCTACGAGGCGCTCGTCGAGCTGCAGGACATCTACGACCGGCACGTGCACGACAGCCGCGAGCGACGGTTCATCATCCAGATCGGCGGGACCGGTCCTGCCGACGGTTCCGGTGGGCCCGCGGCCGCGGCGGACGGCCGGGCCGGGCTCGTCGAGCTGGTGGAGATCGACTACATCCACCGCAAGGCCGAGTTCCAGATCATCGTGCACCCGGCCTTCCAGGGCCGTGGCCTGGCCGCCCGCGCCACCACGGCCGCCCTGGACTACGCCTTCGGCGTCCTCAACCTGCACAAGGTCTATCTCGAGGTCGACGTCGAGAACGGCCGGGCCGTGCGTGCCTACGAGCGTGTCGGGTTCGTCATCGAGGGCGAGCTGCGCGAGGAGTACTTCGCCGCCGGCCGGTACCGGGACGCGTTCCGGATGGCGATCCTGCAACGCGACCACACCGTCGGGGGCTGACCGCGGCGCCGGACCGGCCGGCCGGGTGGGGGACCCGTCGGCCGGCCCGGTGCACTCTGGTCGCGGGCATGCGACCGGGAGCCGGGGTGTCCGCGCCGGGGGCCGCCGCGCCAGGACCGGGGCGGGGACCGCCGGACCGCTCGGCGTCCGGCGCGCTGACGTTGACACCGCCCAACGGTAGTATCCGGTGCAGCGATGATGTCAACGTCTTGTGATGGAGTGGCTATGATCAGCAGAAACAGGGTGTGGGTCGGCGCGTCTCCGATGTCGTGGTGGTGATGCATCGATCGGTGTCACCGTCGGTGCACGGCGCGTGACGCGACGGGCGGACGGCCCCCGATCGGGTTGCGGACCGGCTGTCGGACGGCGGCCGGCGCGGCTGCCCCGGGTAGGCTCGCCCGCGATGTCCGGACCGCTGCCCCCGGGGGACGAGTTCACGATCGACCAGCTCGCGGCGCGGGCCGGGATGACCGTGCGCAACGTGCGGGCCCACCTGTCCCGCGGCCTGCTCGACCCGGGGGAGATGCGCGGACGCACCGCCTACTACGGCGCGGAGCACCTGGCCCGGCTGGAGCTGATCGCCGGGTTGCAGCGCCGCGGGTTCTCGCTGGCCGCGATCGGCGTCCTGGTCAACCAGACGCCGTCCGGCAGTGCCGAGGAGGCGCTCCGCCTCTACCGCGGCATGCTCGCCCCCTGGCAGCCGGAGGCTCCGGTGGAGATCGGGGCGGACGAGTTCGATGCCTGGGCCGGTGCCGAGCTGTCCGCGGCCGCGGTCGCCCAGCTGGTGGATTCCGGGCTGGTCGAGCGGGTGGCGGCGGACCGCCTGCGCATCCTCAACCCGTCGATGGTCCGGGCCGGGGCGCACGCGGTGGCGCTCGGCCTGTCGCCGGAGGCGATCGCCGAGACCGGCGTCGCGCTGCGGGCGCGGACCCGGGAGGTCGCCGACATGTTCGTCGGGCTGTTCGAGGACCAGGTCTGGCAGGCGCACGTCGACGCCGGGCTCCCGCGCGAGGGCGCGGCCGACGTCCGGACCGCGGTGGAGGCGCTGCAGCCGGTCGCCACCCAGTCGCTGCTCGGGGCGTTCCGGCAGACGATGCAGGAGTCGATGGACGACTTCATCCACCGGCTCTCGGGCGACCTGGCCGAGGCCGAGCGCGCGGCACGGAGGCGGCGCGGCGTGACCGACCCCGACCCCGACCCCGACCCTCCGGACGGCGCGGACAGCTGAGGCGTCTTCTCCGAACCGGGTCAGGTCCACCTCGGCGCGCTCCAGCGGCCGGCCGGTGTCGGCGACGAACCGGCGCAGCCGGGTCTCGGACTCCTGGCGTGCGGCCAGCGCACCCGGTAGGTCCCGAGCGTCAGCGCGACGTCGTGCGCCCGGCCGTCGGCCGGCACCGCCCGCAGCGCGTCCAGGTCGGCCGTGGCCACATCGGCGCTGGTGGCGCCGGGCGAGCTCGGCGCGGACCACCCGGCCGCCGTCGAACATGGCGGCGATCGAGAGCGGGCCCTGGCCGGGCGGCGCTCGGGGTGAGGAGCGCGCGGGTCAGCGGGCGCGCCAGTAGCCGGTCGCGTAGACGGCACGCCGGTTGAGCTTCCGGTCGGTCAGCAGGTGCGCGCGCAGGTCGCGCACCGCGGCCGACTCGCCGGAGAGCCAGGCCTGTCCGCGGCCGTCCGACAGCTCCGCGGCGCGCACCGCCGCGACCAGCGGCTGTCCGGCCGGGGCGTCCCCGCGGTGCACCCAGGTGACCCGGGCCGAGCCCGGCAGCTCCTGCTCCTCACCGGCGTCGGCGATCTCCAGGAACGCCAGGACCGGGACGTCCGGCAGCTCGGCGGCCAGCGTCTCCAGCACCGTCGCCACCGCCGGCAGCGCGGACTCGTCGCCGATCACCAGCTGGTGCTCGGCGGTCCGGTCGGGTTCCCAGCGGCCGCCCGGCTCGGACACCCCGACCCGGTCGCCGGGCCGGGCCGCGACCGCCCACGCGGCGGCCGGGCCGTGCCCGGCGTGCAGCACGAAGTCGACGTCGAGCTCGCCGTGCTCGCCGGCGTCCGGGGTGAAGCGGCGCACGGTGTAGGTCCGGATCGCCGGCCGCGGTTCGCCGGCCGGCCAGACCGGCCCGCCGGTGCTCGCCCGGGGTACCGCGGGCCGGTCCTGCCCCTCGACCGGGAAGAACATCTTGATCCGGCGGTCCGGGCCGTGACCGGGGAAGCCGTCCAGCTCCTCGCCGGACAGGGTCACCCTGATCATCGCGGGGGTGACCCGCGCGGTGCGGACCACGCGCAGCAGGCGGGGGGCGGTCGTGCTCATGGTCGGTCCAGTGTCCCGTACCGGCGCCGGGGCCCGGGGAGGGGCCGGGGAGTCAGGACCGCGCGCGCAGCCCGGCCAGGCCGCTCCACACGACGTCCATCAGGAGCTCGGTGGCCTGCTCGGCGGTGACCCGCTCGTCCTGGGCGCGCCACACCGCCAGCCGTTCGGAGGCTCCGACGATCACCTGCGCCCACCCGGTGAGCCGCTCCGGCGCCGTACCCGGAACCTGCATCCCGAGCAGTCCGGCGATGAAGTCGATCTGCTGGGCGCGAGCCTGTTCCAGCGCCTCCTCGGTGACCCCGGCCTCGGAGCAGAACAGCGTCCACGCCGGGGCCCGCCGGTCCAGGAACTCGAAGAAGGCCAGGGCGCCGTCGTGCAGCATCGCCTCCGGGGACCCGGCGCGGGTCGCGGCGGCCACGGTGACCTCCAGCAGCTCGCCGCGGGCCCGGGCGATGCAGGCCAGCAGCAGTCCCTCCTTGGAGCCGAAGTGCGTGTAGAGCACCGGCTTGGTGACGCCGACCCGCTCGGCCACCTCGTCCATCGACACGTCGACGTAGCCGCGCTCGCCGAACACGGCCACCGCGGCGTCCAGGATCTGGCGCTCCCGCTCGGCGCGCGGCACCCGGCGCCGGGGCCCGCCGTGCGGGCGTGCACCGCCCGGGGAGCCGCTGGGCGTGGGGACGGCCTGCGAGGTCACGTCCGGGACGCTACCGGGCGTAAGTTACCCGTGGTAGGTTACCGGCGGTAACAGTAGTAGTGATCATGCCGGGAGGGCACTCCATGACCGAGAGCGGCGCAGCCGGGACGACGGTCGACACCGTGATCGTCGGGAGCGGGTTCGCCGGTCTCGGCGCCGCGATCAAGCTCGACGAGGCCGGTCGCCGGGACTGGGTGCTGCTGGAGAAGGCGGAGACGCTCGGCGGCACGTGGCGGGACAACCGCTACCCGGGCTGCGCCTGCGACGTCGAGTCGCACCTGTACTCGTTCTCGTTCTTCCCGAACGACGAGTGGACCCGCACCTTCGCCCCGCAGGCCGAGATCCGCTCGTACCTGGAGGACGTCGCCGACCACTACCGGCTGCGGGACCGGATCCGGTTCTCCAGCCACGTCACCGGCGCCGAGTGGGACGGGACGGGCTGGGACGTCCGGCTCGCCGACGGGTCCGCGCTGCACGCCCGCTACGTCGTCTTCGGCACCGGCGCGCTGCACGAGCCGTCCGTCCCGGAGATCGAGGGGCTGGACACCTTCGCCGGCACCGCGTTCCACTCGGCGCAGTGGGAGCACGGCCACGACCTGCGCGGGACGCGGGTCGCGGTGATCGGGACCGGTGCCAGCGCGATCCAGTTCGTGCCCGCGATCGCCGGCGAGGTCGAGCACCTCACGCTGTTCCAGCGCACCGCTCCGTGGGTGCTGCCCAAGCCCGACAAGCCGATCCGCGAGCGCACCCGCACGGCATTCCGACGAGTGCCGGGGCTGCGGGCGGCCTACCGGGCGTCGCTGTACTGGCGGCACGAGGCGATGGTCGTCGGCTTCCTGCACCCGCGGATCATGAAGGCGGCCGAGCGGGTCGCCCGGCTCTACCTGCGCCGCCGGTTCGCCGGGGACCCGCAGCTGCGGGAGAAGGTCACCCCGGACTTCCGGATGGGCTGCAAGCGCATCCTGATGAGCAACGACTACTACCCGGCCCTGCGCCGGGACGACGTCGAGGTCGAGACGGCCGGGATCGAGCGGATCACCGAGCGCGGCGTCGTCACGACCGACGGGGTCGAGCACGAGGTCGACACGATCGTCTTCGGCACCGGTTTCCGGGTCGGGGACGGGATGAGCCGGATGGCGATCACCGGCCGGGACGGCGTCAAGCTGGCGGATGCCTGGCGGGACGGCCCGCAGGCGCTGCACGGCACCACGGTCGCCGGGTTCCCGAACTTGTTCACCCTGGTCGGGCCGAACACCGGGCTCGGGCACAGCTCGATGGTGCTGATGATCGAGTCCCAGCTGAACTACGTCCTGGACGCGATGCGGATGGTCGAGGACAACCGGGCGGTCGCGATCGACACCCTCGCCGCCGTCCAGGACGACCACAACGCCGAGTTGCAGCGCAGCCTCGGCGCGGCGGTGTGGGGGTCGGGCGGCTGCGCCTCCTGGTACCTCGACGAGCACGGCCGCAACCGCACCCTCTGGCCCGGCTACACCTTCACCTTCCGCCGCCGCACCCGGCGGGCCGACCCGGCCGCGCACGAGCTGGTCGCCTAGCGTTTCCGGCGTGCACACCTACTCCCTGCCGATGACCACGCGCTTCCGCGGGATCACCGCCCGGGAGGGCATGGTGCTGCACGGCCCGGCCGGGTGGGGGGAGTTCTGCCCGTTCGCCGAGTACGACGACGCCGAGGCCGCCGCCTGGCTGGCCGCGGCCCGGGAAGCGGCGGGGACCGGCTGGCCCGAACCGGTGCGCGAGCGGGTGCCGGTCAACTGCACCGTGCCCGCGGTCTCCCCGGAGCACGCGCAGCGGATCGTCTCCGCGTCCGGCTGCAGCACCGCCAAGGTCAAGGTCGCCGAGCGGGGCGGCGCGGTGTCCGAGGACGAGGCCCGGGTCGCCGCCGTCCGGGACGCGCTCGGGCCGTCCGGGAGGATCCGGGTCGACGCCAACGGCGCCTGGTCCTCCGGCGCCGCCGTCGCGGCGATCGCCCGGCTGGACGCGGCCGCAGGCGGGCTGGAGTACGTCGAGCAACCGTGCGCGTCGGTGGCGGAGCTCGCCGCGGTGCGCCGTGCCGTGGACGTCCCGGTGGCGGCGGACGAGTCGATCCGCCGGGCCGAGGACCCGCTCCGGGTGGTGCGGGCGGAGGCGGCCGACGTCGTCGTGCTGAAGGTGTCCCCGCTGGGCGGGGTGCGCCGGGCGCTGCGGATCGCCGAGGACTGCGGGCTGCCGGTCGTGGTCTCCTCGGCCGTCGAGTCCAGCGTCGGGCTGGCCGCGGGGCTGGCGCTCGCCGGGGCGCTGCCGGAGCTGCCCTACGCCTGCGGGCTGGGCACCGGGTCCCTGCTGGCCACCGACGTCGTCGCCGACACCGACCGGCTGCTCCCGGTCGGCGGGTCGCTGCCCGTGCCGCGCCGGGCGCCGGAGCCGGTCCGGGCCGGCGAGGCCGCCGCCCCGCCGGAGCGGGACGCCTGGTGGCGGGCCCGGTACGACCGGGTCGCCGCCCTGCGCACGCCGCACCCGTGACCGGCGCGATCGGGGCAGCGTGCGGCACACCGCTACCCGGCGCGGGGCGGCGTCGTCCTGCGCGGCACACGCTGTACGGGGTGCCGTGCCCGGTGACGGTGTGCCACGACCGGTGCCGGGCCGCTGCGGGACCGTCAGTACCGGTTGACCTTCGCGTCGCGGTTCAGGGCGGCGTCGATCAGCTTCGCCGGGCCGGGGAGGCCGTACTGGCCCTTCACCAGCTTCCCGGCGCTCGGCACCTCGCCCCGGGCGGGCCAGGTCTCGTGCTTCCACAGCGAGCTCCGCAGGAACGCCTTCGCGCAGTGCAGGTACAGCTCGTCGATCTCGACGACGATCGCCAGCTCCGGGGTCGCCCCCTCGACGGTGAGCCGGTCGGCGAACTCCGGCCGGTGCACGATCCGGGCCCGGCCGTTGACCCGCACGGTGTCGTTCGAGCCCGGTACCAGGAAGAGCATCCCGACGTGCGGGTCGTGCAGGATGTTGCGCAGCGAGTCGAGCTTCCGGTTGCCCTTGCGGTCGGCGAACGCGATCGCGTGGCCGTCGTCGAGCACCAGGACGTTGCCGGGCGGATCGCCGCGTGGCGAGACGTCCACGCCGTCCGGGCCGGTCGTCGAGAGCAGGAAGAACGGCGACGCGGCCACGAACTCGGCCGTCACCGGGTCGACCCGGTCGCGGGCCTTGTCCCGGATCGCCGCGTCGGGCTCGGTGATGATCTCGCGCAGGCGTGCCTCGTCGGCGATGTCCTCCACGGTCCCCCCTCGGTTCGTGTGAGGTCACGCTAACTCCGGACGGGCGGGGCCGGAAGCGACGGCCTAGGTTCGCCTCGCATGGGCGTGATCGTGGTCGGGGCCGGTATCGCCGGAACGACGTGTGCGGCCGAGCTGGCCGCGCGCGGGGTGGACGTGACCGTGTACGAGCGGGCGCGGACGGTCGGCGGCCGGCTCGCGGTGCACGTCCGTGACGGGCGCCCGGCCGACATCGGCGCCGCCTACTTCACCGTCTCCGACGACGAGTTCGCCGCCCGCGTCCGGCGCTGGCAGCGCGCCGGCCTGGTCCGCGAGTGGACCGACACCCTCGCCGTGTTCGACGGCGAGCGGCGCGCGGCCGACAACCCCGGCCCGGTCCGCTGGGCAGCACCCGGCGGGTTGCGCTCGCTGGTCACCGAGACCGCCCGCGACCTGACCGTGCACACCGGACGGACCGTCGAGCGGGTCCGGCCCGGCCCGGAGGGGCGGCCCACCGTCGACGGGGAGCCCTGCGACGCCGTCGTCCTCGCGATGCCGGACCCGCAGGCCGCCCGGCTGCTCGACCCGGTCACCGCCGCCGGGACGGCGGTGTCCGGACGGACCTGGAACCCGGTGGTCGCGCTGACGCTGCGCTTCGCGCACCGGTCCTGGCCGGAGATCGCGGCCGCGTTCGTCAACGACCACCCGGTGCTGTCGCTGGTCGCCGACGACGGCGACCGCCGCGGAGACCGCGCCCCGGTGCTGGTCGCGCACTCCACCGGCGCCCTCGCCCGCGCGCACGACGCCGACCCGGCCGGCGCGGTCCCGGACCTGACCCGTGCGGTGCGCCGGCTGCTCGGGATCGCCGAGGAACCGGAGTGGACGCACGTGCACCGCTGGCGGTGCGCCGCCCCCGCCGGGCGGCGGGACGAGCCGTTCCACCTCGACGGCGACGGCATCGCGCTGGTCGGCGACGGCTGGGGCCGCTCCCGGGTGCAGACGGCGTGGCTGTCGGGCCTGCACCTGGCCCGCGCCGTGACCGCCCGCCTCACTCGCTGACCGCGCCCCGCCGACCCCGCCCCGCCGAGATGCGGCTCAGCGCGAATTGTGGATCTTTACGCAGCAGTGGGGTGCATCTCGGCGGGGTGGAGCGGGGTGGATGGGTGTACGGGTGGTGGCCCCGGTGGTGGGCGGCGGCATACCGTCGCGGACATGCCCGAGCCCCACAGCGCAGCAGCCACCGGCGACGTCATCGACGGGCCCCCGGTCGTCGTCGAGCCGGAGGGGCGGCCGTTCGGGGGATCCACCGACCCGGCCCGGCTGGACACCCGCGGACCGGACGCCACCGGCCGTGCGCTGCTCGCCGAGCTCGCGGACGCGATGGACACCGACCGGGTGCTCACCGACCCGGACACCGTCCGCCCCTACGTGCACGACGAGGCCGAGTGGGCCGAGTACGGCACCCCGCTGTGCGTGGTGCGGGCCAGGAGCACCGCCGACGTCGCCGCCGTCGTCGGCGCGTGCGCGCGGCACCGGGTCCCGGTCGTCCCGCGCGGCGCCGGGACCGGCCTGTCCGGCGGTGCGAACGCCGTCGAGGGCTGCGTGCTGCTGTCGCTGGAGAAGATGACCGCCATCCGGGAGATCTCGGCCGGGGAGCGGCTCGCGGTCGTCGAACCCGGGGTGGTGAACGACGACCTGCGCGCCGCCTGCGCGGAGCAGGGCCTCTGGTACCCGCCGGACCCGGCGTCCGCGCCCTGGTCGACGATCGGTGGCAACGTCGCGACCAACGCGGGCGGGCTGTGCTGCGTCAAGTACGGCGTGACCAGGGACTACGTGCTCGCGTGCGAGGTCGTCACCGCGAGCGGTGAGGTGGTGCGGGTCGGGCGGCGCACCGCGAAGGGCGTCGTCGGCTACGACCTGGCCGGGCTGCTGGTCGGGTCCGAGGGAACCCTCGGGGTGATCACCGAGATCACCGTGAAGCTGCGCCCGGCCCGCCCGAGCGCGCCGCGCACCGTCGTCGGGTTCTTCGGTTCGCTGGCCGACTGCGGGGCCGCGGTCGCCGCCGTCACCGAGCAGGGCATGCAGCCCGCGGTGTTCGAGCTGGTCGACCGGGAGTGCCTGCAGGCGGTGAACTCCTGGCGCAACGCCGGCCTGCCGGAGGGCGCCGCCGCGCTGCTGCTCGCGCAGACCGACCTGCCCGAGCCGGCCGCGGAGGCCGAGGCGGACGCGATCCTGGCCGCCTTCACCGCGCACGGCGCCACCGAGGCGATGGCCTCCACCGACGAGGCCGAGGCCGAGGCGCTGTTCGCCGCGCGGCGGATGGCCTACCCGGCCCTCGAGCAGCTCGGGATGGGGATGCTCACCGAGGACGTCTGCGTACCCCGGTCGCGGATGGCGCAGATGCTCGCCCGGATCGAGGAGATCGGCCGCACCCGGGACGTGCGGATCGCCACCGTCGCGCACGCCGGCGACGGGAACCTGCACCCGCTGATGCTGACCCCGCACGACGACCCGGCCGCGCGGGACCGGACGAAGGCCGCGTTCGACGAGATCATCTCCGCCGCTGTCGAGCTCGGCGGCACCGTGACCGGTGAGCACGGCGTCGGGCTGCTCAAGCGGGACGGGATGGAGCGCGAGCTCGGTCCCGGAGCGCTGGCGATGCAGCGCGCGGTGAAGGCCGCGCTCGACCCGGACATGATTTTCAACCCGGGCAAGGCCGTCTGACCGACCCGCGGGGCACCCGCCGTCCGACGGTGGGCGCTTCGCCCGGATGGCGCTGCCTGCCCGCGGGCCCGACCGGGAACTCACTCGGCATGAGTGACGCCGAACTCGTCCGCACGACCGACCACGCCGACGTCGCCGTCCCCGAGGTCACCGGGTCGGCGCTGACCTATCGCGGGCCCGCGCACACCGGCGCGCCCCGGCTGCGTGACCTGCCCGGCGTGGGCGGGGTGCAGCCGGTGACCGACGCCGAGGTGCGCGAGCTGGAGCGGTTCGACACCGCCGATCTGCGGCTATTCGCCGCGGGGATCGAGCTGACCGTCGAGCGGATCGGCCCGGACCGCGGCGGTGCGACGCCGGAGACCGCGGCCTGGGTGCTGACGCTGCCCGACGGCGGGCCGGACGAGCGGTTGCGGATCCCGCTGGCGGCCGCCGGCGTCGAGGGCGTGGACCCGGCGGAGGTGCCCGGCGAGATCGACGAGCTGGTCCGCCGGATCCGCGGCGACGGCGAGCTGCACCCGGCCGGGCGGATCCGGGTGATTCGCACGACCGTCCGGCTGCAGGACGAGCACGGACGCGAACTCGCCCTGCTGCACCGCGACCAGGTGCACGTCGCGACGCTGGGCGGCGCGACCGCGGTCGACAGCTGGTCCGAGGCGGCGGTGCGGCCCGGCACCGCCGGGACCGCGGTGCTGCAACGGGTCGACGAGGCGTTGCGGGCCACCGGGATGCTCCGCGGCGCCCCGGCCGCCCGCACCCGGCTGGCCGAGCTCTTCGCCGAAGCCGCCCCGGCCGAGCCACCGCGGCGCACCGGGCGGAAGGGCAGCGCCGGGGCGCTGCTGCTGGCCTACCTGGGCGACAAGGTGGACACTCTCGCCGAGCGCGAGCGTGACCTGCGGGCGGACCGCCCGGACGCGGTGCACCAGATGCGGGTCGCCTCCCGGCGGATTCGCAGCGCGCTGCGCACCTACGGCGGCCTGCTGGAGGGGCCGCGGGCGCCGCACCTGGTGGCCGAGCTGCGCTGGCTGGGCCGGGCGCTGGCCGGCGAGCGCGACGCCGAGGTGCAGGAGGAGCGGCTCACCGGCCGGCTGGCCGACCTGGAGCCCGAGCTGCTGTTCGGCCCGGTGCAGGCCCAGGTCACCCGGCACTTCGCCCGGACCCGGGCGGAGGCGCGCGCGGCCGTCATGGACGTCGTCGACGGCGAGCGGTACGCCGCGCTGCAGGGTGCGCTGCGCCGGTTGCTGGCCGACCCGCCGCTGTCATCGCGAGCCGCGGAACCCGCGCGGAAGGTGCTGCCGACGATGGCCGGACGAACCGCGAAGAAGCTGAACCGGCGGATGGAGGCCGCGCTCGCCGAGCTGTCCGACGGCGGCGAGCGGCCCGCCGGGGACGCGACGGAGTTGCTGCACCGGGCGCGCAAGACCGGCAAGCAGCTCCGGTACGCCACCGAGGTCGTCCGGCCGGCCGTCGGGAAGGACGCCCGAGCGTTCGCCAAACGGCTCAAGGCGGTGCAGCAGGTGCTCGGCGACCATCAGGACGCGGTCGTCTCCCGGGAGACGTTGCGGCTGCTCGGCGGCCAGGCCGGTGCCGAGCACGGCAACGGGTTCGCCTTCGGCGTGCTGCACGGCCAGGACACGGCCCGGATGCGCGAGCTGGAGGAGCGGCTGCCAGGCGTCTGGGAGGACGTGTGGACGTCGGGGGCCCGGCGCTGGATGCGCCGCTAACCTGACCGGCGTGGACGATCCCCGGGATGCGGTGGCGGACCTGCGGCGGATCGCGTTCCTGCTGGAACGGGCCGGCGAGTCGACCTACCGGGTCCGGGCGTTCCGCACCGCGGCCGGTGCGCTGCGCGGCCGGGACCCGGGCGAGCTGGCCCGGCTGGCGTCGTCGGGCGGGCTGACCGACCTGCGCGGGGTCGGGGAGGTGACCGCCCGCTGCGTCGCCGAGTCGGTGCGCGGCGAGGAGCCGGTGTACCTGCGCCGGCTGGAGGACGCGGTGGCCCGCGCGGACGCCAAGGGGGTCCCGCTCGCCGAGGCGGCCCGGCGGCTGCGGGAGTCGCTGCGCGGCGACTGCCACAGCCACACCGACGCCTCCGACGGCGGCTCCCCGCTGGCCGAGATGGCCGAGACGGCGATCGCGCTCGGGCACTCCTACCTCGTCGTCACGGACCACTCCCCGCGGCTGACCGTGGCGAACGGCCTGTCCGCGGAGCGGCTGCGGCGCCAGCTCGAGCAGGTGGCCGCGCTGAACGAACGGATCGCAAGGACCGGGTCGGGGTTCCGTGTGCTCACCGGGATCGAGGTCGACATCCTCGACGACGGCGCCCTCGACCAGGATCCGGACCTGTTGGGCGAGCTGGATCTGGTCGTCGCGAGCGTGCACTCGAAGCTGCGGATGCCCCGCGACGAGATGACCGAGCGGATGCTGACGGCCGTCGCGAACCCGCACGTCGACGTGCTCGGGCACTGCACCGGCCGGATGGTCACCGGTCGCCGGAAGCGGCCCGGGTCCGAGTTCGACGCCGAGCGGGTCTTCGCCGCCTGCACGGACGCCGGTGTCGCCGTGGAGATCAACTCACGGCCGGAGCGGCTGGACCCGCCGAAGCGGCTGCTGCGCCTGGCGGTCGAGGCGGGCTGCGAGTTCACCATCGACACCGACGCGCACGCGCCCGGCCAGCTGGACTGGCTCGACCACGGCTGCGCCCGCGCGGTGGCCTGCGGGGTCGACCCGGACCGGATCCGCAATACCCGGGACGCGGCCGGGCTGCCCGCCCGCCGGTGATCGCCGGGATCGTGACGAACGCGCTGCGGCGCGGCGCCGACGTCACGATCCCGGCGATCAATCGGTCAGCGCAGCTCGAAGTCGGCGAAGTCGAAGCCGGGCGAGACCAGGCAGCTGACCAGCACCGGGCCGTCACCGAGCGGGGCGGCGCGCTGCCAGACCCCGGCCGGGACCTCCCGCTGGGGCAGCACCTGCACACCGTCGACGGCGCGCGGCGGGCCGAGCCGGAGCGGGGTCCCGGGGTCGGGATCGTCCCCCGCCCCGCCGAGGAGGAGCTCGGCGTCCGGGCCGGTGTGCCAGCACCACAGCTCGGCCGAGCGGACCCGGTGCCAGCGGCCCGGTCCGTCGAACAGGTAGAGGATCGCCGTCGCGGACGGCCGGTCGCCGTGCGGCGTCGACACCGTCACCGGCGACGCCCAGGTCCGCCGGTACCACCCGCCCTCGGGGTGCGGTTCGAGGGCGAGGGCGGCGGCGAGGTCGGGGCGGGACACCGGACCAGGGTCGCAGACCGCCGTGACGGCCGGTGAGCGTCGCCGGGACAACCGTCACGGTCCGTCGATCCGGCCGGGTGTAACCCCCGATCAGGGGCGACTCGACCGGGTGTCTCCGCTGGCGGTGTGCACGTACCGCTCGTCTGATGGGGCCGTCGGTAACGCAAGGGACGGGAGTGACTCACGGTGCCATCGAGGACACGAGCCAGGACCGGACGGACCGCGCTGACCGTGCTGGCGGCGACGCTGGCGGTGAGCGCGGCGACCGCCGTGCACACGCCCGCCACGGCCGTTCCACCGTCACGCGCCGCGATGAGCGCCCCCGCCCCGGACGAGCCCGCCCCATCCGCTCCCGCGGCCGGCAACTGCCCGCAGACGGCGGCGCAGAAGCTGAACTGGGGCGACCCGACCCGGCGTTCCGACTTCGACGGCGCCGCCGTCCCGCCGGACTGGCACCCGTACGGCCCGGAACCCGGTCACGACAAGCAGGGCATCCGGACGCCGGAGGCCGTCACCGTCGCCGACGGCCAGATGACGATCAACGGCGACGAGCAGGGCACCACCGGCGCGGTGAGCTGGCACCCCGGGCAGCGCTACGGGCGCTGGGAGGCGTGCGTCCGGTCCGAGAAGGGGGCGGGCGGGCTGAACTCGCTGCTGCTGCTCTGGCCGGTGGCCGAGGACTTCCCGGTCGGCGGTGAGATCGACTGGATGGAGATCACGTCCGACGATCGGCAGGAGACCAACTTCTTCCTGCACTACGGCGAGAACAACGACCAGGACCACGGCTCGGTGCAGCACGACTCCACGCAGTGGTCGGCCTACGCGCTGGAGTGGACGCCGGAGAAGATCACCGCCTACGTCGACGGCGAGGAGTGGTACACCAACACCGAGACCGACCAGTTCCCGCCCGGTCCGATGAACATGACCATGCAGCTGGACTACTTCGGCGACGCCGGTGGCCCGACCGCCATGCACATGGACTGGGCGAAGCAGTGGGCGCTGCCGGAGAGCGAACCCGCCGAGCTGAGCCTCCCGCCAGGGGCGCCCGCGACCGGCCAGCCGGAGGACTTCCCGGACCGCACGCCGCGCAGGCTCGGTTAGGCCGTCCCGGCCGTGGCGTCCAGCTCGGCGCGGGTCGGCGGGTTGGCGCCGTGCCGGGAGCAGGTGATCCCGGCGGCGACGACGGCCTCGGTCAGCACACCGTCGAGGGTGTCCCGGTCGATCCGGTAGAGGTCCTGGCGGCGGGCGGCGCCGAGCAGACCGCGCCGGTGCAGCCCGGCCAGCATGCCTGAGGAGAAGCTGTCCCCGGCGCCGACCGTGTCCACCAGGTCGATCTTCCGGCCGGGCAGCACGGTGTGCAGCCCGGACGCGGTACCGGCAAGCACCCCGTTCGCCCCGAGCGTCACGACGACGACCGCCGGGCCCAGCTCCAGCCACTCCCCGACGACGTCACCGGGGTCCCGGCCGGGCAGCAGCCAGGCCAGGTCCTCGTCGCTGACCTTGACGACGTCGGCCAGTCCGAGCAGCTCGTGCACGCCGGGCAGCACGTCGTCCGGGGTGCCCATCAGCATCGGCCGGAAGTTCGGGTCGTAGCTGATCGTGGCGGTGTCCACAGCCGAGGCCAGCAGCTCGCGCAGCGCCTCGGCGCCGGGCGGGGTGGTCAGCGCCAGCGATCCGGAGTGCACCGCGACGACCGGCTCGCCGTCGGCCGAATCCAGGGCCCCGGCCAGCTCGTCGTGGGTCCACTGCCAGTCCGCGGTGCCGCCGACCCGGAAGTCGTAGGAGGCGACGCCGTCGTCGGTCAGCTCGACGATCGCCAGTGACGACGGTTCGGTCGCCTCGACCGCGTGTGACAGGTCCACCCGGTTGCCAGCCAGGTGCTCCCGCAACCGGCGGCCGAGCAGGTCGTCGGCCAGCCGGGCGAGCATCCGGGCCGGCACGTCGAGCCGGGACAGCCCGACCGCGACGTTCGCCGGGCTGCCGCCGGGCGCGAACTCCCAGTATCCCTCGGCGGGCGCGGGGACGACGTCGACCAGGGCCTCTCCGGCGACGGCGACCACCCCCCGTCCGGGTGAGACGGCGGCGGTGTCGGGGAGCACATCGGACATGGGGAGCACTCTGCCACGACCCGCCCCACCCGTGGCCTGCGCTGGCCGGCCCACCCCGCCCGGACAGGCCCCGACCGGCCGCGTGGTACTCATTCAGGGTGCCCCCCAGGATCCCGGTCGTGGTGCTGGCCGGGTTTCTCGGTTCCGGCAAGACGACCCTGCTGAACCACCTGCTCGTCGCGGGTGGCGACGCCCGCATCGGCGTCGTGGTGAACGACTTCGGCGCCGTCGGGATCGACGCGATGCGGCTGGCCGGGCAGGCCGGTGGGGTGGTCGGTCTGGGCAACGGCTGCCTGTGCTGCGAGGTCGGCGAGGGCGGCGTCGCCGAGGTGCTGGACCGGCTGGCCCGCCGCCGGGACGAGCTCGACGTCGTCGTGATCGAGGCCAGCGGGATCGCCGAGCCGGGCACCCTGGTGCAGCTGGTGCTCGACGGGCTCGGCCGGCACCTGTCGTTCGGCGGGCTGGTCGAGGTGGTCGACGCGGCCGAGTTCGAGGCCTCCCGGCGGGTGCACCCGCAGCTCGACAAGCACGTCTCGCTGGCCGACCTGGTGGTCCTCAACAAGATCGACCGGGTCGGGCCGGGCCCGCTGTGGCGGGTGCGCCGGCTGTGCCGGGAGGCCAACCCGCGGGCCCCGATCGTCCCGGTCCGCGACGGCGCGGTGGACCCCGCCCTGCTGTTCGACATCGAGGTCGTGCCCGGCCGGCAGTTGATGCTCGGCGAGCAGGTCGACGAGGGCGACGAGGACACCCACCTGCACGTCGGGTACCAGAGCGTCTCGTTCGTCTGTGACGAGCCGCTGGACGCCGGCCGGCTGCAGGACCTGCTGGACGCCCGGCCGTCCGGGCTCTACCGGATCAAGGGCTCGGTCCGGTTCGCCGCCGCCCCGGCGCGGGAGCGCTGGGACCTGCACACCGTGGGCCGCTACGTCCGGTTCCGGCGCACCCGGTGGGACGACGGTGAACCCCGCCGGACCACGCTCGTGCTCATCGGGACCGGGCTGGACGAGGCCGCGCTGGAACGCTCGCTGCGCGGCTGCGTCGCCGCCGCCGACGACCGCCGCGACCCCGACGCGCTGCTCCCGGTCCACCGCTACGCCGGATGACCCACCCCTTTTCGCATCATGGCTCCACAACGCCGCTCGACGGGGCGCCCCGCGGGGACGCCCTGGTGCGCGTTGTGGAGCCCTGACGCGGTGGGCGGGTCTAGACGGCGGTGAGGTCCGGGCCGGTGGCGGGTTCGGTCAGGTTCTGCAGGGCGTCGGCCGCCCACTGCTCGCCACCGGCGACCGCGGTCCAGAGCAGGCCGCCGAGGGTGCGGGTCGGGTCGATCCGGCCGCCCTGCCAGGACGGGCTCGCGGCGAGCCGCTCGGCGCGGACGCAGAGCTGCCAGGACGGCGAGTCCCGGTCGTGGACGTCGAAGGTGTAGCGGGAGTGCCCGAAGCGGGCCCGGTAGGCCCGGACCGGGTCGGTGGCCGCGTGGATCAGCGCGAGCACCAGGATCGCCAGTGCGAACGCGACCGGCAGGCAGACCAGGAACATCGTGCCAGACCAGGCCCAGCTGTTCTCCCCGCCGACGAGCGCGACCACCGCCGAGCCGAGCACGGCGCTCGCGGTCATCGTCCCGGCGGGCAGCCGGGTGTAGACGAGGTCGCCCTCGTCGTCGATCACGTACGCGGTGTCGTTGATCAGTGCGGGATCGTGGATCCGGTACCCGAGACGGGTCCGGACGAGGGTGGGCAGCCGGTCGGTGGGTGCACCGGTGGAGAAGTCGGTCATGATCGTGCTCGATCCGCTGAGAATGCTGCTGGTCGCGGCCCACCGGATGGCCGTCGCGCCCGGACATCGCCCACGATGCCGGTCGTCGTTACAGGTTCGCCACGTGGTCGCCCTGGGTAATCGTGGTGATCCTGGTCACGGTGCGCGTCGGGATCACGGTGCGTGGCCCTCGGGCGGCCAGGGGTCGCCCCACGCTGCGTCCCGAGCGCTCCGGTACAGCTCATTGCGGCTGCGCGGAACGGGCGTGTCGCGCAGCGCGCCACCGGCCTCGCAGACACGCAGCGTGACGAGTCCCTTCCGGGTCGCCGGGTGCCGCACGATCCGCCCGGGAGCCGGTGCGGCGGCGTCGCCGTCGGCCTGCCGCACCGCGACGACGTAGGAGAACTTCTCGTCCTCGTGGCCCAGCGACCCGGCCTTGAGCACCCGGTGCCGCGACGTCCGGGGCACCCGCACGGCGAAGTGGCACCAGTCGTCGCCGGTGATCGGGCAGGCGCCGTCGTGCGGGCAGGGTGCGACGACCGTCATCCCGGCGGCGAGCAGCCGGTCCCGGGCGGCCAGCACCCGCGCGTACCCGGCCGGGGTCCCCGGCTCGACGACGGCGACCACCCGCGCCGCCCGCGCGGCCGCGTCGACCAGCGCCTCGCGCACCGGTCCGGTCAGCTCGCCCAGCAGGTAGCAGGCGGTCACCAGGTCCGCCTCCGGCAACCGGGGCGCCGTGTCCAGCACCGCGGCCTCCCAGCGGGCGTCGCGCACGGTGGCCGACCCGGCGTCCGCCGCGAGCCGCCGGCCCAGCGCGCGGGCCGGTTCGGTGGCCTCCAGCACGGTGGCCCGGCGCAGTGCGGGCCACACCTGCGCGGCCGCCCACACCGCCGCCCCGGTGCCACCGCCCGCGTCGAGCAGCGTCGCCGGGTCCGGCACCCGGGCGGCGGCGCGGTCCAGCACGTCGAGCACCGCGGCGTACGTGGCCGGCATCCGGTACGCGGCGTACGCCGCGGCGTCGTCGGCGGAGCGCAGGATCGGCGACGACGGGACCGTGCCGCTGCGGTAGTCGCGGATCAGCCGTTCCACGACGGGGGCCAGTCGGCCCGCAGGGACCGGATCGAGGGTGCGGTCCAGGGCCGCGGCGAGGTCGGCGGTCAGGTCGGTCACGCCGGTCATCCCACCACCCCGCCGCCGCCCGCCGGTCAGCGCCGCCTGTCGGTCAGCGCCGCCTGTCGGTCAGCGCCGCGCGCCGGCCAGCAGCGGGTCGTCCAGGGCGGCGAGCAGCGGGACCTGCAGCCGCGCCCACGGCGAGAGCCCGGAGGCAGGGTCGTCCGCGGCGGCGCGGAACTGCGCCCAGGACCACCAGGCGACGTCCTCGACCTCGTCCGGGCGCGGGTCCGGTTCGCCGGCCAGCCGGGCCACGAACACCGGGCACAGCTCGTTCTCCTCCACTCCGTCCTGGGAGGCGCGGTAGGAGAAGGCCGGCAGCACCATCCGCAGCTCGACGGCCCGCAGCCCGAGCTCGTCGGCGAGCCGGCGGCGCACCGCGTCGGCCAGGTGCTCGCCCGGGGCCGGATGCCCGCAGCAGGTGTTCGTCCACACCAGCGGGAACGCGGTCTTGCTGCGTGCCCGCCGGGTGACCAGCAGCCGGCCGGCCTCGTCCACGCCGTAGCAGGAGAACGCCAGGTGGCGCGGCGTCGTCGGGCCGTGCACGGTGGCCTTGTCGGCGACGCCGATCGGGTTCCCGTCGTCGTCGAGCAGCACGACCTGTTCCATGCGCCCCTGTCTACCCGAGCGCGGCGCGGCGGGCCCGGTGACCGCCACGGATCACTCCGCCCCGGACCGCGCCGCGGGCCAGGTGCCCGAGCACCAGCGCCAGTGCGGTGGGGGAGACGGTGCCGCGGGCCAGGCCGAGCCGGACCGCGCAGTCGAACACCGTGCGGTGCGCGTCGGCGGCACCGATCGCGGCGTCCAGGAACCCCGGCCGTGCGGCCAGCCGGGACAGCCGCCCGGTGTGCCGGTGGTGCCGGCCGAAGGCCCGCGCCATCGCGGCCCGGTGCGCAGCCCCGCCCGCCGCGCCGCGCAGCGCGTCCCGCCCGGCCAGGATCCCGGACGCGACGGCGTCGAAGATCCCCTCACCGGTCAGCGGGTTGACCTTGGCCGCGGCGTCCCCGGCGAGCAGCACCCGGCCGTCCGGGTGGAACCGCGGGGTGACCGACAGCGGCAGGTGGTGCGCGCGCAGTGTGGCGGGGTCCGGCTGCTGGCCGGGCAGCAGTGCCGCCAGCCGCTCCAGCAAGGCGGCCCGGGACCCGGCACCGCGCCGGTCGAAGACGCCGTAGCCGACGTTCGCGCCGCCCCCGGCCACCGGGAACGACCACGCGTAGGCCGGGAACTCGGCACCGGCGTAGGCGATGTCGAGGGTGCCCGGCTCGGCCGCGAGCGGGGCGTACCCGCGGATCGCGACCGCGGTGCCCTCCGGCGGGGCCGCCGGGGGACCGAGCGCGCGGCGCACCACCGAGTGCGCCCCGTCCGCACCGACGACGGCCCGCGCGGCGATCGTGCCGTCGAGCACGACGCTGTCCGGACGCACCTCCAGCGACCGGACCCGGTGCCGCCGCAGGTCCGCGCCGGCCGCCACCGCCGCGTCGGCCAGCGCCGCGTCCAGCACGGTGCGGGTGATCACCCGGTTCGGTCGCGGTGCGGTCCGGTGCACCGCGCGCCCGGACGGCGTGCGCAACCGCAGCCGGGGCGTCTCCGGCCCGAGCTCGCGGATGCCGGCGACCCCCAGGCCGTCGAGCAGGTCGAACACCTCCGCGGCGACGCCGTCGCCGCAGGTCTTGTCCCGCGGGAACGCCGCGGCGTCGAGCAGCAGCACCGACGCGTCCGGGCGCAGCCGCAACGCGTTCAATGCCGCCGCGGACCCGGCAGGCCCGGCCCCGACCACCACCACGTCGTGCACCTGCGTGGCCACACGCCCCCCTCGTGCTCGCCGACCCCTCTCCGCGGCAGCTGCTCGCCGACAGCTCCTTGTACGCCGGATCATTGTGCGCCGGATCATCGTGCGCCGGAGCGTTCGCCGGTGGCGGACGGCGGTGAAACCGCCTCGCCGCGGCGGGCGCTCTGGTGTTCACTCGTGCCTACCGCGACGGGACCCGCCGCGGTCCCGCACGCCCGGACCCGGGCCGGACACCGAGGAGGACCCCCGTGAGCACCCAGCCGTCGACCGGACCCACGCCGGGGGCGGAGCGGCTCCCGGCAGGGGCAACCCTGATCATCTCACTGCTGGTCGGCTCCGCGTTCGTGATGATCCTGAACGAGACGATCATGAGCGTGGCACTGCCGGCCCTGATCGCCGACCTGCACATCAGCGCGGCCACCGGACAGTGGCTGACCAGCGGGTTCCTGCTCACGATGGCGGTGGTCATCCCGGTCACCGGCTACCTGCTGCAGCGGTTCCCGCCGCGCGCGGTGTACCTGGCGTCGATGAGCCTGTTCAGCGCGGGCACCCTGCTCTGCGCCCTGGCGCCGGTGTTCGGCGTGCTGATCGCCGGCCGGGTCGTGCAGGCCACCGGCACCGCGGTGATGGTCCCGCTGCTGATGACGACGATCCTGCGGCTGGTCCCGGAGAGCCGGCGCGGCCAGACGATGGGCACGATCTCGATCGTGATCGCGGTCGCCCCGGCGGTCGGCCCGACGCTGTCCGGGGTGATCCTCTCGGCGCTGGGCTGGCGCTGGATGTTCTGGATCGTGCTCCCGATCGCGCTGCTCGCGCTGGCCGCGGGCGCGGCCCGGCTGCGGGTGACCGCGCCGACCTCGCGCGCCCCACTGGACGTCGCGTCCGTGCTGATCTCCGCGGTCGCCTTCTCCGGCCTGGTCTACGGGCTGTCCGCGATCGGTGAGTCGGCCACCGGCGCCGGGGGCGGGCTGCCGCCCTGGGTGCCGCTGGGGATCGGCGTCCTCGCGCTGGCGGTGTTCGTGCACCGCCAGCTCCGGCTGCAGCGCACCAGCCGGTCCTCCGGCGGCGCGGTGCCACTGCTCGACCTGCGCCCGTTCGCCTCCCGCCGCTACACGCTCGCGCTGGTGCTGGTCGCGACCGGGTTCATGGCGCTGTTCGGCGCGATCATCCTGCTGCCGCTCTACATCCAGGAGGTGCTGGGCCGCAGCGCGTTCGTGGCCGGGCTGGTGGTGCTGCCGGGCGGGCTGGTGATGGGGCTGCTCGGCCCGTTCGTCGGCCGCGCCTACGACCGGCTCGGCGCCCGGACCCTGGTGATCCCGGGGTCGCTGCTGCTGGCCGCGTCGCTGTGGGGGTTCACCACGCTGGGCGAGCGCTCACCGATCCCGCTCGTGGCGCTGCTCTACGTCGGGCTGTCGGCGGCGCTGGCGCTGATGTTCACCCCGCTGATGACCGACGCCCTCGGATCGCTGTCCGGTGAGCTGTACTCGCACGGTAGCGCCATCCTGACGACGCTGCAGCAGGTCGCCGGCGCCGCCGGGACCGCGCTGTTCATCACCGTGATGACGCTGGCCTCGGGTGGGGCGGGTATCGACATGGCCGGGGTGCACGCCGCGTTCGTCACCGCGGCGCTGATCTCGCTGGCCGTGGTGGCCATCGCGGTCCTCGCGAGCCGGCCCTCCCGGACCGAGGTCACGACCGACGCCTGACCGGCCGTCGAGAGGCACGTTCTCGCCGTCGCTGCGAGGGGAACGTGCATCCCGGCGACGGCAGTGGGGCGGGCGAGGCGCTGCTCACCCCCTGAGCGACGACGACGGGGGAACAGATCACCGGGCCGCTCGCGCTGTACCGGGCGATCGGCGTCCCCAGCCGCCCCGACCGAGGAGAGTCGTTGTCCGTCGTCAGTGAACCGAGCCGCTCGGCGCACCCGCTGGTGCGCGCGGTGCGCGACATCCCCGCCACCGAACGGGCCGCGTTCGGTCCGCAGGACCGGGCGGCGCCGCCGCCGCAGTGGCGGACGGTCGCCGTCGGCGTGCTGCTGGCCGCGCTGCTGCTGCTCGGGGTGGCCCGGGTGGCGCCGGCCACCATGGTCGGGACCGCCGCGCTCGGCCTCGCGCTCGGCTTCGTGCTGTTCCACTCCCGGTTCGGCTTCACCTCCGGGTGGCGCCAGCTGGTCTCGGTCGGCCAGGGGGCCGGGCTCCGCGCGCACATGCTGATGCTCGGCACGGCCGCGGTGCTGTTCGCCGTGGTCCTCGCCTCCGGCGTCGCGCTGGCCGGCGAACCGCGCGGGCTGATCTCGCCGATCGGCATCCCGCTGGTGGTGGGGGCGTTCCTGTTCGGTCTCGGCATGCAGGTCGGCGGGTCCTGCGCGTCCGGCACGCTGTTCGCCGTCGGCAGCGGGCAGAGCGCGATCGTGCTGACCCTGTTCGGCTTCGTGGTCGGCTCGGTCCTGGCCGCGATGAGCTACGCGTTCTGGACGCAGACCGTGCCGCAGGGGCCCTCGGTGAACCTCGCGCAGCTGCTCGGCTACCCCGGCGCGCTGCTGGTCACCCTGCTCGCGCTGGCCGTGATCACGGCGCTGACCTGGGGGCTGGCCCGGCGCCGGACACCGCCGCCGGTGCAGCGCCCGCCGTCGGCCCGCGGGATCGCCCGGGCCCTGCGCGGGTCCTGGCCGATGTGGGTCGGTGCGATCGCGCTCGGCGTGCTGAACGCCGCCGTGCTGTTCGTCTCCGCCGCGCCCTGGGGCGTGACGTCGGCGTTCGCGCTGTGGGGATCGAAGATCCTGCAGTTCCTCGGCGTCGACGTCGCGAGCTGGACCTACTGGCAGGTGCCGGCGAACGCGTCCTCGCTGGCCGGGCCGGTGCTCGCCGACCGGGTGTCCAACCTGGACTTCGGGATCATGGTCGGTGCGCTGGTCGCGTCCGCGGCCGGCGGGGCGTTCGTGCTGCACCGCCGGATCCCGTGGAAGCTCGGGCTGGGCGCCGTCGTGGGCGGGATCGCGATGGGCTACGGCGCCCGGCTGGCCGGCGGCTGCAACATCGGCGCCTACTTCTCCGGCATCGCCTCGTTCAGCCTGCACGGCTGGATCTGGGCCGTCGTCGCGCTCGCCGGGACCTGGGCGGGGCTGCGGATGCGACCGCTGTTCGGCCTGGCCAACCCCAAGCCGGCCGACTCGATCTGCTGAGCCCGCCCGGTCCGTGCCGGACGCGGCGCCGCGGTGCGGGTGCCCGGCGGCGGGGTCAGTCCGCGGTGCTGCCCGGCTTCCGCCCGTCGGCCGGGTCCGGCGCCGCGTCGGTGTGGTGCGCCGTGAGCGCGTTCACCAGGCCCATCGCCCGGCCGAACAGGCTGTCCGGGACCGAGCCGGGATCCATCCGTCGCTGTCGGACCAGGCCGTGGAACAACCCGGTCAGCACGGTGGCCAGCTCCTCGGTGCTCAGCAGCGGGCCGGGCTCCGGGGCCGGCTGCTCGGCCAGGATCCGGGCGATCGACGCCCGGGTCCGGCGGTCGTCGTCGGCGAGTGCGGTGGCCAGCTCGTCGTCGTTGCGGATCGCGTAGAGCCAGGTCTCCGCGTCGAGCAGGGCGCGCACCCGGTCGTCGGCGGTCTCGGCGAGCTGCGCGCCGAGCCGGTCCAGCATCCCCTGGTCGTCCGGGCCCTCGGCCAGCGTGCCGGTGGCGCCGTCCAGGTTGTCGGCGGTCGTGCGCGCGATCAGTGCGGCGAACAGCGCCTGCTTGCCACCGAAGTGGGCGTACACCGAGCCGATCGCGACGCCGGCCTGCCGGGCGATCTCCTCGACCGAGGCGCTGCCGTACCCGCGTTCCGCGAACACCGTTCCGGCCGCGGACAGCACGGCCTCCCGGGTCCGTGCCTTGCCCTCGGCGCGACGGTTCGGACGAGCCGGGTTAGCTCGGCCGGGGGTATCGCCCTCGCTGTTGTCGCTCACATGCCACATTGTGGCCCACGGCAGGCCGCTTCGCTTCACCCGTCCGCTCTAGCCACCCTGTCGCATCTGGCGGCAGGGCGAACCGGCCCCTCCCCGGGCCGGCCCGCCCGCGGCGGCGTCCTGCTCCCCGGCGGCCGCCGCCGTCCCCGCGGGTCCGCCGTCCCCGCGGGTCCGCCGTCCCCGTCCGGTCCCCGGCGCCGCGCACCGGGGACCGGCGGCGGCCTACTCGCGGAACCGGGTCAGAGCACGCCGCCGACCACGCCGTCCACGCCGTCCACGGTGTCCGCGACCGAGCCGAGCAGCCCGTCGACGCCGTCCACGACGCCGCGGACCGGGCCGGCCTGCTCCTCGCTCCCGGTCCGACCGGAGTCGGCACCACCGTCGGTCTCGCCGGCGGAGGCCACCCCGGCGGCCCCGGCGAGCGCGATCCCCGACGCCAGGGCCACGGCGACCATCCTCTGCGAACGCTTCATCTCGTCTCCTCCTCGATCGGTGCGTACCGGTTGCACCGGTTGCGGTGCCGGCGCAGTCCTACCGATTGATGGAAGATCTTGAAATCAACCCTCACTGAGGCTTGGTTGCACACAATGCGGTGAGCGGTGTCGCCGCGCAATCGGGTACCGACCTGGGTGACGGCCCGGCCGCGCCGCCTGCTAAACGCGGGCCGGAATGCCTGGTCACCGACGGTGGGAATCGCCCTCCGGGGTAGCCGGCCGTGCCCCGGACGGAGTAGCCGTTCGTCGCGGCCGATGAGCACGGCGGGTCGTCGCCGTGCTCACGGTTCCAGGACGGCCTGTACGTCGAGGTCGATCCGGAGCGTGCGGCCGACGGCCAGCACGCCGGCCAGCACCGACTGGTTCCAGCTGATCGCGAACTCGTCGCGGGAGATCTCGGTGCCGGCGGTGAACGCGGCCCGGGTGCCGCCCCACGGGTCGGGCCCGGAGCCGCCGTAGACGACGTCGAGGTCCACCGGTGCGCTGACGCCCTTGAGGGTGAGCGTGCCGTGCACCGTCCAGTGCGTCGGGTCCCGGCGGACCAGGCCGTCGCCGACGTAGCGGATCTCCGGATGCGCCGCGACGTCGAGGAAGTCCGCGTTGCGCAGGTGCGCGTCGCGGTCCGGCTCGTCGGAGTCCACCGACGCCGGGTCGATCGTCACCGCCACGCCGCTGTGCTCCAGCGGGTCGGCGACGGTGACCGTCCCGGCGAACCGGCGCAGCCGCCCGTGGATCCGGCTCATCCCCAGGTGCAGCGCGGTCGCCTGGATGCTGGAGTGCATCGGGTCGATCCGCCAGGTACCGGGGGTGGGCAGCACGGCGCCACCGGTCCGGGCCAGCTCCAGCACGCCGAGGTCGAGGTCGACGCCGTCCAGCGTCACCGCGCGGGCGGTGGGTTCGTAGCCGGGCGCGACGGCGACCACGGTGTGCACCCCGGCGCTGAGCGCCTCGACGCCGAACCCGCCGTCGGCCCGGGTCGCGGCCCGGCCGCGCTGCTGTCCGGTCGTGTCCATCACGGTCACCGTGCCGCCGGGCACCGGCCAGCCGTCCGGGCTGCTGAGCCGTCCGTGCAGCGCGCTCACCGCGGGCCCCCGTTCCGGGCCGGTACGCCGCCGCGCGGGTCCGGGAAGCGCACCTCGACCGGCGTCGTCGTGCCGCGTGCCACCTGCACCACGCTGACCACCGGCGGGTGCCCGGCGGCGGTCAGGGCGTGCTCGCCGTCCGGCAGGTCGTCGAGCGCGTAGCGCCCGTCCGGTCCGGAGACGGTCGAGGCGACGGTGTGGCCGGCGTCGTCCGCCACGGTGATCCGCGCACCGGCGACGGCGGTGCCGTCCGCCGAGCGGGCCGTCCCGGCGAGCCCGGAGCGAGCCGGCAGTGTGACGCCGATCGGCGTCCCGTCCGGAGCGGGCGTCACGGTGCGGGCGACCGGCCGGTGCCCGGGTGCGGTGACGGTCAGGGTGTACGGCCCGGCGCCGGGTGCGACGAGCCGGAACCGGCCCTGCGGGTCCGGTCCGCCGGTCGCGACGACGTCGCCGCGCGGGTCGATCAGCGCGAGCGCGGCCCTGGGCACCGGTCGTCCGGCGGCGTCGACCAGGGTGCCGTTCAGGGTCGCACCCCCGGCCAGCGTGACGTCGTGCCGGACCGGCGTCGCGGAGACGCCCACCAGCGCGGCCTGCGGCGGCGTTCCGTCCACCGCGACGACGACCAGGTAGGTGCCTCCGGTCGGCAGCCCGACGACGTACCCGCCGTCCGGGTCGGTCCCGGTACGGCCGTGCTGGCGCCCGTCCAGGTCGGTCACGGTGACCGCCGCGCCGGCCGTGCCGGCACCGTCCCGCCACCGCACGGTGCCGGAGATCCCCGGTGTCCCGGATGTCACGTACCCACCTCCATTTTTATTGCGTATCGCAACAATAACCGTGACCGGTCGCGGTGGGCGCGGCACGTCGGACCGCGCGGCCGGGCTCCGCTGGTCGCTGGATGCGGCCTGCTGTTACCCGTGGTAACGTTACCGGTGGTTACACCACATGACGACGTCGTCTGCGAGGAGTGGACATGACCGCCACCATCCCGGACCCCCAGGCCACCGAGGTTGCCGAGGACCGGAAGGACACCGCGGAGCGTCTGCTGCGGTCGTCCGAGGAGCTGTCGTTCGACCCCACCACTCAGGTCGACTGGGAGACCCCCCTCGACCGCGGCCACCACGGCATGAGCCCGGAGTGGAGCAGCCTCTACGGCACCACCTACTGGGACGAGCTGACCGAGGAGCAGCGCGCGGAGCTGACCCGGCAGGAGTCGGCGTCGGTGGCCTCGACCGGCATCTGGTTCGAGATGATCCTGCAGCAGCTGATGTTGCGGGACTTCTACGCCAAGGACCCGACCGACCCGTCGTTCCAGTGGGCGCTGACCGAGATCGCCGACGAGTGCCGGCACTCGATCATGTTCGCGCGCGGCTCGGCGAAGCTAGGCGCCCCGGCCTACGTCCCGAAGCGTCACGTCGTGGCGTTGGGCCGGTTCTGCGCACTGACCTACTCCGGTGAGGCCGCCTACGCCTCGATCCTGGTCGCCGAGGAGGTCCTCGACGTCATGCAGCGGGACTGGATGCGCGACGAGCGCGTCGCCCCGTTCGTGCGGACGATCAACAACATCCACGTGGTCGAGGAGTCGCGGCACATGCGCTTCGCCCGCGAGGAGACCCGGGACCGGCTCCGCAGCGTCGGCCCGCTGCGCCGCCGCTACCACGCGCTGCTCGTCGCGGCCGCCGCGTACGTCATCGTCACCAGCATGTGGAACGAGCAGGTCTACGCGAACGCGGGCCTCGACACGCAGCGAGCGCTGCGCGAGGCGAAGGCCAACGAGCACCACAAGGCGCTGCTGCGCTCGTCCTGCGCGGGGCTGATGGAGTTCCTGTCCTCGTGCGGGCTGCTGACGAAGCCCGCGCTCTGGTTCTACCGGCGCGCGAACCTGATCTGAGCGAGGATCCCCGTGGCCTTCGCGATCACCCAGACCTGCTGCACCGACGCCTCCTGCGTGGCCGCGTGCCCGGTCAACTGCATCCACCCGACGCCCGACGAGCCGGACTTCGGGACGACCGACATGCTCTACATCGATCCGCGGGCCTGCATCGACTGCGGGGCGTGTGCCGATGCGTGCCCGGTCGACGCGGTGTTCCCTGTGGAGCGGCTCGGCGACGCGCTCGCGGGCTACGCGGAGGTCAACGCGGGGTACTACGAGGGCAAGCCGGTCGCCGGGAAGCTCGAGCACGACTCGCCGCTGTTCCACGACTGGCAGCCGCCCTCGTTCACCCGGAGCCTGCCGGCGGACATGGCCCCGCTCGACGTCGCCGTGGTCGGGACCGGGCCGGCGGGCATGTACGCCGCGCAGGACCTGCTGCTGCACACGTCGTCTCGGGTGACGCTGGTGGACCGGCTGGCCACCCCGGGCGGGCTGGTCCGGTACGGCGTCGCGCCGGACCACCCGTCGACCAAGCGGATCGGGGAGTCCTTCGCCCGGTTCCACGACCACCCGCGGGTGCGGATGCGGCTCGGCACCGAGGTCGGCCGGCAGGTCACCGCCGACGAGCTCGCGGCCCGGCACGACGCGGTGGTCTGGGCGGTCGGCGCGCCCGAGCCCAAGGACCTCGGCCTGGCGAGGGAGCAGCTGCCGGGCAGCATCGCCGCGGACACCGTCGTGGGCTGGTACAACGGCCACCCCGACGTGCCCCGCGACGCCGTGGACACCGCGGCGCAGCGGGTGGCGGTGATCGGCACCGGCAACGTCGCGCTGGACGTGGCCCGGGTGCTGACCGCCGACCCCGCGGACCTGGAGCACACCCCGATCGACCCGCAGGCGCTGGCAGCGCTGCGATCCGGGGCGCTCCGCGAGGTCGTCCTGCTGGGCCGGCGCGGCCCGGAGACGGTCGCCGCGACCGCTCCCGAGCTGCGCGAGCTGCTCGGCCGGTCCGGTGTGGACGTCATCGTCGACGAGCACGACCCGCGGATCGCCGAGTCCCTCGACGGGCCGGTGAGGTCCGAGGCGCACGGGCTGCTGCAGCGGGCGGACCGGGAGAAGGTCGACTGGTCGGTGCCCGCCGCGGGACCGCGGGTGGTGTTCCGCTTCCACACGGTGCCGGAGCGGATCGAGGGCCGGGTCCACGTGCAGGGGGTGCGCACCGCCGACGGTGCGGAGATCCCGGCCGGTCTGGCCGTGCGCGCGGCCGGGCGTCGCGGGCGCCCGGTCCCGGGCCTGCCCTTCGACGACGACCGCGGCGTCGTCCCGAACGACGCCGGCCGGGTCGCGGACCGGCCCGGGCACTACGTCGTCGGCTGGATCAAGCGGGGCCCCTCCGGCGGTATCGGGACCAACCGCACCTGCGCCGCCGAGACCGTCGGGTCCCTGCTGGACGACGCCGTCGCCGGGCGCCTGCCGCGGCACCACCGCCGTGGCTCGGCGGTGCGGGCACTGGCCGCGAGACTGCGCCGGCGCTGACACCGCCCCGGCCCGGCGCGACGGCCCGCGCGCCGGCACCCGGCGCGGATGGGCGACGATGCCCTGCCCGACCGGCGACGCCCCGCCCGACCAGCACGGTCGGGCGGGGCGTCGTCGTGTCCGGGGTCGGTCGTGGGGAAGAGCTTCACCACCACTGACGCGACGTCCGATCAACGGAGCCGTCGAGTCGGCCTGTGACGTCCCCCTTCTCGTTGATCGAGAGCGGCGCTGTCGGAGGAGTCGGCCGCCCCTCGACCATCAAGCGCTCCGGTTCGATGCAGCGCAGCGTCAGGAGGTCACACGACCGACGTTCACACCGCACCCCCGGGCCCGGCGACGGTCCCGGGCGATGCGCTCACCGTGCGCGGTCCCGCCCGCAGGGTCACCACCGCGACCGAGCTGTCCGACGTGCCGGAGCAGGTCGTCCGCCAGGCATCGCTGTCCGTGCTGGACCCCGTGGCCTGCGCGGTCGCGGGTGCGGCGACCCCGGAGACGCGGGCCGTGCTCGCCGCCGAGTCCGAGTTCCTGCCACCGGGTCGAAGCCCGGTCCTCACCACGGGGACCCGGACCGCGCCGGAGGCCGTTGCCCGGTCGCACGGCTACCGGGGCGATGTGTTCGAGCTCAACGGCCTGATCGGCGGGGCGCGGGGCCATGGGGGGCGAGGCCGGCGACGGTCGCTCCGACTCCTGCTCCATGATTACCGATCGCGAGCGCCGCGCAAGGCTCCGACCTGGGTGCCCCCGGCAGGACTCGAACCTGCGACCTAGAGATTAGAAGGCTCTTGCTCTATCCGGCTGAGCTACGAGGGCGGGTCGCGCCGGGACGCGTCCCGCGCGCGACCACGGTAGCGCCGGTGGCAAGCGATCACCGACACCCCGTCGGTCGCCCGACCGGAGCAGCCCGGCGGGAGCAATGTGCGAGGTGAGCACCATCCGTCCGGTTGAAGACACCGCTGAACGGGCCCAGCCTGCGCGGCCCTCGCAGGGTGACGTCCATACTGTCCGCATGGTGCTGGGACTGCGATCCGCGATCGGGTCGGATGTGGGTCGTCGCCGGACGTCGAACCAGGACTCCGGCGCGACGACCGGCCGGCTGCTGATCGTCGCCGACGGCATGGGCGGCCATGCGCACGGCGAGGTCGCGAGCGCGGTGACGGTGTCGGCGTTCACCGAGCTGGAGGCCCGCCTTCCCCCGGACCTGATCGACCTCGACCTGGCCGCGGAGATGACCGAGGCCCTGGTCGACGCGACCGACCGGCTCGGCCGGCGCGCCGCCGAGGACCCGGAGACCCGCGGGATGGGGACGACGGTCGTGTCGCTGCTGCTGACCGGCGAGCAGCTGGCGCTCGCGCACATCGGGGACTCCCGGATCTACCGGCTCCGCGACGACGACCTGGTGCAGCTGACCCACGACCACACGATGGTCCAGCAACTCGTCGATCAGGGGCAGATCACGGTGGAGGAGGCGGCGCACCACCCGCGCCGCTCGGTGCTCATGCGCGCGTTGAGCACCGACCACGCGCCGGAGCCCGACCTGGACCGGATCGACATCGTCGAGGGCGACCGCTTCCTGCTCTGCTCCGACGGGGTCACCGCGGTCCTCGACGACGCGACGCTGCAGCGAGAGCTGGTCTCCGGTGCCGAACCGGACGCCGTCGTCGATCGGCTGATCGAGCTGGCGAACGAGGCCGGGGGACCGGACAACATCACCGCGATCGTCGCCGACGTCGTCGAGCTGCCCGACGACGAGCCGCGCGCCCAGCATCTCCGGGTCGCCGGTGCGGCGGCGGAGATCGCCCCCTCGAACTGACCCGTACCCCGCCCGGACCGAGCCGGCGGACGCTCAGCGCCGGGCGACGACCCGACGCAGTCTCACGCCCCTGGTGGCCGAGCGATGGCCGGCGATCGCGGACCGGACATCCGCCGGGAGCCCGGGCGGGTAGATCCCGGCCCGGCACAGCGCCTCGACGTCGACGGGACCTGCGTCGGGACTGAAGGTCAGCCGATCGTCGGCCAGCACCGCGAACTCCGCCGAGGCCGCCAGCCAGTCCGGGTGGTCCACACACGACGGGTGACGCCACCCATCCCGCACCGCGCGCCGCAGCGCGCCCCCGCGCCACCCGAACGACGGGGGCGCCGGCACCAGGACCGACAGCAGTCCGTGCGGGGCGAGCACCCGCCGCGCCTCGGCGAGCACGACCTCGGGCTCCGGCTGCAGCGGGAGCACCAGGGGCAGCGCGATCCGGTCCACCGACCTGGTGCGGAGGGGGAGCGCGGCGGGGGACGCGGGCACCGGGACCTCCGAGGCGCCCTCGACCAGAAGCACCTGCCCGGTGATCGCCACCCGCACCCGTGCGCTCGAGCCCGGGATGAGGCACCACTCGGCCGCGGTCGGCCCGGCCCCTGCGCGCAGCCGGTGCAGCTCGGTGGGGAGGACGTCGGGTTCGGGCGACTGGTCGGTGCTCACGGCTCCGGAGTCTGGCGCACTCCGCCCACCGTTCTCCTCGACGGTCACGGCGCGCAGCGGCCGGGTGTCGTACGTCCACGACGCCCACGGCCGCGACCACAGGGCCCAACGGTGGCCCGCACGACGAACGGCCCCCGAACACCGATGATCGACACCAGTGGTGCCCCGCGTCATCCGGGCGAGACCGCACGGTCGCGCACGACCGCTCATCGTGGCCCGGGGCCACGACGGGCGGTCGAAAAAAATCTTGGAAGCTTCCGGCGCCGGTGCCGACCCACGACGAACGACGGTGTGCAGCCCCGGTAGGGGCCTGATCGGGGCTTCCCCTTGCGCGATCGGGCCTGGTCAACCACGATGCCAGATGAGCTCGTCAGCACGACCGCTCGTCGTGCGCCAGGGTCGGGTTCGACCGCGGCGCTGTGTGGCTTGAAACCGGATCTGCGCAGGTCAGCGGCTAAATGGGACCCCGGTTTGACGTGCCCGAACGGCGTGCCGTAACTTTCTTCCTGTCAGCGAGAGAGCCGGACAGAACGGGCCTTGGAGGTCCGGTCAGCAGGCCCCGCGGACGCAGTAGGAGCCCCCCGGTGGTTGGCCGAGTTTCTCGGTGTGATTGTCTTGTGGGGTCGAGGTGATCCGCCTTCGGATCCGGTCTGGCGGCCGGTGATGTGGTGCGGGTGTCTTTTGAGAACTCAACAGTGTGTCGAGCTATTTTTGGTTTGGCGTTTTTGTGCCAGATTGTTTGGTCATGGGTCTGACCCCGTCGGGTCTGTGACTGTGTTTGTTTGTCAGGGTTTTTGTTGGAGAGTTTGATCCTGGCTCAGGACGAACGCTGGCGGCGTGCTTAACACATGCAAGTCGAGCGGTAAGGCCCTTTCGGGGGTACACGAGCGGCGAACGGGTGAGTAACA
>NZ_JBKGXT010000030.1:0-65652 GCF_046546495.1 Pseudonocardia nantongensis | reverse complement strand
TGGCACGCTGCGCAGCGTGCCACGCCCCACCGACAGCGAGGGCGGTCACTGTCAGGTCGATGTGTCACGCGTGTGCCGTGTCGCGGACCGGCGCCGGTGTTCGTCGCCTCCTGGCTCCCGGTGGCCGTGCCGTGCATGCTTCTCGCCACCGGCCTCGCAGGGCCGGCGTGGGTGCTGGTGCACCTGGCGACGCGTGACGGGCTGGCGGCGCGGCCGCGCAGGCGAGTGCGCTCCGTGCGCGCCGTGACCACGATGGTCGGCACCTGGGTGCTGCCGGGGGCGATGGCGGCCGTCACGGTGCCCGGGGTGCAGCGCTGGGTGGGTGTCGTTCGCCAGGGCTCGGTGCACGGGGGACCGGGTACCTGCTCCTCGCGGCGTTGCTGTGGCACCTGTGGGCCGTGCGCCGCCGGCTGCGTGCCCGGACGGCTCCGGGCGCCCCGGCCGGCCTCGGCCCTCGAGCGAGGGGTGACGGTGCTCGCGCCCGGACCGACGGGCTGAATTCGCGTCGGTCCGCCGCCGTACCCTGGGAAGCATGCTCCGCCGCCTCGACCTGCGATCCGACGCGTTGAACGGGGAACCGCTCCCGCGTCCGGCGACCCTGCGCGGGATGATGCCGCGTGCCGAGCTGGACGTCGATGCCGCGCTGGCCGCCGTCCGGCCGCTGGTCGAGGGCGTCCGGGAACGGGGCGCCGCCGCCGCGCTGGAGGCGACCGAGCGCTTCGACAAGGTCCGCCCGGCCACCGTCCGGGTCCCGGCCGAGACGCTGGCCGGCGCGCTGCGCGACCTGGACCCGGAGGTCCGCACCGCGCTGGAGACCTCGATCGAGCGGGCCCGTGCCGTGCACGCCGACCAGCGCCGGGCGGACGTCGTGACGGACGTCGTCCCCGGCGGGACGGTGACCGAGCGGTTCGTACCGGTGCGCCGGGTCGGGCTCTACGCCCCGGGTGGGCTCGCGGTCTACCCGTCAAGCGTGATCATGAACGTGGTCCCGGCGCAGGCGGCGGGGGTGGAGTCGCTGGTCGTGGCCTCGCCGGCGCAGGCCGAGTTCGGCGGGCGCCCGCACCCGACGATCCTGGCCGCGGCGGCGCTGCTCGGCGTCGACGAGGTGTGGGCGGTCGGCGGCGCCCAGTGCGTCGCGCTGCTCGCCCACGGCGGGACGGACACCGACGGCACGGAGCTGGAGCCGGTCGACATGGTCACCGGCCCGGGCAACATCTACGTGACCGCGGCCAAGCGGATGCTGCGCGGCACGGTCGGGATCGACGCCGAGGCCGGCACCACCGAGATCGCGATCCTGGCCGACGACACCGCCGACGCCGGGCACGTCGCCGCGGACCTGATCTCGCAGGCCGAGCACGACCCGAACGCGGCGTCGGTGCTGGTCACGACGTCGGCCGGGCTGGTGGAGCGGGTCGAGGCCGAGCTGGAGACGCGGGTCGGCGCGACGAAGCACACCGAGCGGGTCCGCACGGCGCTGACCGGCCCGCAGTCCGGCGTCATCCTGGTCGGCTCGATCGCCGACGGCATCGCGGTCGTCGACGCCTACGCCGCCGAGCACCTGGAGATCCAGACCGCCGACGCCGCCGCCGACGCCGCCCGGGTCCGCAACGCCGGAGCGATCTTCGTCGGCGCGTACGCGCCGGTGTCGTTGGGCGACTACTGCGCCGGGTCGAACCACGTGCTGCCGACCGGCGGTTGCGCGCGGCACTCCGGCGGCCTGTCGACCTCGACGTTCCTGCGCGGCGTGCACGTCGTCGACTACACCGAGGCGGCCCTGCGCGAGGTCGCCGGCCGTGTCGTCACGCTGGCGGACGCCGAGGACCTGCCCGCGCACGGCGAGGCCGTCACCGCCCGGTTCGACGGCGACGTCCGCTTCGGTTCCGCTTCGCTCGAGGAGGAGGCATGACCCCGGGAGACCAGGTCCGGCTCGAGGACCTGCCGCTGCGCGCCGACCTGCGCGGGAAGAGCCCTTACGGGGCCCCGCAGCTCGACGTCGCGGTGCGGCTCAACACGAACGAGAACCCGTACCCGCCGCCGCCGGAGCTGGTCGCCGACGTCGCCGCGGCGGCCGAGGATGCGGCCCGCGAGCTGCACCGCTACCCGGACCGGGACTCCGCCGCGTTGCGCGCGGACCTGGCCGGGTACCTGTCCCGGCAGACCGGGGCGGCGCTGACCCGGGAGAACCTGTGGGCGGCCAACGGCTCGAACGAGATCCTGCAGCAGCTGCTGCAGGCCTTCGGCGGTCCCGGCCGCACGGCGCTCGGGTTCGTGCCCAGCTACTCGATGCACCCGATCATCGCCTCGGGCACGCAGACCGAGTGGGTGCCGGTGCCCCGGCGGGACGACTTCGCGATCGACGTCGACGCCGCGGTCGCCGTGCTGGGCGAGAAGTCCCCGGACATCACGTTCCTGACCAGCCCGAACAATCCGACCGGGCAGTCGATCGACCCGGCCGACCTGGCCCGGCTGATCGACGCCGCGCCGGGGATCGTGATCGTCGACGAGGCCTACGCCGAGTTCGCCGAGGCCACCGGCCGGCCGAGCGCGACGACGCTGCTGGCCACCCACGGACACAAGCTCGTGGTGTCCCGGACGATGAGCAAGGCGTTCGCCTTCGCCGGTGGCCGGCTCGGCTACCTGGCCGCCGCCCCCGCAGTGGTCGACGCCCTGCAGCTGGTCCGGCTGCCCTACCACCTGTCGGTGCTGTCCCAGGCCGCCGCGCGGGCGGCGCTGCGGCACGCCGACGCCACGCTCGGATCGGTCGCGCTGCTGGCGGCCGAGCGGGACCGGGTCTGCTCGGAGCTGGCCGCGGCCGGCTACGACGTCGTCCCCAGCGACGCCAACTTCGTGCTGTTCGGCCGGTTCGCCGACGCCGGGCGGGCCTGGAAGGGCTTCCTGGAGTCCGGCGTCCTGATCCGCGACGTCGGCATCCCGGAGCGGCTGCGGGTCACGATCGGCACGCCCGAGGAGAACGACACCTTCCTGCAGGTCGCAGGAGACCTCGCCACCAAGGAGCTGCTGTGAGTGAGTCCGCGAACGAGCCGTCGGCGCCCGGCAGGATCGGACGCGTCGAGCGCGTCACCAAGGAGACCCGGATCACCGTCGAGATCGACCTCGACGGCACCGGACGCACCGAGATCGACACCCGGGTGCCGTTCTTCGACCACATGCTGGACAGCTTCGGCAAGCACGGCTCGTTCGACCTGACCGTGCGCGCCGAGGGCGACGTCGAGATCGACGCCCACCACACCGTCGAGGACGTCGCGATCGTGCTCGGCCAGGCGATCCGGCAGGCGCTGGGGGACAAGACGGGCATCCGCCGCTTCGGTGACGCCTGGATCCCGATGGACGAGGCGCTGGCGCACGCCGTCGTCGACGTCTCCGGCCGCCCGTACACGGTGTGCTCCGGCGAGCCGGACATGATGCGCGGCTTCGTCGTCGGCGGGCACTACCCGACGGTGCTGAACAAGCACGTGTTCGAGTCGCTGGCCTTCCACGGTCACCTCGCGCTGCACGTGCGGGTGGTCGACGGCCGGGACCCGCACCACATCACCGAGGCGCAGTTCAAGGCGATCGCTCGCGCGCTGCGCGCGGCCACCGAGAACGACCCGCGGGTCACCGGGGTGCCCTCCACCAAGGGCGCCCTGTAGCGACGCGCCCCCGGCCCACCCGCCCGGCACCGACGCCGAGCGGGATCGCCACAGCCGGCCCGGTGCGCGGCACGGCACGGCACGGCACGGCAGGATCTCTGCCGGACCTGCGCCTGGCGGACCTGGGCCTGCAGGATCAGAACGGCGGGCGGGCCGGTGGGGCGCGGTCGGCGGCGGTGGTGATGGCGGTGGACGCGGGCACAGGCGCAGGCACGGGCACCCTCGGCCACAGGGGCAGGTCGTCGAGCGCGTCTTGGAGCCGGTTCGGTGGCGCCGGCTCCGGCCAGGGGCTCTCGGGCGTGTCCCCGGGCACGGGGTCGGGCAGCGGAGGGCAGACGGGTTCGCCCCGGGTGACGTAGACCCGGTGCAACGGGCTGCGCCACCGGAAGACGCCGGGAGCGGGCTGCTGCAGCCGCCAGAGCCCGGTGGTCTTGAGCGCGTGGTGGAGCACGCAGAGCGGTCCCAGATTCGCGCGCACGGTGGGACCGTCGTGCTGGTGCTCGAGGGTGTGGTCCTGCTGAGACTTGCGGGCCGGACGCTGGCAGCCGATGAAGATGCAGGTGCGATCGCGCATCTCGACATGGCGGCGCAGGGCCGGACAGGGGAAGCGGTCGCCGGAGCGCTGGTCCAGGGCGGCGCCGGGTGCGGAGCGGCGGGCGTACTGGGAAGCCAGGTCCGCGAGCAGGGACTCCCATCCGGGCGGTGGCTGTGCGGACAGCTGCCGGAGGAGCGCGGCCGGGATCTGGAGTTCGACGGTGCCGCCGTGCGCCTGCCGGATCAGCGGGTGCCCTTCCCGCCCGGCCGGTCCGGCCTGTCCGGTCTGCGCGGGTGCCGGTGGGCGTCGGCGAGTCGTGCCGGCGAGGACGAGGTAGCCGTCGGTGTCGGTGATCGCGAAGCGCCATTCGGCGTGGTGATGGCGGGCTATGCCGGCGCGGGCGGTGGGGGCGAGTATCGGGCCGAGGCCGGGGACCTCCCCGGGGTGCTCGTCGTGCCCCAGCAGGGTCGACAGGCGGATGCGGATCTCGATACCCGGCCGGGCCGGCTCCGATCCACGGCCGGGACCGCCGGTACCGCCGTCGCGGGGGCTGTCATCCCGGGGACCGTCATCGCCACCGTCGCCCTGGGGGCTGCCGTCGTCTCCGCCCCCGTCCCCGTCCTCCCCACCGCCACCGCCACCGCCACCGTCGCCGTTGCCGTCGTCGTTGCGGTGGTCGCCACCGCTGCCGCTGCCACCGTTCTCGCTGCTGCCGCCGCTGCGACCGTCCTCGCTGCCGACGCCGCTGCCGCTGCCGTCGTCCTCGCCGCCGCTGTCGTTGTCTTCGTCGCCGCCGCGGCCGGAGTTGCTCGTGCCGTCGTCGTCGCCACTACTGCGATCGACGGCCGCGGACTCGGGGTCGGTACCTGCGTCGGGGTCGGGCTCAGCGGCGCGGGCGAGCATGACGGTGACGATCTGGTCGTGGCTGAGGGTGTGCAGGCTGCCGTCGAGCAGGGCGGTGGCCAGGTCGACGCGAACGGCGGGGAGGGGGTCCGGGTGTCCGGCCGCGCGGATGGCGCGAGCGAGGGCGTCGAGGCGCTCGCAGGCGGCCTGTGCCGCGGTCGGGTCCAGCCCGGTCGCGGAGAGGGTGGCTGTGCCGTCCTGGTCGAGGTAACAGATCACCCGTCGCTGACGCAGCGCCCGCTGGTAGCGGCGTCGGGCGGCATCGGGATCGATCGCGATCACCATCCGGCGCAGCCGGGCGCGCAGCTGCCCGGTGGTCAACCCGGGTGCCTTCGGCACCAGCGCGGCACAGACGCGGGCGTTCTGGGTGTCGGTCAGGGGTTCGAGCAGGTCGGCGAACACCATCGCCTTGGCCCGGTCGATGTGCCCGGCCGCGAGAGCGGCGTGCACGGTCGGGAGCCGGTGAACCACGGTGTCGGCGAGGGCGTGCTCGCGCCAGGCCGACAGTTCGGTCAGGGTGAGGGCGGCGGCGATCTCGATGCCGCAGTTCGGGTGCGCGGCCTCCAGCCGGGCCACCCGCTCCGGCGGGGTGACGGGGTCGCAGCGGCCGACCTCGGCCAGCATCGCCAGCTCCGCCGCATCGCTGTGCGAGCGCTGCCGCCGCCACGCTTGCAACACCGTCACGGTGGCACCGTTGGCGACTCGCGCCGGGTCGATCGCCGCCAGCAGCGCACCCAGTTCCGGACCGGGCGGGGTGTCCGCCAGCCCGTCCGGGATCGCCATCGGTTGCATGACTCGAACATACATTCGAGGACTGACATCTTCGCGGTCCGCGAGGACCGCCGCGGTGAGCGGACGGTCGGCGCGCCGGCCGGGACCCGAGCACGCCCCGGGCACCGCGAACGACACGCCGGAGCGGGGCTCTCGAGATGCGGTCCTCGTCGCGTCCCCGGGATCCGGTACGAGGGCCGCCGAATGCACCAGCTGACGATGGCGCGGCCCGCGGGGGAGTGACGCACGGGGACGGCTGCTATCTCCCCGACCGCAGCCAGGCCAGCACGGCCAGCACCCGCCGGTGCCCGGCCACCTCCACCGGAAGGTCGAGCTTGGTGAACACCGCCCGGACGTGCTTGTTCACCGCCGCATCGGACAGCACGAGCGTGCCCGCGATCTCGACGTTCGACCGGCCCTCGGCCATCAGGTCCAGCACCTCCCGCTCCCGGGGAGACAGCCGGCCGAGGGGTCGCGCCGGCGTCGCACCAGCCGCCGCACCACCTCCGGATCGAGCACGGTGCCGCCCCCGGCGACCCGCTCCGCGGCGGTGGCGAACGCGGTCACGTCCGCCACCCGGTCCTTGAGCAGGTAGCCGACCCCGGCACCGTCGCCGGTGTCGAGCAGCGCCTCGGCGGCGACCGGCTCGACGTACTGGGACAGCACGAGCACCGGCAACGCGGGATCGTCCGCGCGCAGCTCGACGGCGGCGCGCAGGCCGTCGTCGGCGTCCCCGGGCGGCATCCGCACGTCGGTCAGCACCAGGTCCGGCCGCTCCCGGCGCACCGCCCCGACCAGTGCGGACGCGTCCCCGACTGCGGCGAGGACGGTGTGCGAGAATCGCTCCAGCAACCCGACCAGTCCCTCCCGCATGAGGACGGCGTCCTCGGCGACGATCACGCGCACGGCAGCTCCACCCGCAGCAGCGTCGGCCCGCCGGACGGGCTGGACAACCGCACCCGGCCGCCGGCCAGCGTGACCCGCTCCGCCAGCCCGGCCAGTTCGGATCCGGCGGCGGGATCGGCACCGCCCTTGCCGTCGTCGCGGACCTCGAGGATCAGCTGGTCGGCGTGCCGGCGCCCGGTCACCGACGCGGCCCGGGCGTCGCTGTGCCGGACGAGGTTGGTGAGCGCCTCGGTGAGCACGAAGTACGCGGTCATCGCGACCTGCGAGGGGAGGCGGTCCGGCAGTCGCAGGTCCACCTCGACCGGCACCGGGCAGCGCGCCGCCTGGTCCTCGACGGCCGCGGCGAGTCCGTGGTCGGCGAGCGCCCGCGGGTCCAGACCGCGGACCAGATCGCGCAGCTCGGCGAGCGCGCCGCCGAGCTGGTCGCGGACGTCGTCGAGTCGGACGGCCAGGGCCGAGCCGTCCGGGACGTCGAGCCGGGCCAGTCCGAGCGACACCCCCAGGGCGACGAGCCGCTGCTGGGCGCCGTCGTGCAGGTCCCGCTCGATCCGGGACCGCTCGGTCTCGAACGCGCCGATCAGCCGGCGGGTGGCGACGTCGGCGATCCCCGGCCCCAGCTCGACCCCGCGCGGCCCCAGCACGGTGCGGGTCAGCGCCGCCCGGGCCCCGGCCCAGGCGGTGACCGTCCACGGTGCCACGGCGAGCAGCAGCACACCGACGATCACCAGCGGCCACACTTTCGGGTCGTCGGTGGGGGAGGCGAACAGCAGCACCGGCAGCACGAAGGAGAAGCCGAGGATGCCGGCGTCCAACGCGGCCAGCCCGGTCGCGGCCAGCAACGCGAACCCCACCGCCCGCCAGGTCGACGGTGCCCGCCACCGTGACCCGGGAGGCCGTGGTGGGGCGGGCAGCGGCTCGTCGTCGACCAGCCGCAGCCGTCGTCGTTCCAGAGCCACCACTGGCCGCGGTCGCGTCCGGGCTGGCCCGGGCGACCGGGGTGCCGGTGCTGCCGGTGATCGATCCCGGCTGGGCCTCGCCGGCCGCGGCCGGCTGCCTCGTGGTGGCCGCGACGACGGCCGCGCTCACCACCGCCCGGGCAGCCCGGCGTGGGTGACTACCCTGGGGTCGTGCCACGGATCGTCGTGCTGGACTACGGATCGGGAAACCTGCGTTCCGCGGAACGCGCCCTGGAACGCGTCGGCGCGGACGTGACCGTCACCGCGGACTTCGACGCCGCCGCCGAGGCCGATGGCCTGGTCGTCCCCGGCGTCGGTGCGTTCGCCTCCTGTATGGAGGGCCTGCGCGGGGTGCGCGGCCCGCAGATCATCGGGCGCCGGCTGGCCGGTGGACGCCCGGTGCTCGGGATCTGCGTCGGCATGCAGGTGATGTTCGAGCACGGCGTCGAGTTCGGCGAGGACACCCAGGGCTGCGCCGAGTGGCCGGGGGTGGTCGAACGGATCCAGGCGGACGTGCTGCCGCACATGGGCTGGAACACGGTGAGCGCGCCGGGGGACAGCACCCTGTTCGCCGGGCTGGGCCCCGACACCCGGTTCTACTTCGTGCATTCGTTCGGCGTCCGGAAGTGGGTGCTGCCCGAGTCGCACGCGCTCACCCCGCCGAGGGTGACCTGGACCCGGCACGGCGAGGACATCGTCGCGGCGGTGGAGAACGGGCCGCTGTCGGCGACCCAGTTCCACCCCGAGAAGTCCGGTGACGCCGGGGCGACCGTGCTGGAGAACTGGCTGCGGTCGGTCGGCTGACCCCGGCCGGCCGGTCCACCCGGGCGCGGTGCTGTCCAGGAGGCGAGCCGGTCTCGTCGGTAGCACACCGTCGCTGTGCGCAGCGCGGGTCGCGGCGCACGCTGCGCGGGGTGACGGTGCGCTGCGGGTGGCGACGGCGTGCTGTCAGGGGGCGTGCTGTCAGGGGGCGCGGTGGAAGCGCTCGGCGCGGCCCTGGTTCAGGAGGCCAGTCGCGGAAGCCGGGGGTCGCGCTCGGTGACCAGGAAGTACCAGGCGAACCTCTCCCGGAGACGGGCCGCGCGGGGAGGCACGCCATCCACACGGTTTCCCTCCGTTCACACGGGATCGGATCTCGTGTGAACGGAGGAAACCCGTGTGAGTCCGGTCCGTGGCGACGACCTGGTGGCTACTCTCAGCGGGCGCTCACCCGGAGGACTCGTGTCACGACCGATCTGTCGCCTCGTTACAGTGCTGGCGCTCGCGGCTGCGGTGACCGCCGGGTGCACCCCGGCCCCTGCCGCGCCACTGGACCCGTTCCCGCCGCGTCCCGCCGACATCGACATCGAGCGGGTGGATCCGTGCGCGACGCTGAGCCCCGAGCTGAAGCGAGAGCTGCAGGTCGGCGAGGGTGTCGCCGGTACTGCGCCGGTCGACGAGATGACTACCCGTGCCTGTGGATGGGGCAATCTGCTGGACGGGTTCAACTACACCATCCAGCTGATTCCACAGGACGCCGGTCGAGCAGTCGCTGACCCTGGGACCTGGGTCAGCACGGTCGCTGGGTTCGGCACCGTGACACAGACCGAGCGAGCCGATACCTTTCCGCTCTGCCAGGTGCTGGTCGACGTCAACGACGGCCAGACGATTCGCATTCAGGTCCAGACGACCGATGAACAGACCGATGGTGCCGCGTATCCGGTCGACGAGGTGTGCCGTCGCGCGGACCGGGTGGCCGCCGACGCTGTACAGAACGCCGACCGCGTGGTCGGCTGACTCGCGATTGCGAACCGATCTTCCAGCCCCCACCGGTCACGATGCCCCGACGTCTACCGTGCGCTGGTGATCGAAGCCGAGATGCCGCGCGGGAGCGCGTCGGACAGCTTGATGACGCAGATCGACGTCGACAACGTCGTCGCTGCCTGCGCCCTGTTCACCCGCCAGGCAGAGGAGATGCAGCGAGTGCTCCGGGAAGCCGAATGGGTCCGACGGATGGAGCGCTGCGGCGACGATCCGATCTCGTTCGACGCCCAGATGATCTTCCAAGCGAAGATCGATCAGATCTTCGATGTCCACCAGGCACACCTCGACGAGATCCGCGAGGCCGCGAACCGGCTGCGCGAGGCGGCGCTCCAGTACGGCTACACCGACGACGACGTCGCGGACGCCCTGACGGCGCGTACCTGACGCGCGACGGGCGTACGTCGAGCACCCGTACACCCTGCGTGCGCACGCGCGCCGAGCCGGAGGGCAGGCCCGCGGGTATACCCCTTCCTCACGAAGCGCGGCGATGATCATCAACGGGGGAGCGGGTGGCAACCGGTCGGCGTGGGCCGCAGCGGGTCCGCGCAGCCACCCACGGTGCCGCGGAACCGCGCTGGCTAGGCTGGACCGGTGAGTTTCACGTTGCTTCCCGCGGTGGACGTCGCCGACGGCCAGGCCGTCCGGCTGGTGCAGGGCGAGGCCGGCACCGAGACCGGCTACGGCGAGCCCCTGGAGGCCGCCCTGACCTGGCAGCGCGACGGGGCGGAGTGGATCCACCTGGTCGACCTGGACGCCGCGTTCGGCCGCGGCTCGAACGCCGAGCTGCTGGCCGAGGTCGTCGGCAAGCTGGACGTGGCCGTCGAGCTGTCCGGCGGCATCCGGGACGACGCATCGCTGGAGCGGGCGCTGGCCACCGGCTGCCGCCGGGTCAACCTGGGCACCGCGGCGCTGGAGAACCCGCAGTGGTGCGCGAAGGTCGTCGCGCAGCACGGGGACCGGATCGCGGTCGGCCTGGACGTCAAGATCATCGACGGCGAGCACCGGCTGGCCGCGCGCGGCTGGACCACCGACGGCGGCGATCTCTGGGAGACCCTGGAGCGGATGGACCGCGACGGCGTCGCCCGCTACGTCGTCACCGACGTCTCCAAGGACGGTACCCTGCAGGGCCCGAACGTGGACCTGCTGACCGGCGTCGCGAACGCCACCACCGCACCGGTGATCGCCTCCGGCGGGATCTCCGAGGTCACCGACCTGGTCCGGTTGGCCGAGGTCGCCGCGACCGGCGTCAACATCGAGGGGTCGATCGTCGGCAAGGCGCTCTACGCGCAGAGGTTCACGCTGCCCGAGGCGCTCGAGGCCGTCCGGAAGGTCGGCTGAGGCGTGGGGGTCGCGGTCCGCGTCATCCCCTGCCTGGACGTCGACGCCGGGCGGGTGGTGAAGGGCGTCAACTTCCGCGAGCTGCGCGACGCCGGCGACCCGGTCGAGATGGCCCGGGTCTACGACGCCGAGGGCGCCGACGAGCTGACCTTCCTCGACGTCACGGCGTCGTCGAGCGAGCGCGGCACGATGATCGACGTGGTGCGGCGGACCGCGGAGCAGGTCTTCATCCCGCTGACCGTCGGCGGTGGCATCCGCACCGCGGACGACGTCGACCTGATGCTGCGCGCGGGGGCCGACAAGGTCAGCGTGAACACCGCGGCGATCGCCCGGCCGGAGCTGCTGCACGAGATGTCCCGGCGGTTCGGCTCGCAGTGCATCGTGCTGTCGGTCGATGCCCGCCGGGTGCCCGAGGGGGAGCACCCGCAGCCGTCGGGTTTCGAGGTGACCACGCACGGCGGGCGCCGTTCGGCCGGGGTGGACGCCGTCGAGTGGGCGCGGCGCGGCGAGGAGCTCGGCGTCGGCGAGATCCTGCTGAACTCGATGGACGCCGACGGCACCCGCGCCGGGTTCGACCTGGAGATGCTCGAGGCCGTCCGGAAGGTCGTGGACGTCCCGGTGATCGCCTCCGGCGGCGCCGGGACGGTCGATGACTTCACCCCGGCCGTGCGGGCCGGGGCGGACGCGGTGCTGGCCGCGAGCGTCTTCCACTTCGGGACGCTGCGGATCGGCGAGGTCAAGGACGCGATGCGGGACGGCGGGGTGGAGGTCCGGTGACGGTGGACGCGAGGATCCCGGCCGGTGAGTCGGCGCTGGACCCGGCGGTCGCGGCCCGGCTGAAGCGGGACGCCGACGGGCTGGTCTGTGCGGTCGTCCAGTCCCGCGCCGGCGAGGTGCTGATGGTCGGCTGGATGGACGACGAGGCGTTGCACCGCACGCTGACCACCGGGCGCGGGACCTACTGGTCGCGTTCCCGGCAGGAGTACTGGGTCAAGGGTGGCACCTCCGGGCACGTGCAGCAGGTGCACGAGGTACGGCTGGACTGCGACGGCGACGCCGTGCTGGTGACGGTCGACCAGGAGGGCCCGGCCTGCCACACCGGCACCCGGACCTGCTTCGACACCGACGTCTTGCTGGTCAGGGACCTGTCCCCGGACAGGTGATTGCGGGTTGCAACCCACCGCTCGGGCGGGCACCGTCGTCAGATGGACGATACGGAGCAGGACCGGGCCACGGACGACCCCGCTGACGGCGACGACCCGCGCGCCCGCTGGCGGACGATGCCCGCCCCGGTCACCCCGGAGCAGTGGGAGGCCGGGCACGACACCGACCCGATCCCGGAGTCGCTGGCCGACGCCGAGGGCGACCGCGCGAACCGCGAGGCGCGCTGGGTGATCGAGCGTGCCGGGGGCGGCGGGGCCTGACGGTCAGGCGGGCTGTCCGGCCGGGAGCCGACGCCGGATCAGCCCGGCCCGGCGCCGCCGTCCGAGCGGTGCGGCGTGCCGCTGTCCTGCGCGGCGGCATGACTCTGCCGGGACATCAGCCCGACGTGGCTCTCGGCCCGCGCCCGCTCGACCAGGTGCGGGTAGTGCAACTCGAAGGCCGGGCGTTCGGAGCGGATCCGGGGCAGCTCGGTGAAGTTGTGCCGCGGGGGCGGGCACGAGGTGGCCCACTCCAGCGAGTTCCCGAACCCCCACGGGTCGTCGACGGTCACCCGGGGCCCGAACCGGTAGCTGCGGAACACGTTGTAGAGGAACGGCAGCATGGAGGCCCCGAGCAGGAACGCGCCGACCGAGGAGATCGTGTTCAGCACGGTGAAGCCGTCGCTCACCTGGTAGTCGGCGTAGCGGCGCGGCATCCCCTCGTCGCCGAGCCAGTGCTGGACCAGGAACGTCAGGTGGAACCCGACGAACGTGGTCCAGAAGTGAATCTTTCCCAGCCGCTCGTCCATCATCCGGCCGGTCATCTTCGGGAACCAGAAGTAGACCCCGGCGAACACCGAGAACACGATCGTGCCGAAGAGCACGTAGTGGAAGTGCGCGACGACGAAGTAGGTGTCGCTCACGTGGAAGTCCACCGGCGGCATCGCGAGCAGGACGCCGGTCAGCCCGCCGAACAGGAACGTCACCAGGAACCCCAGCGCGAACAGCATCGGGGTCTCGAACGTCAGCTTGCCCCGCCACAGGGTGCCGATCCAGTTCACGAACTTGATCCCGGTCGGGACCGCGATCAGGAACGTGGTCAGCGAGAAGAACGCCATCAGCACCGCACCGGTGGCGTACATGTGGTGCGCCCACACCACCGCCGAGAGCACGGTGACCCCGAGGCTGGCGATGATCAGGCCCTTGTAGCCGAACAGCGGCTTGCGGCTGAACACCGGGAAGATCTCGGTGACGATGCCCCAGAACGGCAGCGCGACGATGTAGACCTCGGGATGCCCGAAGAACCAGAACAGGTGCTGCCAGAGCACGACGCCGCCGTTCTGCGGGTCGTAGACGTGCGCCCCGAGATGGCGGTCGGCCAGCAGTCCCATCAGTGCCGCGGTCAGGATCGGGAACGCGATCAGGATCAGGATCGAGGTGAAGAGGATGTTCCAGGTGAAGATCGGCATCCGGAACATCGTCATGCCGGGGGCGCGCAGGCAGATGATCGTGGTGAGCATGTTGACCGCGCCCAGGATCGTGCCCAGCCCGGACACGATCAGCCCGACCGCCCACAGGTCGCCGCCGGGACCGGGCGAGTGGGTCGTCGACAGCGGGGTGTAGGCGAACCAGCCGAAGTCCGCGGCGCCGCCGGGGGTCAGGAACCCGCCCAGCACGATCAGCCCGCCGAACAGGAACAACCAGTACGAGAACGCGTTGAGCCGCGGGAACGCCACGTCCGGGGCGCCGATCTGCAGCGGCAGGATGTAGTTCGCGAACCCGAACAGGATCGGCGTCGCGTACAGCAGCAGCATGATCGTGCCGTGCATGGTGAACAGCTGGTTGAACTGCTCGGTCGAGAGGAACTGCAGCTCCGGGCGGGCGAGCTCGGCCCGCATCAGAAGGGCCATCGCACCGCCGGCGAGGAAGAACCCGAACGCCGTGGTCAGGTAGAGGATCGCGATGTCCTTGGGATCGGTGGTGCGCAGCATGTGCGTGAACCGCGACCCCCTGCCCGGGCGGGCACGCGTGGGGATCACGGTCGGGGCGGGCGCAACAGCCATTGTGCGATCACCGGTCACCGGTCGGCGTCACCGGTCCCCGGAGGAACCGGCCCTAGGGTTCCAGGATGAACCCGTCCGCGGACGCCCGCATCCGGTGACCGCCGCCGCGGGGGCGGGCTACGGGTGCGCCGGAGGCATCGGCGGCGGTTCCGCCGGTGCGCTGGTCACCCAGCGGATCCCGGCGGTGATCAGGGTCCCGCCCGCGCGGACGGCGGTGGCCTCGGTGACCGGGAGCCACGGCAACCGCAGCGGCACCCGCGCCCAGTGCGGCAGCAGCCCGACCGAGGCCGCGGCCAGCATGCCGTAGGGCAACCGCGCGGCCAGCGGCAGCGGCGGTTCCAGCAGCAGGAACCGGGCGGCGTCGCGGGCCTCCGGGGTGCCGCGCAGCTCCGGGCGGTACTCCGCGATCTGCGCGGCGAGCCCGGCGGCGGTCTCCGGCGGGTCCGGCACGCCGAGCGCGCGGGCGACCCGGGCGGTGTCGGCGACATAGCCGTCCCGCCCGGCATCGTCCAGCGGTGCGTGCCCGTAGCGGTCGTGTGCGGCGAGGAAGCTGTCGATCTCGGCGATGTGCACCCAGCGCAGCAGGTGCGGGTCGGACGCCGAGTACGCGCGCCCGTCCGGCGCGGTGCCGTGCACGAAGGAGTGCGCGTGCCGGATCCGCCGGATCACCCGCTCGGCCTCCTCGGCCGGGCCGAACGTCGTCGCGGCCAGGAAGTACGACGTGCGTTGCAGCCGTCCCCACGGGTCGCCGCGAAACCCCGAGTGCCCGGCGACGCCGGCCATGGCCAGCGGGTGCAGCGACTGCAGCAGCAATGCGCGCAGCCCGCCGACGAACATCGACGCGTCCCCGTGCACCCGGCGGATCGGGGCGTCCTCGGCGAACCAGCGCGGTCCCTCCGCGCCCAGGATCCGGGTCCGGCGCCCGGACCCCTCCTCGCCCGCGACGCGGGAGAACACCGCCGAACCGACCCGCGACCGCAGGGTCGCGAGCCGGTCGGTGACGGCGTCCGGGAGCCGGGAGGAGAGGTCGAGCACGCGTCCAGTGTGCGGGCGTCCGGCCCGCCCGGCCACCGGATCAGGCCCGGGCGGCCGGCACGGCGGCGGCGTCCCGGCGGCTCACCGCGAGCGATCCGATCACGCAGATCGCGAGGTTCGCCGCCAGCCCGACGAGACCGGCCGGGACGCCGTAGAACGGGCCCGCGTCGAGCAGGGTGGCGCCACCCGCGACGACGGCACCGATGAGCATCCCCCAGAACGTCGGTCCGGCCGCCATCCGCTTCCAGTACAGCCCGAGGATGAACACCGGGGCCAGCTGCACGATCAGCTCGAACTTCAGCACGAAGATGCTGAACAGCGTGCCCGGCGGGTTCCAGGCGATCAGCAGCAGGCCGAAGACCATCACGATGCCGACCACCTTGCCGACCAGCACCTTGCGCCGGTCCGGGGCGTCCGGGGCGACGTAGCGGCCGTACAGGTCACCCGCGACGATCGAGGAGAACGCGAGCACCGCAGAGTCCGCTGTGGAGGTGATCGCGCAGACGATCCCGCCGAAGAGCAGGATCATCAGCAGGTAGAACACGATGTTCTGGGCCGCGACCTCGTTCGCGATCATCCCGACGAGCTGCTCGGACTCCTCGGTGCCCAGGCCGGGGAACAGCTGCAGCCCGGCGATGCCGACCACGAACACCACGCCCGTGGTGACCAGCGGCATCCAGGCCATGACGGCCAGCGAACGCTTGAGGGTGCGCTCGCTGCGCGCCGAGTAGACGCGCTGGATCGCGTGCGGGTACACGGCGGCGCCGAACCCGATCATGACGATCATCGCGAGCCAGTTGATCGCGTCGCTGGTCTCCGGGACGCCGACCAGCTCGGGCGAGGTCTGGGTCAGGTACGTCGTCAGGGAGCCGAGGCCGCCGTTCAGGAAGATCACGCCGACCAGCAGCGCGCCGATCCCGACCAGCATCGCGACGCCCTGCAGGACGTCGGTCATCGCCACCGCCCGCATGCCGCCGGTCCACGAGTAGATCAGCATCACCACGATGAAGCCGATGACGCCGACCTCGTAGGGGATCGTCTCCCCGGTGAGCCCGGCGATCCCGTGCCCCATCGCGACGAGCTGCTCGAGGACGTAGTTGCCCAGCCCCCACAGCATCAGGGCGATGCTGAGCACGGAGAGCTTGGTGCTGCCGAACCGGTCCCGGACGAAGTCGGTCGGGGTGACGAAGCTCTTGCGCTTGGCCAGGACGTAGAGCCGCGGTGCGAACAGCAGGTACACCGCGATCACGGCGATCATGAACGGCACCGACTGCCACCACAGGAAGCCCGAGCGGTAGGCCTGCGGCGGGTAGCCGACGACGGAGTTGCCGCTGTACTGGGTGGCGTAGAGCGTGAAGAACAGCGTCACCATGCCGAGGCCGCCGCCGGCGGTGAAGTAGTTGCGAGCCGAGCTGTCGCCCGCATTGCCGCGACCGGCGTACCAGCCGATCCCCAGCATGATCACGGCGAAGGCGCAGAGGATCGCCACTCCGCTGGGCCCGGCGAAGATCAGGCCGTTCATCGGACGTTCCCGTTCCCGACGGCGGTCTCCTCGGCAGGCTCGGCGAGGTTCCAGCGGCGCAGGCAGATCCACGACGTGAACCCGGCGAACGCCAGGGTGCTGAGCACCGCGATCGCGAACCAGAGCGGCACCCCGAACACCAGCGGCTCGATCAGACCGGTCGGGTACCAGACCGGCGTCCCGGCGAGCACGATCACGAGCAGGACGGCGAACAGCCAGGGCGAGCGGATCGGTTCGCGTTCGTCGGGGGGCGGGCCGTCCGGGGAGTGGCGCTGTTCCACGGGTCCTCCTCGTCGAGGGTCGGTCAGGTCGGTCCGGGCCCGGTCGACCCGGGCCCCGTCTGTACGTGCCCCGCCGGTACGTGCCCCGCCGGTACGGACACGGCGGCCCGGACGACTTCCCGGGCGGCACGCAGGTGGGCGGTCATCACGGCGCGGGCCCACTCGGCGTCCCCCGCCTCGATCGCGGCGACGAGGTCGCGGTGCTGGGCGAAGCTGCGGTCGAGGCGGTCGGGGGAGTAGCGGCGCAGCGTGCTCTGCACCAGCGGGCCCTCGACGACCCGGGCGACGAGGTCGGGCAGCACCCGCCGTCCGCCCGCGCGGTGCACCTCGCGGTGCAGCGCCAGGTTCAACCGGGTGATCTCCGCGTAGTCCTGGTCACCGGCCGGGCGGTGCAGCGCCTCCATCCGGTCGCAGAGCTCGTACAGCCGGGCGGTGTCGGCCCGGCCCGAGGTCGCGGCGCGGGCGGCGGCGTGCCCCTCGAGCAGGACCCGCAGGTCGAAGAGCTCGTCGAGGTCCTCCTCGTCCCAGGCGACGACCTCGGCGCCGCGGCGGGGCGCGAGGACGGCCAGGCCGTCGCCGGCGAGACGGCGGATCGCCTCGCGGACGGGGGTCCGGCTGGTGCCCTGCGCCTCGGCGATCTCCTCCTCGCGCAGCCGGGAGCCGGCCGGGCGGGCGCCGTCGAGGATCTCGGCCCGGAGCACGGCGTGCACCCGGTCCACGGCCTGCGCACCGCCGGCCGGGCCCGGCCGGGCGGGAAGGGTCCTCTCCACCACCCGCACACCTCCTCGTGATTGTGTACAAGATAGAGCGAGTGCCGCCGCGACTCAACAGTCGATGTGTGCGTTGTGGCGCGCCGGCCAGCTGGATTGTGTACGAGAGGGCCGCGCGGACCCCGACACCGCCAGCAGCCCGGCGACGGCCAGCGCGAACCCGGCCAGCAGCCCCGCGACGTGCGCGATCCCGGCGGCGGGCGATCCGGCGCCCACCGACAGCTCGGTCGCCCCCATCGTGATCGCGGTGGCGTAGAGCCCGTCGGCGAACGCCACCGCGCTCCCGATCCAGGCCGTCGTCACCAGGGCCGTGCCCGAGCGGCCCGCGGCCAGCGCCAGCACCCCGGCGGCCCCGGCCAGGGTCAGCGCCGCGGTCACCGTGGCCGGGACCAGCGCGATCGGCTCACCGGTGAGCGCACCGCCGAGGACCCGCAGGCCGGCGGCGAGTACCGCGGTCACGGCGCCGCCACCGACGACCGCACGCAGCAGCGGCCGCACCGCGTCCGACGCCGGGGACGCGTCCGCGAGCCGGGCTCCCCAGCGGTCGCGGGCGTACAGCGCGAACGCCGCCAGCAGGCAGGCTCCCTGCACGGTGAACCCGGTGTAGACCATCGGGTGTACCCAGGCGGCCATCCCGGGCTCGTCCGGGGTGGGGAGTGCGAGCGTCATCGGCAGCGACACGAGCGCGATCGGGACGAGCAGCCCGGTCGCCACCCAGGCGGGCAGCAGGACCGCCGGCGCGGGCAGCCGCCGGGCCGCTCGGCTGCCCAGCGCCACCGCGAGCGCGACGACACACAGGTCGAGCAGCACGGTGATCGCGTTCATCACCGGCACCCCCGCGCCCTCGAGGATCTGCGGGTCGAGGACGCCGACCGGGTTCCCGGCCAGCCAGGCGATCTTCATCGAGACGTAGGGGAGGGTCGCGAGGGCGGCGACACCGCCGAGCACCCGTCGGGTGGTGAGCGTGCCGGCCCTGGTGTCCGGGGTCCTGCTGTCTGTGGTCATGGCGTCTGTGGTCATGACAGCGAGGCTGGCGGCCCGTGCGTGCCGGGACCTCCCGCCGGCGGGTGGACGGCCTCCCTCTCGAGAGGGGACGTCCGGGCGGCCGCTTCTGCGACGATCGTCGCGTGGGGGGGATCGCGGCGGGCGCGGTGGGCAGGGTCGGCCCGGTGGGCAGGGTCGGCCCGGTCGGTGCTGTCGGCCCGGACCTACCGCCGCGTGCTGCACGTGCTGCTGGGTGCGGTGGCGCTGCTGCCCTACCTGGGTGCCGGATGGGTGCTGGTGCTCACGGCCGCCGGCGGCACGGGCACCGGAGCGATGATCGGTCTGACGGTCCCGGTGGTGCTGATCGCCGCCGGGGTGACGGTCCTGCCCGGCGTGCGGGAGCTGCTGGTCGCGGCGGCCCGCGCGCTGCTCGACGCCGACCTTCCGGACGAGCCCCCCGCGGCTACGGTCCCGTTCGGGACGCGGGTCCGTGCGGCGGGATGGCTCGTGGTGTGCGCCGCGTTCGGCGCGGTGGCCGCGACGGCCGTGCTGCTCGCGGTGCCGATGACGGTCGCGCTGATCGCCACCCCCTTCGAACGCTACCCACCACTGCCGACCGGTACCGCGGCCTGGTGGGCGCCGCCGCTGGCCCTGCTGCTGGTCCCGGTGACGCTCGCGCTGCTGGTCGCCGCCGGGGCGCTGCAGGCGCGGCTGGTCCCGTGGTTCCTCGGGCCGGACCCCGGCCGACGTCGCGCCGCCGAGCTCGCCGAGGAGCTGGTGGCCGCGCGGCGCCGCGCCGACCGGCAGGCCGAGCGCACCCGGCTGGCCCGCGAGCTGCACGACTCGGTCGGGCACGCGCTCACGGTCAGCACCATGCAGGCGGGGGCGGCCGCCGAGGTGCTCGCCACCGACCCGGCGTTCGTCCGCCGCGCGCTCGAGGCGATCGCGGAGACCGGCCGCGGGGCGCTCGACGACCTCGACCACGTGCTCGGCCTGCTCCGCGAGGACGACGACGCCCCGGAGCCGGTACGCGACCTCGGGTCGCTGGAGTCCCTGCTCGACTCGGCGCGCACGGCCGGGCTCGACCTGCGGTCCGAGGTGGACTCCGCGGCGGGCGTCCCGGCGGCGGTGTCCCGGGAGGTCTACCGGCTCGTGCAGGAGGGGCTGACCAACGCACTGCGCCACGCCGGGCCGGGACCGGTCGAGCTGCGCCTGCGCCGCACCGGGGCCGGCCTGGACCTGTGGATCGCCAACGCGTGCGGGCGGGCTGCACGGGGTGCCCGCGGCGGGCGCGGCCTGGCCGGTGCGCGGGAGCGGGCCGCGCTGCTCGGCGGCACCCTCGGTGCCGGCCCGGACGGCGATCGCTGGGTCCTGCACGCCGGCTTCCCGGCCGAGCCCGCGACACCGATCGACCCGGCCGACCCACCCGGTGCCCGATCCGGCTGGGCCGACCGGACCACCGGCCCCGCCGCTCCGGCGCGGCGGGAGGACGCCCGCGGGGAGTCGGGGTAGGACGGGCGACGACGGGGTGGCGAGGGAGGGGACATGAGCACCGGGGTGCTGCTGGTCGATGACGAGGAGCTGGTCCGCACCGGCCTCCGCGCCGTGCTCGACGCCGATCCCGGCATCACCGTGCTCGGCGAGGGCACCGACGGCGCCGAGGTGCCCGGGCTGGTCGCCCGGCACCGTCCGGACGTGGTGCTGATGGACGTCCGGATGCCCGGCGTGGACGGCATCACCGCCACCCGGGACCTGGTGCGGCGGCCGGACCCGGCGCGGGTGCTGGTCCTGACCACCTTCGGGCACGACCGCTACGTCTACGACGCGCTGCGCGCCGGGGCGTCCGGGTTCGTGCTCAAGCGGACCCCGCCCCGGGAGATCGTGCGGGCCGTGCACACCGTCGCGGCGGGGGAGTCGCTGCTGTTCCCGGCCGCGGTCCGCGAGCTGGTGGCCGGGTTCGCCCCGGGCGGCGGGGACCGGCTGGCCGGCACCGGGCTGACCGCGCGCGAGGGCGAGGTGCTGCGCCTGATGGCCCGGGGCCTGTCCAACGCCGAGATCGCCGCGGAGCTGTACCTGGGCGTGCAGACGGTGAAGACCCACGTCGCCGGGGTGCTGGCGAAGACCGGCTCCCGGGACCGGACGCAAGCGGTCGTCGCCGCCTACGAGTCCGGGTTCGTCGACCCCAGGTTCCCGGTCAGGTAACGCTGCACGGTGGGCGCGATCGCCTCCACCACCTCGTCCTCCGGTGCCGAGGCCAGCGGCTCCAGCCGCAGCACGTACCGGATCATGGCGAGCCCGATCAGCTGCGAGGCCACCATCGCGCCCCGCTCGGAGTGCCGGTCCGGGGCCACCCGCTCCACCACCGGTCGCAGGAGCGCCCGGGTGACGAACTCGCGCAGCATCCGGGCCGCGACGTCGTGCGTGGTGACGCTGCGCAGCAGGACCGCCATCGCACCGCCGTTCCCCGCGGTGTCCCAGATTCGCAGGAACCGGCGCACGATCCGCCGGCCGATCTCGTCCGGGTCCCCCGGCAGCACCTCGTTCCGGATGACCGCCGGGTCCAGCGGGATGTCCAGGGTCGCGGTGAACAGCGCCTCCTTGCCGCCGAACCAGTGGTTGACCATCGCCGGGTCCACCCCGGCCCGCTCCGCGATCCGCCGGACGGTGGCCCCGTCGAAGCCGCGCTCGGCGAACTCCGCGCGGGCCGCGGCCAGCAGCCCGGCGCGGGTGTCGGCGCCCCCGGCGCGGCGTCCCCGGCGGCGGCGCGGCGGGTCCTCGGAGCTCGGCGAAGCGCTCATGCGGCCCATCTTCACCCGCCCGAGGACGCCCGTCACCGTCGGGGAGAATGGCGGCCATGACCAGCACCACGTCCGTACCGGCGTCCGCCGCTCTCGGAACGGTGACCCCCACCCGCGAGGAGTTCCGCGAGCTCGCCGGCGCGCACCGGGTCATCCCGGTGACCCGCCGCCTGCTCGCCGACGACGAGACGCCGGTCGGGGTGTACCGCAAGCTCGCCGGGGACCGAGCGGAGCGGAGGGGGAGCGAGCCTCGATACCGCCCCGGCACCTTCCTGCTGGAGTCGGCGGAGAACGGCCGGTCCTGGTCGCGCTGGTCGTTCGTGGGGGCCCGAAGCGCCGCCGCGCTGACCGCCGTCGACGGCGAGCTGCGCTGGACCGGCGAGGTCCCGGAGGGGCTGCCGACCAGCGGCGACCCGCTGGAGGCGCTGCGCACGGTCGTCACCGAGCTGCACTCCGAGCCGCTGCCCGGGCTGCCCCCGCTGACCGGCGGGATGGTCGGCTACCTCGGCTACGACGCCGTCCGCCGGGTCGAGCGGATCGCCGACCCGGACGACCCGGCCGTCGACGACCTGCAGCTCCCCGAGCTGGTCATGCTGCTGGCCACCGACCTGGCCGCGCTGGACCACCACGAGGGCACCGTCACGCTGATCGCGAACGCGATCAACTGGGACGCCACCGACGAGCGCGTCGATGCGGCCTACGACGACGCCGTCGCCCGGCTGGAGCGGATGACCGGGGAGCTGGCGGCGCCGTCGCCGAGCACGGTGGCGGTGTACCGGCCGGGCGAACCGGAGTTCACCCGGCGCCGCACCCCGGCCGAGCACCACGCGGTGATCGAGGAGGCCAAGGAGCAGATCCGGGCCGGTGAGGCGTTCCAGATCGTGCTCTCGCAGCGCTTCGAGATGCCGTGCGCCGCCGACCCGCTCGAGGTCTACCGGGTGCTGCGCACCACCAACCCGAGCCCGTACATGTACCTGCTGCAGCTGGAGGACGCGGCCGGCGGACCGCCGTTCTCGATCGTCGGTTCCAGCCCGGAGGCGCTGGTCAGCGTGCTGGACGGGCGCGCGACCACGCACCCGATCGCGGGCACCCGGTGGCGCGGGGCCACCGAGTCCGAGGACCAGCTGCTGGAGAAGGAGCTGCGCGGCGACGAGAAGGAGCGTGCCGAGCACCTGATGCTGGTCGACCTGGGCCGCAACGACCTCGGCCGGGTCTGCGAGCCGGGCTCGGTGAAGGTGCACAACTTCTTCTCGGTCGAGCGGTACAGCCACGTCATGCATCTGGTCTCGACCGTCACCGGGCTGCTGCGCGGGGACCGCACCGCGTTCGACGCGGTGGTCGCCTGCTTCCCGGCCGGGACGCTGTCCGGCGCGCCCAAGGTGCGCGCGATGCAGGTGATCGACCGGCTGGAGCCGACCCGGCGCGGGCTCTACGGCGGCATCGTCGGCTACCTGGACTTCGCCGGGAACGCCGACACCGCGATCGCCATCCGGACCGCGATGATCCGGAACGGGACGGCCTACGTGCAGGCAGGCGGCGGGATCGTCGCCGACTCGGACCCGGCCGCCGAGGACACCGAGTGCCTCAACAAGGCCCGCGCCGTGCTGTCCGCCGTCGCCGCGGCGGGCTCCCTGCAGGAACCGGGGTCCGCGTGACCGGGGCGGCACCGGAGGCCCCGGCCCGCGACGACCGGCGCGCGCTGGGCCTGATCGTGCTCGGCCTGCTGGCCGGCGCGGCGGCGCTGTGGGGCGCAGGCTCGCTGACCTGGTTCACCGTCGACGTGCCGACCGCGACCCGGGGCACCGTGTCGGCCGCGGCGACTGGGACGCAGCTGCAGCCCACGCTGGCCGCGGTCGCGGCCCTGCTGGCGGCCGCCGTCGCGGCGCTGGTCGCGCTGTCCGGCATCGCCCGCCGGGTGCTCGGGGTGCTGGTCGGCCTGGCCGGGATCGCCGCCGCCGTGCTGAGCCTGCGCCTGGTCGCCGTCCCGCCGACGCCGGCCGAGCTCGCCTCGGCCCGGGCCGGGCTGAACACCCCGAGCGCCCCGGAGGGGGTCGGCGCGGTCGCCGGCACGGCCGCGCCGTGGCTCGCCGTCGCCGGCGCGGTCGTCGCGCTGGCCGCGGCGGTGCTGCTGGTGGTCCGCGAGCCGCGGCTGCCGAAGCTGGGGTCGCGCTACGCGGCACCGGGGGCGCAGGCCGCGCCGTCGTCGGACCCGGACCGGGCGGCGTGGGAACACCTCGACGCCGGCGGTGACCCGACCGTGGGTCCGCGCGAGGGGGAGAACTAGCATGGCGTCGGCGACCGGGCGACGCGCGAGCGGAGGAGGAGTCGACGCAGTGGGCACCGTGGGCGGGCACAACGGCAACGGCAACGGCGGTGTGCCGAGCGTCCTGGAGTCCATCGTGGACGGCGTGCGCGAGGATCTGGCCGAGCGGGAGAGGGCCGTCGACCTGGCGGAGATCAAGCGGCTGGCCGGGGCGGCGCCGCCGCCCCGGGACGCGATGGCCGCGTTGCGCGAGCCGGGCGTCGGCGTGATCGCCGAGGTGAAGCGGTCCAGCCCGTCGAAGGGCGCGCTCGCTGAGATCACCGAACCCGCCGAGCTGGCCTCGATCTACGCCGACGGCGGTGCCCGGGTGATCAGCGTGCTCACCGAGCAGCGCCGGTTCGGCGGCTCGCTCGCCGACCTCGACGCCGTCCGCGCCCGGGTGGACACACCGCTGCTGCGCAAGGACTTCATCGTCACCCCGTACCAGGTGCACGAGGCCCGCGCGCACGGCGCCGACGTCGTCCTGCTGATCGTCGCGGCGCTCGAGCAGCCGGTGCTGGAGTCGCTGCTGGACCGGATCGAGTCGCTGGGCATGACCCCGCTGGTCGAGGTGCACACCGAGGAGGAGTGCGACCGCGCGCTGGAGGCCGGGGCGAAGCTCATCGGCGTCAACTCGCGCAACCTGCACACCCTCGAGGTGAACCGGTCGGTGTTCGGCGAGATCGCGCCCGGCCTGCCGTCCGGGGTGCTCAAGGTTGCCGAGTCCGGCGTGCGCGGTCCCGGTGACCTGCTCGCCTACGCCGGCTGGGGCGCGGACGCGGTGCTCGTCGGCGAGGGCCTGGTGACCAGCGGCGACCCGGCCGCCGCCGTCCGCGGGCTGGTCGCGGCGGGCTTCCACCCGTCCTGCAGCCGGGCCGGCGGCTGAGCGGCACCGCGCAGAGAAGATGATCACCCAGCTCGCCGCCACGCTCCCGGTCACGATTCCGGCCTCGTTCCCGAGCCCGGACCGCGGCGTCTGGCACCTCGGGCCGATCCCGATCCGGGCCTACGCGCTCTGCATCATCGCCGGCATCGCCGTCGCCCTCTGGTGGGGCGAGCGCCGGCTGGTCGCTCGTGGCGGCGAGCCGGGGACCGTGCTCGACATCGCCGTCTGGGCGGTGCCGTTCGGGCTGGTCGGCGGCCGGCTCTACCACCTCGCCACCGACTGGCGGACCTACTTCGGGCCCGGTGGTGACCCGCTGGGCGCGCTGGAGATCTGGAACGGCGGCCTCGGCATCTGGGGCGCGGTCGCGCTCGGCGGGGTCGGGGCCTGGATCGGCTGCCGGCGGCGCGGGCTCCCGCTGCCGCTGTTCGCCGACGCGGTGGCCCCCGGCATCGTCGTCGCGCAGGCGGTCGGCCGGCTGGGCAACTGGTTCAACCAGGAGCTCTACGGCGGCCCGACGACGCTGCCCTGGGCCCTGGAGATCTACCGCCGGGTGGACCCGGCGACCGGGGCCGAGGACCAGATCGGCGGTGTCGCGCTGGACCCGACGCCGGTCATGCTGGTCCACCCGACGTTCCTCTACGAGCTGCTGTGGAACCTTCTCGTCGCGGCGCTCGTGGTGTGGGCCGACCGGCGGTTCCGGCTCGGCCACGGGCGGGCGTTCGCCGTGTACGTCGCGGGGTACACGCTCGGCCGGTTCTTCATCGAGATGATGCGCACCGACGAGGCGACCCGGGTGCTCGGCGACCTGCGGATCAACGTGGTGGTGTCCGCGGTGGTCTTCGTCGGCGCGGTCGCCTACATCGCACTGGCCCCGCGGGGCCGCGAGGGGATCCGGCCACCCGACCCCGAACCCGGAGCCACCGCCGACGGACCAGCCCGCGACCAGGCATGAGCGCCTTCGCCGGCTTCGGCGAGGGTGCCGTCGAGTTCTACGACGGCCTGCTCGCCGACAACTCCAAGGCGTACTGGACCGACCACCGCGCGACCTACGAGGCCGACGTCCGGGCACCGATGCTCGCCCTGCTCACCGACCTGGAACCCGAGTTCGGCCCGGGCAAGGTGTTCCGGCCGTACCGGGACGTGCGGTTCTCCGCCGACAAGACGCCGTACAAGACGCACTGCGGCGGCTTCACCGCGCCGTTCTACGTCGAGGTCTCGTCCGAGGGGATGCTGGCCGCCGGCGGCTACTACGCGATGGCGCCCGACCAGATCGCCCGCTACCGGACCGCCGTCGACGACGAACGTCGCGGCGAGGACCTGCGGGCCCGCCTCGCCGACGCCCTGGCGGCCGGACTGACCGTCGGCGGGGAGCAGCTCAAGACCCGCCCGCGCGGCACCGATCCGGACCACCCACGGCTGGAGCTGCTGCGGCACAAGGGTTTGTACGTGTCGCGGCGTTGGGCCCCGGACGACGTGCTGCACGGCCCGCGTGCCCGCGACCGGGTCCGGACCGTCTGGCGCGCCGCCGTACCGGTCACCGAGTGGCTGGCCGACCACGTCGGTCCCACCGACGCGCCGCGGCGCTGACGGCCCGACCACGAGCGGTTCGTGGCACCCTGTCGCCGTGAACCGGGACCGGCCCGCGGGCGAACCCACGGCATGACGCGCACACGACGACGCCGCACCGCCACGGGTGCCCGCTGGCGGTTGGTCACCGGGCTCGTGGCGGCACTGGCCCTCACCGGATGCACCGCGGCCACCGCGCCCGCCGCGCCCACGGGGCCGCCGCCGACCCCGCAGGCCCGGCAGCTCGCCGACGCGGTCACCCTCGACGGGGCGGTCGCGCAGCTCGAGGCGCTGCAGCGGATCGCCGACGACAGCGGCGGCACCCGGGCCTCCGGCACCCCGGGCTACGAGCGCAGCGTCGACCACGTGGCCGGCGAGCTGCGCGCCGCCGGGTTCGACGTCAGCACCCCGACCTACGAGGTCGACGACGACACCACCCTGCGCAACGTGGTCGCCCAGACCCGCACCGGGGACCCGGGCGCCGTGGTCGTGACGGGCGCGCACCTCGACTCGGTCGAGGACGGCCCGGGCATCAACGACGACGGCACCGGCGTCGCCGCGCTGCTGGAGACCGCCACCCGGCTGGGCGGCTCGCCGGAGATCGACAACGCCGTCCGGTTCGCCTTCTGGGGCTCCGAGGAGGACAACCTGCAGGGCTCGACCGGCTACGTCGACGGGCTGTCCGGTGCCGAGCGGGACGCGATCCTGCTCTACCTCAACGCGGACATGCTCGGCTCGCCGAACGGCGGCTACTTCGTGCAGGGCGGGGCCGGCGACGGCAGGTCGGAGACCGGGCCGCCCGGGTCCGCGACGGTCGCCCGCACCCTGACTGAGGAACTCTCCGCGACCGGTGTCACGGCTGAGACGATCCCGTTCGTCGGGGACGACGACGCCCCGTTCGTCGAGGCCGGGATCCCGACCGGCGGGGCGCTCACCGGCGACGCCGACCGCAAGACCCCGGAGCAGGCCCGGGCCTGGGGCGGGCAGGCCGGTGAGGTCTTCGACCGCTGCTACCACTCCGCCTGCGACGATCTGAGCAACGTGAACCGGACCCTGCTGGAGCGCTACACGACCGCGATCGCCGGCACCGTCGGCCGGTTCGCCACCGGTGCCGCCGAACGACCGTCGTCCGGGTGAGCCGCCCGCCGGACCGGCCGGCCGGGGCCCCAGCCGCCGGAGTCCCTCAGCCGCCGGACCGCCCGGCCGCGACCCGACGGTCCCGGTACCGCAGCACGAGCGCGGACACGCCCACCCCGAGCAGCGCGCCGGCCACGTCGACCAGCCCGTCCAGGACGTCCCCGCTGCGCCCCAGCGGCAGCAGCGCCTGCAGCACCTCGGACAGCGCGGCGTAGCCGAGGAGCCCGGCCAGCACCGGCGCCGCCCGCCATCCGGCCGTCCGGGCGGTCACCGCGAGCACCGCGAACAGCAGCAGGTGCACCACCTTGTCGGTGCCCGGCGGGGACGACGGGACACCGGAGGCCGGCAGGAACAGCACCACCAGGCTGAGCAGGACCGCGAGGCCGAAGGGGAGTGCGCGCACCGGTCCAGTCTGCCGGTGCCTGCTCCACCCCGACCGGCCACCGACCGGCCGCGTGCCCACAACCTGATCGTTCCAGAGCGGGGCTAGGCTGGTCGGCGTGACGCGTCGTACCAAGATCGTTTGCACCATCGGCCCGGCCACCGCGACGCCGGACGGGATCCGGGACCTCGTCGACGCGGGTATGGACGTGGCCCGCCTCAACTTCAGTCACGGCGACCGCGAGGACCACGAGCGGGTCTACACGATGGTCCGCGAGGCGGCCGACGCCACCGGGCGTGCGGTGGGCATCCTCGGCGACCTGCAGGGCCCGAAGATCCGGCTGGGGCGTTTCAAGGACGGCCCGACCGAGTGGCGCACCGGCGAGGAGGTGCGGATCACCGTCGAGGACGTGGTCGGCACCCACGACCGGGTGTCGACGACCTACAAGGGTCTCGCCGAGGACGCGAGCGTCGACGACCGGCTGCTGGTCGACGACGGCAAGGTCGGCCTGCGGGTGGTGGCCGTCGAGGGTGACGACGTGGTCTGCCGGGTCACCGAGGGCGGCCCGGTCAGCGACAACAAGGGCCTGTCCCTGCCGGGGATGAACATCTCGGTGCCGGCGCTGACCGACAAGGACATCGCCGACCTGGAGTTCGCGATGGCGATGCGGGTGGACGTGATCGCGCTGTCGTTCGTGCGCAGCCCGGCCGACGTCGACCTGGTGCACAAGATCATGGACAGCTCCGGGTACGGCCGGGTCCCGGTGGTCGCCAAGCTGGAGAAGCCCGAGGCCGTCGACAACCTCGAGGCCGTCGTGCTGGCCTTCGACGGGATCATGGTCGCCCGCGGTGACCTGGGTGTCGAGCTGCCGCTGCAGAACGTGCCGCTGGTGCAGAAGCGGGCCATCCAGATCGCCAGGGAGAACGCCAAGCCGGTCATCGTGGCCACCCAGATGCTGGACTCGATGATCTCCAGCTCGCGTCCGACCCGGGCCGAGGCCTCGGACGTCGCGAACGCGGTGCTGGACGGCACCGACGCCGTGATGCTCTCCGGCGAGACCAGCGTCGGCCGGTACCCGATCAAGACGGTGCGGACGATGGCCGAGATCGTCGAGGCGGTCGAGGCCGGCCCGGCGACGGTGCCGCCGCTGAACCACGTGCCGCGTACCAAGCGGGGTGTGCTGTCGTATGCCGCCCGTGACATCGGGGAGCGGCTCTCGGCGCGGGCGCTGGTGGCGTTCTCCCAGTCCGGGGACACGGTGCGGCGGCTGTCGCGGCTGCACACCCGGCTGCCGCTGCTGGCGTTCACCCCGGAGCCGGCGGTGCGCAGCCAGCTGGCGATGACCTGGGGTGTGGAGACGTTCCTGGTCGACCAGGTGGAGACGACGGATGCGATGGTCCGCCAGGTCGACCACGCGATCCTGTCGATCGGCCGGTTCAAGCCGGGGGACCTGGTCGTGATCGTGGCCGGGTCGCCGCCCTCCACGGTCGGCTCGACCAACCTGATCCGGGTGCACCGGCTCGGTGAGGACGACCTCACCTGATCCCGGCATGCCTGCACGGCGGCGACGAGGGCCGGGACTGGCAGACTCACCGCCCGTGAGTGCCGACCCCGTCCCCGCCCCGGAGAGCGCCGCCGACGGCAAGCCACGCGGCCAGGCCGTCCTCGACGACCTGGTCGCCCTGCTGGACCTGGAGCGGCTCGAGGACAACCTGTTCCGCGGGGTGAGCCCGCCGGAGTCGCTGCCCCGGGTGTTCGGCGGCCAGGTCGCCGGGCAGGCGCTGGTCGCCGCCGGCCGGACCGTGCCGGAGGACCGGGGCGTGCACTCGCTGCACGCGTACTTCATCCGGCCCGGGGACCCGCGGATCCCGATCGTCTACGAGACCGAGCGGGTCCGCGACGGCCGCTCCTTCACCACCCGCCGAGTGCTCGCCATCCAGCGCGGCGAGGCGATCTTCTCGCTGTCCGCGTCGTTCCAGCTCCCGCAGGAGGGGCTGGTGCACTCCGAGCCGATGCCGCCGGGCGTCCCCGCGCCGGACGAGATCGACGACCTCGGCACCCGCGCCCTGCGCGGTGACGGCGACTGGATGGCCGACCTGCCCCGCCCGCTGGACATCCGGCTGATCGACGAGCCGATCGGGTCGCCGCACCGCACCACGGCCTCCGACGAGCCGATGCGGCTCTGGATGCGCGCCGACGGCACCCTGCCCGGGGACCGGCTGCTGCACGTCTGCCTGCTCACCTACGCCAGCGACCTCACCCTGCTCGGTTCCGTGGTGGCCCGGCACGACCCCCCGTCCGGGAGGCTGCAGATGGCCAGCCTGGACCACGCCATGTGGTTCCACGGGCCGTTCCGTGCCGACGAGTGGCTGCTGTACTCGTGCCGGTCGCCCGCGGCGTCCGGTGGGCGCGGCCTTGCCGGGGGACAGTTCTTCACCGCCGACGGCCAGCACGTCGCGACGACCATGCAGGAGGGCCTGGTCCGGGTCCCCTCCCGGAAGGAGACCCGATGACGATCGAGGCGGACGTCGCGATCCCCAGCGTCAACGGCGGCACGCTACCCGGCTTCCTCGCCCGCCCGGAGGGCGACGGCCCGCACCCCGCGCTGGTGATGATCTACGAGGCGTTCGGGATGACGGCGGAGATGCGCCGGATCGCCCGCGAGCTGGCTCGCGAGGGCTACACGGTGCTGATCCCGGACCTGTTCGCCCGCGGCCGGGCGACGCCGCTGTGCGTGGCCTCGACCATGCGCACGATGCTCACCGGGAAGGGGGCGGCGCTGGGCGACTGCGAGTCGGCGCGGCGCTGGCTGGCCGGACAGCCCACGGTGGACGCCGACCGGATCGGTGCGATCGGGTTCTGCATGGGCGGCGGGTTCGCGCTGCTGCTCGGCGCGACCGGGCTCTACCGGGTCAGCGTGCCGTTCTACGGTCGCGCCGCGGCCTCGGTGCAGCCGGTCTGCCCGGTGGTGGCCAGCTTCGGGGCCCGGGACCTGGAGTTCCGCGACGGCTACCCGGAACGCCTGGAGGCCGACCTCGCCGAGCGCGGCGTCCCGCACGACGTGCGGACCTACCCCGACGCCGGGCACTCGTTCATGACCCGCACGCCGGGGACGAAGGGTGCGCTCGCGAAGCGGTCACCGCTGCACGCCGAGTACCACGAGCCGTCCGCCACCGACGCCACCCGGCGGGTGCTGACGTTCCTGCGCGAGCACCTGTGAGCACGGCCCGGGCTCCGCTCAGCCCGGTCCGTGCTCCGCGCGGTCCTCGGCACCGCGCAGCGCCGTCACCAGGTCGGCGAACCGCTCCGGCGGCGGGAGCTCGCCGGGCAGGGTGAACCGCAGCCGGTCCGCCGAGCCGCCCCAGCGCTCGCGCAGGCCCGCGGCGACGCCGGCCGGGTCACCAGTGGCGCACATCGCGTCCACCAGCTCGTCGTCGACGAGGCCCGCCATGTCATCCCACCGGCCCTGTTTGGACAGCCGGTTCAGCTCGTCCTGCAGCGGGCCGCGGTCGTGCTGCTCCAGCACCGGGCGGTAGGCCGGGGTGGAGCCGTAGAACGCGATCCGCCGGCGGACCTGCGCCAGGTCGGCGTCGTCGAACGCGACGAACGGCGAGAGCGCGATCTCCAGCGGCGCCGCGCCTGCGGGGCGGTGCGCGCGCACCTGCGGCAGGACCACCTCGCGCAGGTAGCGGGCGGTGCAGAACGGGTGCACGAACAGGCCGTCGGCGACCTCGGCGGCCACTCGCAGCATGTGCGGGCCGACCGCGGCGAGGAACACCGCCGGCGGGCCGTGCGGGTTCGACGGCGGGGTGAACGCCGGCGTCATCAGCGAGTGCTCGTAGAACTCGCCGCGGTGCGCCAGCGGCTCCCCGGTCTCCCAGGTCCGCCAGATCGCCCGCAGCGCCGTCACGAACTCGCGCATCCGCGCTGCCGGGCGCGACCACGGCATCGAGAACCGCCGGGTCACGTGCGGGCGGACCTGGCTGCCCAGGCCCAGCACCAGCCGTCCGCCGGAGAAGCGTTGCAGGTCCCAGGCCGGGTAGGCGACCGTCATCGGGGTGCGGGCGAACGCGATCGCCACCGACGGGCCGATCCGGATCCGCGACGAGTGCTCGGCGGCCAGCGCGAGCGGCAGGAACGCGTCGGCCCGGTTCTCGCCGTTCCAGGCGCCGTCGAAGCCGATCTCCTCGCAGACCCGGATGTCGCGGGCCGCGGCGTCGAGGGAGTCCCGCAGCCGGGCGTCGAGCCTCATCCGGTGGGCCCGGGGCGCGGCCCGCGCGGCCGTTCGTCGATCATGCCGCTGACGGTAGCCACCCCTCGCTCCGCTCGTCGAGCGTGCGGGCCAGCGCCCACGCCTGGCGGGTGGCGGCGGCGATCCCGCGCGGCGCGTAGGCGTCGCCGAGCAGGTGCAGCCCGCCGGCCCGGCCGGACAGTTCCCGGTGCAGCGCGTCGTCGGCGACCGTCCCGCAGGCCAGCACCACCGTGTCGACGCCCTCGAGCACCCGCTCCCGGCCGCTGTAGGTGTGCGCGACCCGGACCCCGCCGGGCACGGTCCCGGTGAGCCGGGTCATCGGTTCCGTCCGGGCGCCGCACTCGTCGAGGCGGGCCAGCAGCGAGCCGTTCGAGTAACGGCCCAGGTCCGGCGACGGCGCGGGGGAGCCGTGCACCAGGCGCACCTCGTGCCCGGCGCCGGCGAGGTGGTCGGCGAGGACCAGCGGTACCCCGGAGTCGTCCTCGGCGACGACCACGACCCGCCGGCCCGGGACGGCCGACCCGGCGAGCACGTCCTCGGCCCGGACCAGCGGCGGGCCCTCCGGTACGGCGCCGGCCGCACCATCCGGGAGCCGCGGCCCGGCCCCGGTGGCCAGCGCGACGACGTCGGCGCCGGCGTCGAGCACGGTGCCCGCGTCGGCCGCGGTGCCGGTCTGCACCCGCACCCCCAGCTCGTCGAGCCGCCGTCGCTGCCAGTCGAGCCACAGCCGGTAACGCCGGTTCGCCCGGGCCCGGGCGGCGAGCGCGAGCCGGCCGCCCAGCTCGTCCGCCCGCTCCAGCAGCCGCACCCGGTGCCCGCGCCGCGCGGCCTGCGCGGCGAACTCGGTCCCGGCCGGGCCGCCGCCGACGACCAGCACCGAGGACGGTCTCGTGGCCGGGTCCGGCGGCGCGAGGTGCTCGTGGCCGGCGTCCGGGTTGACCCCGCAGGCGAACGGCAGCCCGGCACCGGTGACCCGGTCGATGCAGTCGTTGAGCACGATGCAGGGGCGGGTCCGTTCCGGGGCCCCGGCCCGGGCGTCGGCGAGCAGGTCCGGGTCGGCGATCGCCGCGCGGACCACGCCGACCAGGTCGGCCTGGCCGGCGGCGACGATCCGGTCGGCGGTGGCGACGTCCGGCACCCGGCCGACGTAGCCCACCGGGAGCGGGGTCGCGGCGGTGGCCGCGGCCGCGTCGGCGGCCCACTCCGCGTCGTCGTGCACGGCGGTGGGGACGTAGCTGGGCGCGCCCCAGTTGCTGCCGACGTCGACCGAGAAGTAGTCGGCGGCACCGTCGGCGGTGAGCGACTCGATCATCGCGCAGCAGTCGGCGGCCCCGTAGCCGCCCTCGATGCGCTCGTCGAGGGTGAGTCGCAGGCCGAGCACGAGCGGGCCGGGCACCCGGGCCCGGATCGCCGCGCACACCTCGCGGAGCAGCCGCAGCCTGCGGTCCGCCGACCCGCCCCACTCGTCGGTGCGCCGGTTGGTGCGCGGCGACAGGAACCACTGCAGCAGGTCGTCGTGCCCGGCGTGCAGCTCGACGACGTCCGCGCCGGCGTCCACCGCGAGCGCGGCCGACTCGGCGTACTCGGCGACCAGCCAGGCGATCTCCTCGCCGCTGAGCACGTGCCCGGCGGCGTGCGCGACGTGCCCGGACAGCGTCGCCGAGGGCACCAGCGGCAGGCCGCCCTGCAGCACCAGCTGGACGGTCGCGACCCCGCCTGCGGCGTGGATCCGCCGGGACAGCTCGCCCTGGCGTTCGGCGTAGCGGGAGTGCCGGAACAGGCCCGCGGTGTGCGCGCCGACCCCGGCGGACTCGAACCCGGGGACGAGCGGGTGCCGGACGTAGCCGGGGCCGCCGCCGACCCAGCCGATCCCGCCGCGGACCCGGGCCAGCCAGTAGGCACAGTGCTTCTCGAACTGCTCGGGGGAGCCGAGCAGCGAACCGCGCCCGCCGCCGTGGGGCGGGACGAACAGGCGGTGCGGGCGGAGCAGGCCGCCCACCCGGACCGGGTCGTGCACCGAGGCCATCCGGACACCTCCCAACCGTTTGGTGGAGTGATCTGGAACCGTACCGCGCGTCGCGGCCGGACCGAAGGGGGCAGGATGGGTGAGGTGAGCGAGAGCCAGCAGCAGGATCGGGCCTGGGGCTTCCGTACCCGGGCGGTGCACGCCGGCACGGTGCCGGACGCGGCCACCGGATCGCGGGCGGTCCCGATCCACCAGACCACCAGCTACGTCTTCCGGGACACCGACGACGCGGCGGCGCTGTTCGCGTTGCAGAAGTACGGGCTGATCTACTCCCGGATCGCGAACCCGACGGTCTCCTCGCTGGAGGAGCGCCTGGCCAGCCTGGAGGGCGGCATCGGCGCGGTCTGCACGGCCAGCGGCCAGGCCGCCGAGTTCCTGACCTTCGCCGCGCTGGCCGGGGCGGGGGACCACGTGGTCGCCGCGGCCGGGCTCTACGGCGGCACGATCACCCAGCTCGACGTGACGTTGCGCCGGTTCGGGGTGGACACCACGTTCGTGCCCGGGACCGATCCCGCCGACTACGCCGCCGCGATCACCGAGCAGACGAAGTTCGTGTTCGCCGAGGTGGTGTCCAACCCCGGCGGCGAGGTCGCCGACATCGCCGGGCTGGCCGAGGTCGCGCACGCCCGCGGGCTGCCGCTGATCATCGACGCGACGCTGGCTACACCGTACCTGTGCCGGCCGTTCGAGCACGGTGCCGACATCGTGATCCACTCGGTGACGAAGTTCCTCGGCGGGCACGGGACCACCCTCGGCGGCGTCGTGATCGAGGCCGGCACGTTCGACTGGGGCAACGGCAACTTCCCCGGCATGACCGAGCCGGTGCCGTCCTACGGCGGGCTGAGCTGGTGGGGCAACTTCCAGGAGCTGGGGTTCCTCACCAAGCTGCGCGCCGAGCAGCTGCGCGACGTCGGCGCCACGCTGTCGGCGCACTCGGCGTTCCTGCTGATGCAGGGCGTGGAGACGCTGCCGGGCCGGATGGACCAGCACGTCGCGAACGCGCAGCGGGTCGCCGAGTGGCTGGAGGCCGACGAGCGGGTGGCCTACGTGCGCTACCCCGGGCTGGCCTCGCACCCGCACCACGAGCGGGCGCGGCGCTACCTGCCCCAGGGCCCGGGCGCAGTGTTCTCGTTCGGCATAGCCGGTAGCCGGACGGCCGGCTCCCGGTTCATCGAGTCGGTGCGGATGTGCAGCCACCTGGCCAATGTCGGCGACGCCCGGACCCTGGTGCTGCACCCCGGCTCGACGACCCACCAGCAGCTCACCCCTGCCCAGCTCGAGCAGGCCGGGGTGCCCGAGGACCTGATCCGGCTCTCGGTCGGCCTGGAGGATCCGGACGACATCATCTGGGATCTCGACCAGGCCCTCGCGGCCGCGACGAAGGAGGGCTGATGACCGCCACCGGAGCCACCACCTGGGAGAACCCGCCCGCCTGGCAGCGTCAGCAGATCCTCCGCGACACGACGACGGTCGCGGTGGTCGGTGCGTCGGCGAACCCGGCGCGGGCCAGCAACTTCGTCGCCACCTACCTGCTGGCCTCCACCGGTTTCGAGGTGTACTTCGTCAACCCGAACGCCGACGAGATCCTCGGCCGGCCGGTCTACCCGTCGCTGGACGCGCTTCCGGTGGTGCCGGACCTGGTCGACGTGTTCCGGAAGCCGGAGGACCTCGGCAGCGTCCTCGACGACGTCCTCGCGCTGGACCCCCGTCCGCGGACGTTCTGGCTGCAGTTCGGCCTGTTCGACGCCGATCTGGCCGCTCGCGCGGAGGCCGGCGGCATGGAGGTCGTGATGGACCGCTGCCTCAAGGTCGAGCACGCGCGGTTCGCAGGCGGGCTGCATCTGGCCGGGTTCAACACCGGGGTGATCGACTCCCGTCGCCGGGACTGATCCGGTAGCCCGCGCACCGGTGGTACGGGGCTGCGCCGTCCGGCCCACCGTGGCTCGCGGCGCGTCGTCAACCGTGGCGAAATCCCGGGGTTGCCCCGTGACACGGTCGTCGCGCGGCGCCACGGTGGGCCGACCGCGGCGGGGGACGAACCTCCGCCCCCGGCCGGGAGGCCACCATGACCGCCACCGTCGACCACACCGGGGACCTGCGCGCACGGCTGTACGGCACCGTCGTCGTCCCGGGGGAGCCCGGTTACGACGAGGCCCGCCGGGTCTGGAACGCCGCGATCGGCGACCGCCCGGCGCTGGTGGCGCAGTGCGCCGACGTGCCGGACGTGGTCGTCGCCCTCGGGTACGCCCGCGAGCACGGGCTGGAGGTCTCGGTGCGCGGCGGGGCACACAACGCGGCCGGGTTCTCGGCCGGGAACGACACCCTGGTGATCGACCTCCGGGCGCTGAACGCGGTCGTCGTCGATCCGGTGGCCCGGCGGGTGCGGGTCGGCGGCGGGGCGTTGCTGCGGGAGCTGGACGCCGCCACCCAGGAGCACGGGCTCGCCGTACCGGTCGGCGAGATCGGGCACACCGGCATCGGCGGGATCACCCTCGGGGGTGGGATGGGGTGGCTGACCCGGCGCTGCGGGCTGACGATCGACCACCTGCTCGCCGCGGAGGTCGTGCTGGCCGACGGCCGGGTCGTGCGGGCGTCGGCGGACGAGCATCCCGACCTGTTCTGGGCGCTGCGCGGTGGCGGGGGCAACTTCGGGATCGTCACCGAGTTCGACTTCTCGCTGGTCCCGGTCGGCCCGATGATCTCGTTCGGGATGTTCTTCTTCGGTCTCGACGACGGGCCCGCGGTGCTGCGGCTGGCTCGGGACCTGATCCCCGGCCTGCCTCCGACGGTCGGGTTCCAGATCGTCGCGCTGAACGCCCCACCCGCCCCCTTCGTCCCCGAGGACGTGGTGTTCCGGCCCGGCTGGGCACTCGTGGTGATCGGCACCATCGGTGCGCAGCCGGACCACGACGCCGAGGCGGTGCAGGACCGGATCCGCGCCGCCGACCTCGATCCGCTGTTCGAGTTCTGCACGCCGATGCCCTTCACCGCGCTGCAGCAGATGTTCGACGAGGCGAGCGACTGGGGCGTGCACTGCTACGAGAAGGGCGGCTACCTGCCCGGGCTCACCGACGCGGCGATCGAGGTGCTGAGCACACAGGTGGCGCGCAAGGTCTCGCCGATGACGGTGGTGCACCTCTACACCCTCGACGGTGCGTACTCGGCCGTGGACGACGACGCCACCGCGTTCGGCGGCGGCCGCAGCCCCCGGCTGGGGATGTTCCTGGTCGGGCTGTCCCCGGACGCCGCGGGCCTGCCGGCGGAGCGGGACTGGGTGCGGGGGACACACGCCGCGCTGGCGCCGCACTTGTTCGGGCCGGCGTCTACGTGAACTCGATGATGGGCGACGACTCCGGCCGCATCCGCGCCACCTACGGCGACGAGAAGTACGAGCGGCTCGCGGCGATCAAGGCGTGCTACGACCCGGACAACGTGCTGCACCGCAACGCCAACATCGCCCCGGCCGGCTGACCCGGCCGTTGCTCGGGCACCCCGTATCCCGGTGTGTCCCGAGGGGCACCCTCGTCTCTGCCGGTGCCCCGAGGGTGCCCCTCGGGCGTGGCAGCGGTGTCCCGGGGCGCGGGGGAGCCGGAGCGTCACCAGCCGAGGAGGCCGACGGCGATGGCGTGCAGCACCCAGAACGGGGCGAACGCCAGCGCGACCAGCAGCCCGGGGCCGGGGGCGCCGCGCCGTGCCGGGATGGTGAGCGCGGCAACCGTCAGCACCCACGGCAGCGCCAGCGCGAGCAGCCGCAGCGGCCAGGACGGCACCCCGGTGACCAGCGCGAGCAGCAGCGCGACCGCCACCCAGCCCGCGGACGCGGCCGCGCAACGGGGCAGCACCGTGGCGAGGCCCGGCCGTCCGGGACGCCGGTCGGACACCGCGGCGCGCTCCGGCTCGGTGCCCGGCGGGTACGGCGGGGCGCCGGGCATCGGGGCGTGCGGCGGGAACCGCTCCGGCTCGAACCCGGAGTAGCCGGGCGCGCCCTGCCAGGACGGCGGACGACCGCCGGGTGCGTCGCCCGGGTCGGGCCGGGGTCCGGGATCGTCGTGCTCGCTCACGGTGTCCTCCCTTCCCGGCCCCGCCGGGACGCGCGGTCCTCCGCCGACCCTGCTCGGGTCCACGGCGATCCGCAGCCCGGGACCTCGGGAGCAGCGCGGCCGCTACCCGGGCGGATGCTCGGCCAGCCAGGCATCCCGCCGGCGGGGCGAGGCCCGGGCGAGCCAGGCGTCCTGCACGATCTCCGCCAGCTCGTCGCGTCCCAGCTCACCGAGCCGGGACGCGCGCACCAGCACCGAGAGGTGGCCGTCGAAGTGCGCGGTCGTGAAGAACGGCGTGCTCCGGTCCTGGACCAGCGCCAGCTTGTCGGCCTCGGACTCCACCCAGAACACGATCACGTCCGGATGGCGCTCGCCGGTCTCCGGGTCGGTGGCGTCCGGCCGCGGGGTGCGGAAGAAGACGAACGACTTCCGCCCGACCTGGTAGACCGCGTTGCCCTTCGGCCCGCGCTCGACGGTCACGTGCGGCATGCCGAGGGCCAGTGCGTGCACGTCCTCGACGCGGGCCGGTCGCGGCTGCACAGCCATGACGGCAGGGTAGGCGCTCGGGACGGACGATGTGCCAGACGACGTCCGGTACGGCGAGCGTCAGCGCAACGACACGACACACAGGTCGGGCAGGACCTCGGCCAGTTCATCGAAGTCCCGGTCCCGGTGCACCAGGACGGCGCCGGTCCGCACCGCCACCGCGGCGATCACGCAGTCGAGGAGCTTGCGAACCGTGCGACCGCCGGTCCGTGCCGAGCGGTAGGCCGTCGCAGCCGTGTGGAAGTCGACCATCGGTGTGAGGGACAGCTGGCGCAGTCCCGACGTCAGCGTCGCCAGCTTGTCGAATACGGCGGCGTCGGAGGCGCCGGCAAGCAACTCCATGATCACGGGTTCGGTTGTCGCGACCCGTTCCGGTTCGGTCCGCAGGAGCCGCCGCACCTCCGCGTTCGCCGGCGAGCCGGTGGCGCGCAGGTACTCGATCCAGGCCGAGGAATCGACCAGGTACGGCACGTCGTACGCGTCGGGCACCTAGATCTCGGCCACGTCGGAGCTGCGAGCCGTGTCGAGGTCACCGTCCCAGCCGATGCCCTCCAGGCCGGCGAGGAAATCCGGCGACAAGCGCGGCCCCACCAGCCGACGTAAGGCCAGGTCGACGGCCTCCCGCTTGGTACGCAGGGCGTAGCGGTGCATCACCTCGGCGACGAGCTCCTCGTCCAGCTCGATATTGGTGCGTGCCATACACCAACGATACACCAGCGGTCGGTGCCGGGGGCCCTGCTGCTGTGCTTCGCACCACCTGGAGCGATCCGTGTGCTCCCCGTCGCGGCGCGTTCCGGGCGAGCGGGCTAGGGTCCGCGACGTGTCTGCTACCCCCGTTTCCGTCACCGTCACCGGAGCCGCTGGCCAGATCGGTTACGCGCTGCTCTTCCGGATCGCCTCCGGGCAGCTGCTGGGGCCCGACACCCCGGTCAAGCTGAACCTGCTGGAGATCCCGCAGGCCGTGAAGGCGGCCGAGGGCACCGCGATGGAGCTCGACGACTGCGCGTTCCCGCTGCTGCGCGGCATCGACATCCACGACGACGCCACCGCCGCGTTCTCCGGCGCGAACGTCGCGCTGCTGGTCGGCGCCCGCCCCCGCACCAAGGGCATGGAGCGTGGCGACCTGCTCGAGGCCAACGGCGGCATCTTCGGCCCGCAGGGCAAGGCCATCAACGCCGGTGCCGCGAGCGACATCCGCGTGCTGGCCGTGGGCAACCCGGCCAACACCAACTCCCTGATCGCCCAGGCCTCCGCGCCGGACGTGCCGGCCGAGCGGTTCACCGCGATGACCCGGCTCGACCACAACCGCGCGCTGGCCCAGCTGGCCAAGAAGCTGGACGTCGAGCTGGACGAGATCACGAAGCTCACGATCTGGGGCAACCACTCCGCCACCCAGTACCCGGACCTGTTCCACGCCGAGGTGAACGGCAAGACCGCCGCCGAGCAGGTCGAGCGGGACTGGCTGGAGAACGACTTCATCCCGACCGTCGCCAAGCGCGGCGCCGCGATCATCGAGGCCCGGGGCGCGTCCTCGGCCGCGTCGGCCGCGAACGCCGCGATCGACCACGTCCACGACTGGGTCAACGGCACCCCGGCCGGCGACTGGACCTCGGCGGCGATCCCGTCGGACGGCTCCTACGGCGTGCCGGAAGGCATCATCTCCTCGTTCCCGGTCACCTCGGAGAACGGCTCCTGGAAGATCGTCCAGGGCCTGGAGATCGACGACTTCTCCCGCGGCAAGATCGACGCGAGCGTCGCCGAGCTGGTCGAGGAGCGCGAGGCGGTGCAGAAGCTCGGCCTCATCTGAGCCTCCGCAGCACCCTGCCGGCCGCGATCACTCCTGGCGAGTGGTCGCGGCCGCGTAGTATCCGGCCGACGAACCCGCGGGGAGGTCGGCGATGGCGGCACCACATCAGTACGAGCCGCGTACGGCCGCCGACCTGCGGTTCGAACCGGACGACGGCCTGCGTCGTGAGCTGCACGACGGGGTGGTGCACGTGGTCCCTCCACCGAGCGACGATCACGCGTGGCGGACGGGCGTCGTCTGCGACGTGCTCCGAGCCAGCGCTCCCGACGATGTCTATCTCCTGCAGAACGTGGGGGTGCACACCGGACTGCGGCGCCTCTACGTGCCGGACCTGACCGTCGTGTACCAGGGCACCCCGTACCACGACTTCGGCTACGACCCGGGCGGTGTGCTCCTGGTGGTCGAGGTGGTGTCGCCGTCGTCGGTGACCCTCGACCGTCGCGCCAAGCCGGGTGTCTACGCCGAGCAGGGGGTCCCGTTCTTCTGGCGGGTCGACGACGGGCCGCGGCTGCAGGCCTTCCGCCTGGATCCGGCGAGCGGGGAGTACGTCCCGGCCACGGACCTGGGCCCGCGCGAGAGCGGTGAGGCCGCGGCACCGTGGCCGGTGCACGTCGACACCGCCGAGCTGGTCATGCCGCACAAGCGGCCCTGACCCTCGCGGCCGGTCAGATCGCGATGCGGCAGATGGCGAACGCCTCGGCGGGGACGGTGAACGAGTCGTCGTCGCTGCGGGTCGGCTCGGACGCCAGCAGGATCCGGGTGATCGTCGCGCCGAGCGAGAGCGTCACCGGCTCGGCGCCGAGGTTGACCACGATCCGCATCGAGCCGCGGGCGATCACCAGCGTGCGGGCCTGCTCGTGCACGTCGACACCGACGGCGTCCAGCCACGGGTCGGACAGCTCCGGCCAGGCCCGGCGCAGCGCGATCAGCTCCTGGTGCATCCGCAGCAGGGTGGCGTGCGGCTCCTGCTCCGGCTCGGACCAGTCCAGCGTGGAGTCGGTGAAGGTCGACGCCGCATTCGGGTCCGGAACCTCGTCGGCGTCCGACCAGCCGTGCTCGGCGAACTCGCTGCGCCGCCCGTCGCGGACCGCCTGCTGCAGCGCCGGGTCGTCGAACCGGGAGAAGAACTGCCACGGTGTCCGCGCGCCCCACTCGTCGCCCATGAACAGCATCGGGGTGAAGCCCGACGTGAACAGCAGCGCCGCGCCGCAGGCCAGCAGACCGGGGGAGAGCGTCTGGGTGAGCCGGTCGCCGGTGGCCCGGTTCCCGATCTGGTCGTGGTTCTGCAGGTAGGTGACCAGCCGGCTGCCCGGGATCCGCGCGGTGTCGAGCGGCGCCCCGTGACTGCGCCCGCGGAACGACGACCAGGTCCCCTCGTGCAGGAACCCGCGGGTCAGCACGTGCGCCAGCCCGTTCAGCCCGGCCTCGGCGAAGTCGCCGTAGTAGCCCTGGTCCTCGCCGGTGAGCACCGCGTGCAGTGCGTGGTGCACGTCGTCGCACCACTGGGCGGTCAGGCCGTACCCGCCGCCCTCCCGGGCGGTGATCAGCTTCGGGTCGTTGAGGTCGGACTCGGCGATCAGCGACAGCGGCCGCCCGACGTGGCACTCCAGCGCGGCGACCTCGACGGCCAGCTGCTCGAGGACGTGCTGGGCGCGGGTGTCGCGCAGCGCGTGCACCGCGTCGATCCGCAGCCCGTCGACGTGGAAGTCGCGCAGCCACATCAGCGCGTTGTCGATCACGTAGCGGCGGACCTCGTCCGATCCGGGGCCGTCCAGGTTCAGTGACGGCCCCCAGATGTTCGAGCCGGCGAAGTACGGGCCGTACCGGTCCAGATAGGCCCCCGACGGGCCCAGGTGGTTGTAGACGACGTCGAGGACGACGCCCAGGCCGCGAGCGTGCGCGGCGTCGACGAACCGCTTGAACGCGTCCGGGCCGCCGTAGTTCCCGGTCACCGCGTACCAGCCGACGCCGTCGTAGCCCCAGTTCACCGGGCCGTCGACGGCGTTGATCGGCAGTAGCTCGATCAGGTCGATCCCGAGCGAGACCAGGTGGTCGAGCCGGCCGATGGCGGCGTCGAAGGTGCCCTCGTCGGTGACCGTCCCGATGTGGCACTCGTAGAGCACCGAGCCGGCCAGGGTGCGGCCGGTCCAGGCGTCGTCGGTCCACCAGAACGCGTCGTGGTCGTAGACCCGGGAACGGCCGTGCACGCCGCGCGGCTGCCAGCGCGACCGCGGGTCGGGCAGTGCCCCCTCCCACCCGCCCGACTCGTCGTCGAGCAGGAAGGCGTAATCGGTGCCGTGCCCGTGGTCGGGCAGCTCGGCGCGCCACCAGCCGCCCGGGGCCGGCTGCAGCGGCACCCGGTCGTCGCCGATCACGACGCTGACCCGGTTCCGGTCGGGGGCCCATACGGCGAACTCCGTCACGGCTGACGATCCTTCCGCACCGTCCGGGGGGTCCGCCCGCCCGGGCCGGGGTGGCGACTCTCACGCTCGGGCGCCCACCCGTTCTACCCTGCCCCGATGAGCGATTCGGATGCCGACGACGACGTCGACCAATACGCGCAGCTCCAGCCCGGGGACACCCTGGAGTACGGGGGTGTCACCGACGTCCTCGACGAGGGCTACTCACCGCCGGAGCGGCCGTGGAACTGCCGCGATCACGAGTCCCTCGCCGATCGCCTCGCCGACGAGCTCCCGGAGAGCTGGGGCGACGACGACCCCGACGGCGACGGCGACGACGGGCTCGGCGACACCCGCGGCACCGACGGCGAGCTGCGCGACGACGAGGTGGGGGACACCAGAGCCGGCCGGCTCACCGTCGACGGCGGCGCCGCGGCCCTGGCCGCGGGCGACGCCGGTGTGGACGGCGCCGGAGCCTCCGCCGAGGAGGCCGCCGTCCACGTGATCCCCGCCCGCGCAGTGGAGCCCTGACGCAGGGAAGGGCGGGAGGGTCAGGTCGGGCGGACCAGGAGGGCTACGGGGCAGCGGTCCAGGAGGTCCGCCAGGCGCGGCGCAGCACTGCCGACCGGGCGGTTCGCGATCATGTCGTGCCAGTCGGTGGCCCCGTCGGGCAGCGGCAGCGCCGTGTCGGCCCAGCCGCCGCGCCGGTCCAGGCCCTCCGGCAGCCGGGTGGCCACGGCGACCAGCGCGCCACCACCCCGGGAGAAGGCCACGGCGTGCTCGGCGGCCGGGCCCTGGGCGGGCAGCGGCCGGTACCCGGTGAACAGCTCCGGGCGGTACCGGCGCAGCCGGGCCGCAGCGGCGGTGACCAGCAGCTTCGCGCCGCCCTCGGCGTCCACCGGGGGCTGCAGGCCGGCGTCGATCCGCTCCAGCAGCCGGTCCCGCTCGGCGATGTCGACCGGGCGCCGGTTGTCCGGGTCGACCAGCGAGTACTCGAACAGCTCGGTGCCCTGGTAGATGTCCGGCACGCCCGGACCGGCCAGCTGCAGCAGCTTCTGGCCCAGCGAGTTCGACCGGCCCGGGCCGGCGATCCCGTCGACGAACGCCCCGATCTCGGCGACCAGCTCGGGGTCGGCGAGCACCGCGGCCGGCCAGGCGGCGACCGCCTCGTCGATCTCGGCGACGGCAGCGCGGTCGGCGGTGTGGCTGGTGACCAGCTTGGCCTCCTTCGAGGCCTTGCCCAGGTAGCCGGCCAGCCGCTCGGCGGAGATCGGCCAGGCACCGACCAGCGTCTGCCAGGCCAGCAGCTCCAGCGACCGGTCCGGCAGCGGGTGGCGCACCGACCAGCGGCGTACCCGCTCGGTCCAGTCGGCCGGGCGCTCGGCGAGCACCGCGAGCCGGGCCCGCACGTCCTCCGAGCGCTTGGTGTCGTGCGTGGACAGCGTGGTCATCGTCCGGGGCCAGGCGGCCTCCCGGTGCGCGAGCCCGGCATGGAACGCGGCGGGGGAGACACCGAACCGGGCCGGGTCGCCGCCCACCTCGTTCAGCGCGACGAACCGGTTGTACCGGTAGAAGGCGGTGTCCTCGACGCCCTTGGCCGTCACCATCCCGGAGGTCTGCTGCAGCCGGGTGGCGAACTCCGAGGCCGGGTCGTTGACCAGCGCGGCGTGCAGCCCGGTGAGCACCGCGGCCAGGTCCGGGCGGCGGGTGCGGGCGACCGACAGCGCGGTGTCCGCCGAGTCCCGGCCCTCCGGCGCGTCCGGGGTGAGGTATGAGCGGTAGACCGGGAACCCGCAGAGCAGCTCGGCGACCGCGTCGTGCAGGTCCTCGGCGGTGACGCCGGACAGCTCGACCCCGGTCCCGACGGCGTCGGCGCCGGGACCGGCCCGGAAGGCGTCGGCGATCCGGTGCACCTCGGCGAGGAGGACCTCCCGGGCCACCAGGTGCCGGCCGTCGTCCTCCACGGCGTGCGCGGAGGGCTTGTGCCCGGTGTGCTCGGCGGCGAACTGGGTGAGCAGCCCGGCGCCGTCCGGGTCGACGAACACGCCCCCGATCTCGCGCAGCGCGTCGTAGCCGGTGCTGCCGTCCACCGGCCAGGACGCGGGCAGGTCCTCGCCGCCGAGAGGAGCGCCAGCGGAACGAGCATCAACACTGCCGAGGATCTTCTCCACCAGCAGCCAGCGGTCCTCGCCGATCCCGGCGCGCAGCCGGCGCAGGTAGCCGCCCGGGTCGGCCAGGCCGTCCGGATGGTCCACCCGCAGCCCGACGACCGTGTCGTCGCCGTGCAGCAGGTCCAGCACGGTGCGGTGCGTGTCGGCGAAGACCTCCGGGTCCTCGACCCGCACCGCGGCCAGGTCGGAGACGTCGAAGAACCGCCGGTAGGTCAGCTCGGCCGCGCCGCGCCGCCACGACACCAGCCGGTAGTGCTGCCGGTCGTGCACCTCCTGCGCGGTGCCCTCGCCCGTTCCGGGCGCCATCGGGAAACGGTGCTCGTGGTAGTGGAGCTCGTCACCCACGACCGAGAGCTTCTCCAGCGCTCCCGCCTCGTCGGCGTCGAGCACCGGCAGCAGCAGCCGTCCGGCGCCCCAGTCGATGTCGAAGTGCCGCGCGTACGCCGACGCCTCGCCGTGCGTCAGGACGTCCCACCACCACGGGTTCTCCGCCGCCCGCGCGATGCCGACGTGGTTCGGCACGATGTCGATCAGCAGGTTCAGGCCGTGCTCGCGCAACGTCCCGAGCAGGGCCCGCAGCCCGTCCTCACCGCCACGCTCGGCCGAGATCCGGGTCGGGTCGACGACGTCGTAGCCGTGGTTCGAGCCGGTGCCCGACGCCAGCAGCGGCGACGCGTACAGCGCGCCGATGCCGAGCCGGTCCAGGTAGCCGGTGATCGCCTGCGCGTCGGCGAACGTGCGGTCGGCCGAGAGCTGCAGCCGGTAGGTGGAGCCGGGGAGACGGGTGCGCGGTGCGGGCGGCGTGGACATCGGGGAGCGGGTCAGCCCTTCGATCGCAGGACGAGCAGGGAGCGTGCGGGCAGGGTGAGCACCGAGCCGGCCGACACCGGATCGAGCTCGACCCCGTTCTGCCCGGCGGCACTCGGCGGGTGCACCTGGCCCGAGTGGGTGTCCACGACGACCTCCCACGCCGACCCGAACTCCTCCGGCGGCAGGGTGGCGTCGATGTCCTCCCAGTAGGAGTTGAAACAGAGCAGGAACGAGTCGTCGGTGATCCGCTGGCCGCGCTGGTCGACGTCGGCGATGCCCTCGCCGTTGAGGAACACCACGACGGCCCGGCCGAGGTCGTTGTCCCAGTCCTCCTCGGTCATCTCGCGCCCGGCCGGGGTGAACCAGCCGATGTCGGAGAGCGCGTCCTTGCGGCGCCGCCCGATCGGACGCCCGGCGAAGAACCGGCGACGCCGGAACACCGGGTGGGCGGCCCGCAGCGCCGCGACGCCCGCGGTGAAGCCGGTCAGGTCCTCGTGCTCGCCGGCGAGCTTCCAGTCCAGCCAGGAGATCTCGTTGTCCTGGCAGTAGACGTTGTTGTTGCCGCCCTGGGTGCGACCCATCTCGTCGCCGTGCAGGAGCATCGGGGTGCCCTGCGAGAACAGCAGGGTGGCCAGGAAGTTGCGCTGCTGGCGGGCCCGCAGCTCCAGCACCGCCTCGTCGTCGGTCGTGCCCTCGACGCCGCAGTTCCAGGACCGGTTGTGGCTCTCGCCGTCGTTGCCGTCCTCGCCGTTGGCCTCGTTGTGCTTCTCGTTGTAGGAGACGAGGTCGGCCAGGGTGAAACCGTCGTGCGCGGTCACGAAGTTGATCGAGGCCAGCGGCCGCCGGCCGTCGCCCTGGTAGAGGTCCGAGCTGCCGGTGATCCGGGACGCGAACTCGCCCAGGGTGCCGGCCTCGCCGCGCCAGAAGTCCCGGACGGTGTCCCGGTACTTGCCGTTCCATTCGGTCCACAGCGGCGGGAAGTTGCCGACCTGGTAGCCACCCGGGCCGACGTCCCACGGCTCGGCGATCAGCTTGACCTGCGAGATCACCGGATCCTGCTGGACCAGGTCGAAGAACGTGGACAGCCGGTCGACGTCGTAGAACTCGCGGGCCAGGGTGGAGGCGAGGTCGAACCGGAACCCGTCGACGTGCATCTCGGTCACCCAGTACCGCAGCGAGTCCATGATCAGCTGCAGGGTGTGCGGGTTCCGGACGTTCAGCGAGTTCCCGGTGCCGGTGTAGTCCATGTAGTAGCGGGGGTCGTCGTCGACCAGCCGGTAGTAGGCGTGGTTGTCGATCCCGCGGAAGGACAGCGTCGGGCCCATGTCCGAGCCCTCGGCGGTGTGGTTGTAGACGACGTCGAGGATCACCTCGATGCCCGCGGCGTGCAGCTCGCGGACCATCGCCTTGAACTCCGGCACCTGCGACCCGGCGCGGACCGCCCCGGAAGAGTAGCCGTGGTACGGGGCCAGGAAGCCGATCGTGTTGTAGCCCCAGTAGTTCGACAGGCCCTTGTCGATCAGGTGGTGGTCCTGCACGAACTCGTGCACCGGCATCAGCTCCACCGCGGTGACGCCGAGCTGCTTGTAGTGCTCGATCATCGCCGGGTGCGCGACGCCGGAGTAGGTGCCGCGCAGCTCCTCCTCGACGTCCGGGTGCCGGACCGTCAGCCCGCGCACGTGCGCCTCGTAAACGACGGTCTCGTTGTACGGGATCTTCGGCGGGCGGTCCGAGCCCCAGTCGAAGTAGGGGTTCACCACCACCGACTTCGGCACGTACGGCGCCGAGTCGGTGTCGTTGCGCGAGTCGGCGTCGCCGAAGTGGTAGCCGAACACGGCCTCGTCCCAGTCCACCGGCCCGTCCAGGGCCTTGGCGTAGGGATCGGTCAGCAGCTTGTTCGGGTTGCACCGCAGGCCCTCGGCCGGCTCGTAGGGCCCGTGCACCCGGTAGCCGTAGCGCTGGCCCGGTTCGATGTTCGGCAGGTAGCCGTGGTGCACGAACCCGTCGACCTCGCTCAGCGTCACCCGGGTCTCGGCCAGGCCGTCCGGGGCGTCCGGGTCCGGATCGAACAGGCACAGCTCGACCCGCTCGGCGACCTCGGAGAACAGCGTGAAGTTGGTGCCGGTGCCGTCGTAGCTGGCACCCAGCGGGTACGCGTGCCCGGGCCAGGGCTGCATGCTCACTGTCCTCTCCTCGCGACCCGGCCACCGGCCGCGTGCGCGCTCAACCTATCTCCGGCGGGCGCCGTTGCCGCATGTACCGCGGGATGCCCGCGGAGCCGTCGATCCTCCCAGTCGGGCACGGCCCGCCCGCGCCGGCCCTCACCGAGGGTCCGGTGACCGCCCGGTTCAGGAGTCGGCGAACCGGGCGGGGAAGCCACCGGTCGCGATCGGGCTCCAGCGGGTCGGGGTGATCCGGATCAGCGCCTTGCCCTGGTCGCTCATCGCCTGCCGGTACTCGTCCCAGTCCGGGTGCTCGCCGGAGATCGCCCGGAAGTAGTCGACCAGCGGCTCCAGCGCGTCCGGCAGGGTGACCAGCTCGGCGTCGCCGTCGACCTGGACCCAGGCTCCGTCGAACTCCTCGGACAGCACGACCACCGACGCCCGGCCGGCCCGCGCGACGTTCGTGGACTTGGCCCGCTCCGGGTAGGTCGAGATCATGATCCGGCCCCGGTCGTCGACGCCGCCGGTGACCGGGGAGCCCTGCACACCGCCGTCGGAACGGGTGGTCAGCAGGACCATCTTGTGACGTGGGCGGACGAACTCCAGCAGCTCGTCCCGCTCGACGGAGGTGTTCGTGGCGATCGTGCGCGGCATGGGTCCAGCCTAGGTTCGAACCACCCCGGCCGCTCCCCATGCCCTAGGGTCGCGGCCGTGGGCACCGTCTTCACGAAGATCATCGATGGCGAGATCCCGGGCCGGTTCGTGTGGTCCGACGAGCAGTGCGTCGGGTTCCTCTCGATCAACCCGCTCGGGCCGGGACACACGCTGGTCGTGCCGCGCGCCGAGATCGACCAGTGGGTGGACGCCGACGCGGAGCTGACCGCGCACCTCATGCAGGTCGCGCGGACCGTCGGCCTGGCCGTGCGCGAGGTCTGGTCGCCACCGCGGGTCGGGCTGATGGTCGCCGGGTTCGAGGTCCCGCACCTGCACGTGCACGTGTTCCCGGCGCACGACATGCGGGCCTTCGACTTCGCCAACGCCGCGACCGAGGTCGACGCCGCGGAGCAGGACGGGCACGCCGACGCGCTGCGGGCGGCCCTGCGCGGCGCCGGTCACGGCGAGCACGTCCCCGGCTGAGCGGGCCGAGCCGGTGCTGCTGATCCTGGTCCGGCACGCGTTGCCCGAGCGGGTGGACGGCAACGGGTCCACCGCGCACGCCGACCCGGGCCTCACCGCCGACGGGCACGCCCAGGCCACCCGGCTGGTCGACGCGCTGGCCGGGGAACCGGTCGACGCCCTCTACACCAGCACCATGCGCCGGGCCGTGCAGACCGCGGCCCCGCTGGCCGCCGCCCGCGGGTTGGCCGCGACCACCCGGGCCGACCTGCGGGAGTACGACGCCGAGCGGGCCGAGTACGTCCCGATCGGGCAGATGGCGCAGGCCGATCCGGAGACCTTCGCCCGGATGCGGGCCGGGCACCTGCCGGTGCATGTCGATGCGGAGGCATTCACCGGGCGGGTGCGGAGCGCGCTGGAGGAGATCGTCGCCGCGCACCCCGGGCGGTCGACGGCCGTGGTGGTCGCGCACGCCGGGGTGCTCAACGCCTACCTGGCGGCCGTGCTCGGCATCGACCGGTCGCTGCCGTTCCCGCTGGACTACGTCGGCCTCACCCGGGTGGTGTGCGCGCGGGACGGGATGCGCAAGCCGCGGACCGTGAACGAGATCGGGCACGTCGCGGACCTGCTGGGGTCCTGACCGTGCCGTTCGTCGCCGTCGGCGTGCCGTCCGCCGGTGCGCTGCGACGCCCGGCCTGACGGAGGACTCGACGTATACATAGGCTCGACGAGGCCCCGGTGGTCGGAGCCGGCGCTCCGGTGCCGCCCGTCGTGACGGCCGATCCGGCGGTGACGTCGAAGGGAACCGTTGTACCCGAGGGCCACCAGCGGCAGGGGACGTCCGGCGGACGCCGGTCGTGGCCCCGGCGCCGGGCTGCGCGCGCTGGCCCGGCACCGGGACTTCCGCGCCGTGTGGTGCGCCGAGGTGCTCTCGGTCGCGGGGGACCAGGCCACCCGGGTCGCGCTCACCGTGCTGGTGCTCGACCGCACCGGGTCGGTCGCCGGCTCGGCCGCGGTCTACGCGCTGACGTTCCTGCCTGCGCTGCTCGGCGGGTTGCTGCTGGGGCACCTGGCCGACCGGTTCCCGCGCCGCACCGTGCTGGTGACCACCGACCTGGTCCGCGCCGGGCTGGTCGCGCTGATGGCGCTGCCCGGCGTGGGGCTGTCGCTGATCTGCGCGCTGCTGGTGCCGGCGGTGCTGCTCGGCGGACCGCACGCGGCCGCCCGGTCGGCGGTGCTGCCGGACCTGTTGCCGGCGGACCTGCTGGCCCGCGGCATCGCACTGCGCCAGGTCTCGACCCAGCTCGCGCAGGTGGCCGGGTTCGGTGGCGGGGGGCTGCTGGTCGCCGCGGTCACGCCGACCGGGGCGCTGCTGATCGACGCGGCGACCTTCGCGGTCTCCGCGCTGGTGGTGCGGGCCGGGCTGCGGGCGGCCTGCGCGGTCGGTACCTCCGGGACGTCCGGGAACCCGGCCCGCCGGTCGTGGCGGTCCCGCGCCGGCGCGGTGCCCTCCGCGCTGGCCGTCGTGCTGCGTCACCCGCGCCGCCGCTACCTCGCCGCGGCGGCCTGGCTGGCCGGCATCTTCGTGCTGCCCGAGGCGCTCGCGGCCGCCTACGCGGTGACGATCGACGCCGGCCCGGCGGCGACCGGCCTGCTGATGGCGGCCGACCCGGCGGGCAGCGTGGTCGGTGCGGCGGTGTGCGCCGTCGCCGTGCCTGCCCGGTACCGGGACCGTGACCGCTGGCTCCTGCCGATGGCGCTCGGTGCGGCGGTGCCGCTCACGCTGACCCCGCTGGCGCCCGGGCTGTGGTCGGCGGCCGCGCTCTGGGCGGTGTCCGGGGCCTGCGCGACGGCCTGCCTGGTGCTGGCCCAGTCCGGGTTCGCCCTGGCGACGCCGACCGGCGTGCGGGGCGGCGCGACCGGGGTGGCCGCCTCCGGGCTGGTCGCCACCCAGGGAGTCGCGGTGCTGCTCGGCGGGCTGTTGGCGCAGTGGTCCGAGCCCGCCACGGCGCTCGGGATCGCCGGGGCGGCCGGGGTGGTGCTCGCCTTCGGGGTGTCCCGGCTCGGCCGGTCCGGCGCCGCGGCGGAGGCGGCCGGATGACGGGGCCTGCGGGAACCGTGCAGGATGCCGGGATGGGTGGGGGTCACCAGCCGCGGTTGCGCACGTCGTCACCTCCTGTCGTGATCCGCGCGACGCTGCGGCCGCGCCGTCCGGTTCGTCGACCGGGACGTGCCGGTGGTCGCGCACGGGTGGCCGGACCGTACCCGACCGTCACTCTCCGCGACATTTCGTGGTTCAGTGTACCCGTTCGGGTGACATCTCTGCAGGGTTTCGTCCGATCCGTCCGGCTCTCCGGGTGGTGCGCGGCTGCTGGGGGGCCGGTGTGGTGAGGGCGTCACGGAGGAGCCCCGGGGGCGCCCGGGACTGGCCGATCCGGGGTCTGCCCGGCCCGCTGCTGGTCCTGCTGCTGGTCGTGGAGACCGCGGCGGTGACCCTGGTGGCCGTCGGGCTGGTCCTGCTGCCCGCGACCCGTGCCACCGGCACGGCCGCACTCGGCGCGGCCGGGCTGGTCGCGCTGGGCGTGCTGCACACCGAGCTGGCGACCGGCATCGAGCGGGTCCGGCGCCGGGTGGCGCACAGCTCCTACTTCGACCTGTCCAGCGTCTGGACCTTCGCCGCGGCGTTGCTGCTGCCGGGACCGCTGGCCGGGCTGGTGGTGGCCGGGATCTACGTCCACCTTTGGTGGCGGGTCTGGCGGCCGGCCGGGGCCGCGCTCTACCGGCACGTCTACACCACCGCGACGGTCGTGCTGGCGGCCACGGCCGCCGCAGCGCTGCTGCCCGCGGGGCGGATCGCGGCCGTGCCGGGGGGCGGAGCGGTCGGGACCCTGGCCGGCATCGCCGTCCTGCTCGCGGCGATGGCCGGCTACGTGCTGGTCAACCAGGTGCTGGTGGCGCTGGCGCTGGCACTCGGTGCGGGGCGCCGGTTCGCGCTGCGGGAGGTGCTCGGCGACCTCGACGACCACGTGCTGGAGGGGGCGACGCTCTGCCTGGCGGTCCTGGCCGCGCTCGCCGCGACCCGGGAGCCGCTGCTGGTGCTGCTGGTGCTGCCGCCACTGCTGGTGTTGCACCGGGCCGTGCTCATCCGTCAGCTGGAGGAGCGGGCGAACACCGACGCCAAGACCGGCCTGCTCACCGCCGCCGCCTGGCGCGGCCGGGCGCACCGGGCGACGGTCCGGGCGCGGCGGCAACGCGGGTCCGTCGGGGTGCTGATCCTGGACCTGGACCACTTCAAGGCGGTCAACGACGGCTACGGCCACCTGGCCGGCGACGAGGTGCTGGCCGCGGTCTCGGGCAGCCTGCTCGCCGAGGTCCGGGACGGCGACGCGGTCGGCCGGTTCGGCGGCGAGGAGTTCGTGGTGCTGCTGGCAGGCCTGCCGCGCGGACTCGAGGGCCGTGCGCAGGCGCACGCCGCGGCCGAGCGGATCCGGCGCCGGGTGCGCGCGCTCGCGGTGCATCCCGACCCCGCCGGCGCCGGCCCGTCGACGACGATCGGCGACCTCAGTATCTCGGTCGGCGCCGCGCTGCAGGGGCTGGACGGCGAGACGCTCGACGACCTGATGCAGGTCGCCGACTACGCCCTCTACGAGGCGAAACGGGCGGGGCGCAACCGGGTGCGGCTCGGCGGCGACGCCGGGACGCTGGACGGCGACCGGTCCCAGGCGGACTGAGCCGGCCCCCGCGCCGGGCCGTCAGTGCTGGTCGGGGACCTGCCCCGGGGCCTGTTCGGGGACCGGGAACCGTCGGCCGACCCGGACGGTGTCCCGGCCGGCCCGCTTCGCGTCGTAGAGGGCGGCGTCGGCCACCTCGAGCAGGCCGGTCATCGCCGTGCTGTCGGCCGGGAACACCGCCCCGCCGATCGAGACCGTGATCCCCAGCCCGCCGCGGTACAGCCCGTCCGGGGGCCCGTCCACCGCGCCCCGTGCGGCGGAGGGGGACCCGGAGACCCGCCGGCGCAGCCGCTCGGCGATCTGCCGGACCTCGTCGTGACCGTCGTGCCCGGACAGCCGGGGGAGCAGCACCACGAACTCCTCACCGCCGAACCGGCCGACCAGGTCGTGGTCGCGCAGCTCCTCGCGCAACACCCGGGCGGTCGCGGCCAGCACCTGGTCGCCGTAGAGGTGGCCGTGTGTGTCGTTGATCTCCTTGAAGTGGTCCAGGTCCAGGATCAGCAGCGCGGCCGGCCGCCGCTCGCGCTCGGCGTCCTGCAGCGCGTGCGATCCCCGCAGGTGCCAGGCGGCGTGGTTGAGCAGGCCGGTCTTGGCGTCGGTGTCCGCCCGCTCGCGCAGCTGACGGACCAGGATCGTGCGGTGCAGGGCCAGGATCGGCGGCACCGCCAGCGACGCCACGAGCGGGCCGGTGGCGGCCAGCGCCCCGGCGGTGAGCGCACCCAGGCAGAGTGTGGCCAGCTCCAGGACGACCTCGTCGCCGGTGAACAGGACCCGCAGGATCCGGGTGTCCGGGCTGGCCATCGCGACCACGCCGAGCACCAGGCAGGTGTTCACCACGGTGTAGGTGAGCAGCGCCAGCGCCAGCGCGACGGTGCCGGGCAGCGTGCCGTAGAGCTCGCCGGGCCGGGTCGCGGCGAGCATCCCGGCGGCGGCGTGCACGGCCAGGACGACCGTGGCCGCGTTGAAGACCTCGCGGAACACCGGGCGGCGGTCCGGCGGCGGGACCGGCCGCAGCACCCGGACGTAGAGGTGGGTGTAGACGATCACCACCACCAGCGCGCCGAGTACCGGCGGGAGCAGCAGCGCCGAGGAGAACGTCCAGACCGAGGTCAGGTTCACGTGGTGGGTCTCGGCGGTGTAGCGGCGCACCCGCTCGACCCCGGAGACGATCTCGGTGTGCGCCACCCCCGCCACGACCAGGGTGATCAGCAGGACCAGCGTCCGGTGGTCGAGCGGGGGCGGGTTCAGCGCGCCCGCGACGATCAGGCACAGCGCGAGCAGCTCCACCGCCAGGACGGCCCCCAGCAGCCGCGGCGGGATCGACCAGACCGGCCAGCGGGAGACCCGGTGGAACGGGACCGGGAGCGCTGCCGCCATCTCCCCTCCCTCCGGTCGGGACCGCCGCGTCGGCGCCGATCCTAACGTCCGTCGTCGCGCACGGTGATCGATCCGCCGTCGCAGCCGGATCCCGACCTGCTCGGCGACATGATCTGGTCACACCGGGTGGTCGTGCGCGGCGGAACGAGTGATGGTTGCGTCCGCAATGGTGAATCCCCGATTGTTCTCCGGTGACGGTCGGGTGATGCTTTCCCGGCTGGCCGGAGAAAGTCGGCCGGAGAGGCAGTGGAGCCGTCGGCGAATTGCGTCGGCCCGGTCGCCGTACCGTCGGGTAACGGTGATCGACCTGGTGATCGAGAGGAGGGGTCGTCGTGCGCAACTGGGGCTGGTGAATGAACGCCGCGAGGCGCGGAAAGCCATCCGTGAGGAGTTCGGAGCGATCTCGGAAAGGGGAGTGGAATGCGTAACTGGGGTTGGTGACGACGGTCGTGTGGAATCGATCACGTGCGGAACGCGGCGGCGGCCCCGTCCGGGTGACGGGTGCCGTCCGCCGCGCCCGGTGCTTGCCGCCGGGTCCGCCCGCGCAGTGCTCCGTAGAGTGGGGCCGACGAGTCGATGCCGGTCCGCCCGCGCGGGTCCCCGTGCGGGCGTGGGGCGGCGGCGAGGAGGCAGCACGTGATGACGACCCGGGGGCTGGCCGAGATCCGGCGGCCGGCCGACCTCCGCCGGCTCGGTACCGAGGAGCTGACGGCGCTGGCGGCCGAGATCCGCGGTTTCCTGATCAAAGCGGTGTCCCGCACCGGTGGTCACCTGGGGCCGAACCTGGGCGTGGTCGAGCTGACGATCGCCCTGCACCGGGTGTTCGAGTCCCCGCAGGACACCCTGGTCTGGGACACCGGGCACCAGGCGTACGTGCACAAGCTGCTGACCGGTCGGCAGGAGGGCTGGGACCGGCTGAAGAAGACCAGCGGGCTGTCCGGCTACCCGAGCCGGACCGAGAGCGAGCACGACCACGTGGAGTCCAGCCACGCGTCGTCGTCGCTGTCCTGGGCCGACGGCATCGCCCGGGCGAACGAGCTGACCGGCCGGGACCGGCACGTCGTCGCCGTGATCGGTGACGGTGCGCTGACCGGCGGGATGGCCTGGGAGGCGCTGAACAACATCGCCGCCGGGTGCGACCGCAACGTCGTGATCGTCGTCAACGACAACGGCCGGTCCTACTCGCCGACGATCGGTGGGCTGGCCGACCGGCTGGCGTCGCTGCGGCTGCAACCCGGCTACGAGCGGGTGCTGGAGGCCGGCAAGAAGACCGTGCGCGGCACGCCCGTCGTCGGGCCCGCGCTGTACGCGGGCCTGCACGCGATCAAGGCGGGCGTCAAGGACGCGGTCAGCCCGCAGGAGCTGTTCTCCGACCTGGGCCTGAAGTACTTCGGACCGGTGGACGGGCACGACATCGCCCAGGTCGAGTCGGCGCTGCGGCGGGCGAAGCGGTTCGGCGGGCCGGTGATCGTGCACGCGGTGACGCACAAGGGCCACGGCTACCCGCCGGCCGAGAACGACGAGGCCGAGCAGATGCACGGTCCGGGGCCGTTCGACCCGGACACCGGCGAGCCGACCGGGACGCCGAAGACCGGCTGGACCGACGTGTTCTCGTCCGAGATCGTCGAGCTGGGCTCCCGGCGCGGCGACGTCGTCGCGATCACCGCGGCGATGCTCGGCCCGACCGGGCTCGCCCCGTTCGCCGCCGCGCACCCGGACCGGATCATCGACGTCGGGATCGCCGAGCAGCACGCCCTGGCCACCGCGGCCGGGCTGTCCCGGGCCGGGCGGCACCCGGTCGTGGCGCTGTACTCGACGTTCCTCAACCGCGGCTTCGACCAGCTGTTGATGGACGTGGGGCTGCACCGCGAGCGGGTCACCCTGATGCTCGACCGGTCCGGTGTCACCGGCAGCGACGGCCCCTCGCACAACGGCATGTGGGACCTGTCGCTGCTCGGGATCGTGCCCGGCATGCAGGTCGCCGCCCCGCGGGACGAGGGCACCCTGCGCGAGGAGTTCCGGGAGGCCGTGGCGGTCACCGACGGTCCGACGGCGCTGCGCTACCCGAAGGGCGCCGTGGTCGGGTCCGTGCCCGCGGCCCGCCGGCTGGACGGCCCGGCGGGGGTGGACGTGCTGCACGAGCCGGCCGACGGCCGGGCCCAGGTGCTGCTGGTCTGCGTGGGCGTGTTCGGGCAGCTCGGGGTGGCGGTCGCCCGGCGGCTCGCCGACCAGGGCGTCGACGTCACGGTGGTGGACCCGCGCTGGGTGCTGCCGGTGCCCCGCGAGCTGCTCACCCTGGCCGCGGACCACCAGCTCGTGGTCACCGTGTCCGACTGCGGCACCCACGGCGGGTTCGGCTCGGCGCTGTCCGACGCGCTGCGGGACGCCGACCTGGACGTCCGCCAGCGCGACCTCGCGCTGCCGCAGGAGTACCTGGAGCACGGCAGCCGGGACGACGTGCTGGCCGCCACCGGCCTCACCGAGCAGGACGTGGCCCGGCGGGTCACCGAGTGGGCGGCCGCGGGTGAGGGCGGGCGGATGATCAGCACCGTCCCGTCGTTCGACCGGGCCGGCGAGGCGCTCCGGGAGTCCTGATGCGGGTGATCGTGGTCGAGGACGAGCCGGCGATGGCCGACGCCGTCGCGCGCGGGCTGCGCCGGGACGGGATGGCCGTCGACATCGCCTACGACGGCGACGACGGTTCGGAGAAGCTCTCGGTGACCCGCTACGACGTGGCGGTGCTGGACCGGGACCTGCCCGGCCGCAGCGGTGACGAGCTGTGCGACGAGCTGGTCGCCGCGGGCGGCACCACCCGGGTGCTGATGCTCACCGCCAGTGACACGCTCGCCGACAAGGTCGAGGGCCTGTCCCGGGGCGCCGACGACTACCTGGCCAAGCCGTTCGACTTCCCCGAGCTGGTCGCCCGGGTCCGCGCGCTGGGCCGCCGGGCCACCCCCGCCGTCCCGCCGACGCTCGCCGCCGGGGACCTCGTGCTGGACCCGGCCCGGCGCACGGTGCGCCGCTCCGGGGCCCCGGTGGAGCTGACCCGCAAGGAGTTCGGGGTACTGGAGGTGCTGCTCGCCGCGGGCGGTGCCGTGGTGTCGTCCGAGGAGCTCCTGGAGCGGGTGTGGGACGAGAACGCCGACCCCTTCACCACGACCGTCCGGGTCACCGTGATGACCCTGCGCAAGAAGCTCGGCGAGCCCGGGATGATCGACACCGTGGTCGGGGCCGGGTACCGGGTGCCCGCGGCCGGTGCGGCGTCCGGCGCCGTCGCGGGGTGAGCCCGTGTCCGGCCTCCGGCCGCGCCTGACGCTGCTGGCCACCGCGCTGGTGGCGGTGGTCTCGGCGCTGCTGCTGTGGCTGGGCTGGGTGCTGGTCGGTGCGGCCGTCGCCGGGACGCCGGCGCTGCCGGGCACCGTCGAGGTGAACGGGGTCGCGGTGCAGGCCGAGACCGCCCGGGACGCGATCGCGGCCTCCGCCCGCGACGACGTGCTGCGCGCCGGGCTGATCGCGTTCCCACTGGTCGTCGTGGCCGGGGCGGTGACCGCGTGGGTGCTGGTCGGGCGGGTGCTCGAGCCGCTGTCCCGGGTGGTGGACACCGCGTCCCGGCTGTCCGCCCGCTCGCTGGACTCCCGGCTCGAGCTGGCCGCGGCCCGCGGCGAGGTGGCCGAGCTGGCCGCGGCGTTCGACGCGATGCTCGACCGGCTGCAGGCCGCGTTCGACGCCCAGCGCCGGTTCGTCGCCAACGCCGGGCACGAGCTGCGGACGCCGCTGGCGGTACTGCGGACCGAGATCGACGTGACCCTGCAGGACCCGGACGCCGACGCCGACGAGCTGCGCCGGATGGCCGAGGTCGTGCGGGACGCCGGGCGCCGCTGCGACGAGCTGGTGACCGGCCTGCTGCTGCTGGCCCGGACCGAGGCCACCGGCCCGCTGCCCGAGGCCGACCGGGCACCGGTGGATCTCGCCGCGGTGCTCGCAGCCGAGCTCGAGGAGGTCGCAGGCGACGCCACCGCCCGACTGCTCACCGTCCGGACCGACCCCCGGCCCGCCCCGACCCGGGGTGACGAGGTCCTGCTGCGCCGGCTGGTGGCGAACCTGCTGGAGAACGCCGTGCGCCACAACCGGGACGGCGGCTGGATCGAGACCGGCTGCGCCGCGTGCGGGTCCGGGCCGGACGCCGGCGGGGTGACGCTGCGGGTGGCCTCGTCCGGACCAGAGCTGGCGGACGAGCAGGTGGCCGAGCTGTTCGAGCCGTTCCGGCGGGGCCCGGTGGCGCGGACCGCGCACACTCGCGGGTCGGGCCTGGGGTTGTCGATCGTGCGCGCCGTCGCCACAGCGCACGGCGGGCGGGTCGAGGGGGCAGCGGTCCCGGGCGGCGGGCTCGAGGTGCGGGTCCTGCTCCCGGCGCTCGCACGGACCGACGAGCCGGATCCCCGACGGGACGCGGCGCAGCGTTCGGCGACGATCGACCCGCGCTGAGTTGCACTTCGGCAGGGCGGGCCGCGGCCGGCCGGTCCCGGGCGGGTGCGGGGGCCGGGATCAGGTCTCGCGCGGGTGCAGCGCCTCGTCCAGCAGCGGGCCCAGCAGCTCCACCTGCCACGGCCGGGCCCCGCCGGCGGCCAGCGCCCCGGCCGTGTCGCCGTCGGCGGGCGGGGTCCAGCAGAGCCGGCGCAGCAGGTCGGGCTGCAGCAGGTTCTCCACCGGGACGTCGTGCGACTCGGAGACCGCGGCCAGCGCCGCGCGGGCCGCGGTGAGCCGGGCGGCGGCGTCCGGCTGCCGGTCGGCCCAGCGGGACACCGGCGGCGGCCCGTCGGTCGCGGCGGAGCTGTGCGGCAGCTCGTCGTCGGCCAGCGCGGCGGCCCGGCGCAGGGCGTCGAACCAGTAGCGGGCCAGCCGTCGTTGCGAGCGGCCGCGGAACACCGCTAGCCCGGCGAGCGCCTGTGCGGAGTCGGGGTTGCGGACCGCGGCGTCCACGATCGCGGCGTCCGGCAGCACCCGGCCGGGCGCGACGTCGCGTTCCGCGGCGAGCGAGTCGCGGGCCTGCCACAGCTCGCGGACCGCGGCCAGCGGGCGGGGCTTGCGCACCTTGTGGATGCCGGAGGTACGCCGCCACGGCTCGGCCCGCTGTGCGGGCGGCCCGGCGGTGCGGACGGCCTCGAACTCCTGGCGGGCCCACTCGAGCTTGCCCTGCTCGTCGAGCATCCCGGACAGCACGTCCCGCAGCTCGATCAGCACCTCGACGTCCAGTGCGGCGTAGACCAGCCAGTCCTCGGGCAGCGGCCGGCGGGACCAGTCGGCCGCGCCGTGCCCCTTCTCCAGGGACAGCCCGAGCAGGTTCTCCACCATCGGTCCCAGGCCCACCCGGGGGAGCCCGGCCAGCCGGCCGGCGAGCTCGGTGTCGAACAGCGACGCCGGGCGCAGGCCCAGCTCGTCCAGGCAGGGCAGATCCTGGGAGGCGGCGTGCAGCACCCACTCCGGCTCGCCCAGCGCGGTGGCCAGCGGTTCCAGGGCACCGGCCAGCGGGATCGGGTCGACGAGCGCGGAGCCCGCTCCCGCGCGTCGCAGCTGCACCAGGTAGGCGCGCTGCGAGTAGCGGAACCCGGAGGCGCGCTCGGCGTCCACCGCGACCGGGCCGGTGCCCGCGGCCATCGCCGCGGCGACCCCGGCGAGCGCCTCCGCGGAGGCGGTCACCGGGGGGAGACCGTCGGCCGGCCGGAGCAGCGCCACCGGATCGGGTACTGCGCCCGTCGAACCCGTGTCCGGGGATGCGGAACCGGACGGCCGGGTCTCCGTACCGCCGGTCACTCCCGCTCCCTGATTCAGCGAATGACTCCCGCGCGCATCGCCAGCGCCACCATCTGGGCGCGGTCCCCCGTCCCGAGCTTGCGCCCGATCCGGGAGAGGTGGCTCTTCACGGTCAGCGCCGAGAGGTTCAGCGCCTCACCGATCTCCTTGTTCGACTGGCCGTCGGCGACCAGCTGCAGCACCTCGACCTCGCGTGCCGACAGCTCGCGCGGGGTGTTGTCGGTACCGGGCACGCGAGAACCTGTGGCCAGCAGCGGGGCGACCGTCGGGTCGGCGTAGACGCCGCCGTCCAGCACCCGCTTGACCCCGTCGGTCACGACCGACGGCGAGGCGGACTTCAGCAGGTACGCCTGCGCGCCCGCCTGGAAGGCGGACCGGACGGCATACGGGTCGTCCGAGGACGCCAGCACCACCAGCCGGTTCCAGCCCAGCGAGCGGAGCTCGCTGACCAGGTCCAGGCCGCTGCCGTCCGGCAGGGTCAGATCGAGGATGGCCAGGTCGCAGGGACCGGCCTGGTGCGCACGCGCCCGGGCCTCGGTGACCGAGGCGGCCTCGTGCACGGTGCCGGCGCCCATCGAACGGAGCCGTCCGGCGATCGCTTCACGCAGCAGCGGGTGGTCGTCCACGACGAGCACCGTGAACAGCTCTTCCCGGGGGTGCGGAACGACTCCCGGAGAGAGCACCGCCCCGCCGATCGGAGCGCTACCGGCGGCATTACCGCCGGGGCCCTGCGCGGGCGCTTGCTGGCCAAGTACAGCCACGTCGTCAACCTTCCTGGAGTCGGTCGTCAGCCCCCGACCAACACCGGAACCCGAGGGACGGAGAGTGGCGCTCGGCCGCCCGGGTGGGTGCCATGAGGGAGATGGTATCCCTCCATGCGGCCTAACGTCGCGTGTGCATTCGAACTTCTGACCGCAGAAGTTACACGTGTGTGGGTGCGGTCCCACTCAGATGGGTGATCGTTCTCAGGTGCGTGCTGCTGACCTGCGGTAATCAGCTCGGCGACCGACTCAAGGGTACTGCGCCGATGGGCGGCAGTCCCGCTGCGGTCGCGACCAGGGAGCCGAACGCCACGGCGTGTCGGGACAGGTCGGCGTCGCTCTCCGTAGGCGTCCAGGAGGCCCGCAGCTCGACGTCGTCCTCCCGGGGGTCCTCCGATCCGGCCCCCTCCTGCAGCCCGCCGAACCGCACCGACGACGTCTGGGTGACGGTGCCGCCCAGCGCGGTGAACCCGGCGCCGGCCTGCTCGAGCGCGTCGGTCAGCCAGGACCACCCGATCCGGGGGAGCATGTCGTCGCCGAGCTGCTCGGGCTCCAGGCGGGCCTGCACGAAGCACACCAGCCGGAAGGTGCCCTGCCACCGGTCCTGGCCCTCCGGGTCGTGCAGCAGGATCAGCCGACCGGAGGTGTCCGGCTCGTCCAGGTCGTCGGTGCCGTCGCCGCGGTGCACGATGTCGGCCTCCACGCTGGTCGCCCAGCTGAACGGGGCCAGCCGCGGCGGCGCCTCCAGCGGGCGCACCACGAGCTCCGGTCGCGGCGCCGGGGCGGAGAGCGAGTCCACTGCCCGGCGGAACAGCGGTGGTGGGGGGATCGGGTCCGGCACGGCGGGGAACTCTAGGCGGCCGCCCGGGCCCGGCCGGTCAGGCGCGCCGGGCGCCCGCGCGCGGTGCCCGGCGCTCGTGGGAGGATGGCGCGGTCATGACAGCAGGCACCCTCTCCGGTCGTTCCGCCGCCCCGCCGGCGCGCCGTGACCTCACCGGCTCCCCGTTCCTGGACGCCGTGCACGGCCGCCGTCCGTCCCGGCTGCCGGTGTGGTTCATGCGCCAGGCCGGGCGCTCGCTGCCCGAGTACCGCGCGCTGCGGGAGGGCAACGCGATGCTCGAGGCCTGCCTGACCCCGGACCTGACCTGCGAGATCACCCTGCAGCCGGTGCGCAGGCACGGGGTGGACGCGGCGATCCTGTTCTCCGACATCGTGGTGCCGCTGTACCTGGCCGGGGTCGGGGTCGACATCGTCCCGGGGACCGGCCCGGTGCTGGACCAGCCGGTCCGCACCGCGGCCGATGTCGAGGCGCTGCCCGAACTGGCCCCCGAGCAGGCCGACCGGGTGGCGCAGGCGATCGGCCTGCTGCTGCCCGAGCTGGGGGAGACCCCGCTGATCGGTTTCGCCGGGGCGCCGTTCACGCTCGCGTCCTACCTGATCGAGGGCGGCCCGAGCCGCAACCACGAGAAGACCAAGGCGCTGATGCGCTCCGAGCCGGCGGTCTGGCACACGCTCATGGCCCACCTGGCCGAGCTGACCGGCACCTTCCTGCGCCGCCAGGTCGAGGCCGGGGCGGACGCCGTCCAGCTGTTCGACTCGTGGGCGGGCGCGCTGTCCGAGCGGGACTACCGCGAGTTCGTGCTGCCGCACTCGGCCACCGTGCTGGGATCGCTGGCGGACGCCGGGATCCCGCGGATCCACTTCGGGGTCGGCACCGCCGAGCTGTACGGCGCGATGACCGAGGCCGGCGCGGACGTGATCGGCGTCGACTGGCGGACCCCGCTGGACGTCGCGGCGCGGCGGTCCGGCGGCGCGGTGCCGGTGCAGGGCAACCTGGATCCGGCCGTGCTGTTCGCCGGCCAGGACGCGGTCGACGCCGAGGTGACCCGGATCGCCGCCGAGGGCACCCGCTGCCCGGGGCACGTGTTCAACCTCGGGCACGGCGTGCTCCCGGAGACCGACCCGGATGTGATCACCCGGACCGTCGAGACGGTCCACCGCCAGCCGCTCGGATGACGCCGGTGCCCAGGGTCGCCGTCGTCGGCGGCGGGATCTCCGGGCTGGCCGCGACGCACCGGCTGCGGACGCGGCTCGGCCCGTCCGCGGAGATCGTGGTGCTCGAGCAGCGGGACCGGCTCGGCGGCGTGCTGCACACGGTCGACCTGGCCGGGACGCCGTTCGACGTCGGCGCCGAGGCGTTCCTGGTCCGCCGCCCCGAGTTCACCGACCTGCTCAGCGAGCTCGGCCGGTCGGACGCCCTGACCCACCCCACCGCGGCCACCGCGACGATCCGGGCCGGTGGGCGCACGGTCGGGCTGCCCCGCGGGACGCTCATGGGCGTCCCCGGTCCCGACGCCGCGCTGGACGGGGTGCTCTCCCCGGGCGACCTCGCCCGGGTGGCCGCCGAGCCGTCCCGGCCGCTGACCTGGGAACCGGGCTCCGACGTCGCGCTCGGCGCGTTGCTGCGCGAGCGGTTCGGACCGGAGATCGTCGACCGGGTCGCCGACCCGTTGCTCGGTGGGGTGTACGCCGGCCGGGTCGACGCGCTCGGGCTGCGCGCCACAGCGCCCGCGCTGGCCGCCGCGCTGGATGCCGGCGCCGGGTCGCTGACCGAGGCCGCGGGCGCCGGGATGGCCGAGAGCGGGCAGCGGGCCGGAACGCTGGCCGGGCCGGTGTTCGGCGCCGTCCGCGGCGGGTACCGGGAGCTGATCGCGGCGCTGGCGGCCGCCGGCGGGGCGACGGTGCGCACCGGCGTCACCGTCCGGTCCCTGCACCGCCGCTCCGCCGCCCGCGGCCCCGCCGCCGGGAACGGCTCCGAGGGGCACCTTCGGGGCCCCCGCGGAGACGAGGGTGCCCCTCGGGACACCGGGGGCTGGCGCCTGGAGCTCGGACCGGCCTCACGGCCCGAGGCGCTCGACGTGGACGCCGTCGTGCTCGCCGTCCCCGCGCCGGCGGCCCGGCGGTTGCTGGAGCCGGTCGTCCCGGCGGCGTCGGCGGCCGCGGGCCGGATCGACCTGGCGTCCTCGGCGGTCGTCGGGCTGGCGTACCGGGCGGCCGACGTCGCGGACATGCCGGGAACCAGCGGATGCCTGATCGCCGCCGACGAGCCGCTCTCGGCCAAAGGCGTGACGCACGCGTCGACCAAGTGGGCACACCTCGGCGCGGACGGCCTGGTGCGGATCCGCGCGTCGGTCGGCCGGTTCGGCGAGGAGGCGAGCCTGCAGGTCGACGACGCCGAGCTCGTCGCCCGGGTGCGCGCCGACCTGCGCGAGCTGGACGGGATCGCCGCCGAGCCGGTGGCGTCGGTCGTGCAGCGCTGGGGCGGTGGGCTGCCGCAGTACGGCGTCGGGCACGACGCGACCGTGGCCACGCTGGAGGACGCCGTCGCCGGAGTCCCGGGGCTGGCGATCGCCGGGGCGATGCTGCACGGGGTCGGGGTGCCGGCCTGCGTGGGCACCGCGCGGGCGGCCGCGGACCGGCTGGCGGCCGGCGTGGCGCTGCCCGCCCGCGGGTGAGCACCGCTCGGTGAGGGTGACCTCATCCGCGGCGTAGGATCCGGGGCATGGCCCGCGTCGACGTCCACGCCATCAACGACACCATCCGTTACACCATGTGGTCGGTGTTCCGGGTCGAGCCGGGGCGGCTCGGCACGGACCGCGCCGAGGCCGCGCGGGAGGCCACCGAGTACCTGGACTCGCTGGCGAACAAGGACGTCGTGGTGCGCGGCGTCTACGACCTCACCGGCGTCCGGCACGACGCCGACTACATGATCTGGTGGCACGCCTCGGAGATCGAGTCGCTGCAGGCCGCGTACTCCGACCTGCGCCGCAGCACCGCGCTCGGGCGGTCGTCGGTGCCGGTCTGGAGCCAGACCGCGCTGCACCGGCCGGCCGAGTTCAACAAGAGCCACGTGCCGGCGTTCATGGCCGGTGAGGAGCCGAAGCGCTACGTGTGCGTGTACCCGTTCGTCCGGTCCTACGAGTGGTACCTGCTGCCCGACGCCGAGCGCCGCACGATGCTGGCCGACCACGGCAAGGAGGCCCGGGACTATCCGGACGTCCGGGCGAACACCGTGCCCGCCTTCGCGCTGGGCGACTACGAGTGGATCCTCGCCTTCGAGGCCGACGAGCTGCACCGGATCGTCGATCTCATGCGGCACCTGCGCGGCACCGAGGCCCGCCGGCACGTGCGGGTGGAGGTCCCGTTCTACACCGGCCCGCGGGTCGAGGTCGGCGACCTGGTCGCCTCGCTTCCCTGAGCAGCGGTGAGCGGCCGGGCCCGCGGGCCCGGCCGCTCACTCACCCGGTGTCGGATTCTCGCTCGGCGAGCCTCACTCGGTAGCCGGCTCGAGGGTGAGCGAGACCGAGTTGATGCAGTAGCGCAGGTCCGTCGGGGTGCCGTAGCCCTCCCCGGCGAACACGTGCCCGAGGTGGCCGTGGCATGACGCGCACAGCACCTCGGTGCGCGTCATGCCCATGCTGGAGTCGGTGCGCTCGATCACCGCCTCGCCCGCCAGCGGCGTGAAGAACGACGGCCACCCGCAGTGCGACTCGAACTTCGAGTCGCTGCGGAACAGCTCCGCCCCGCACGCCCGGCAGCGGTAGACGCCGGTCGTCTTCGTGTCGGTGTACTCGCCGGTGAACGGTCGCTCGGTGCCCGCCTCGCGGAGCACCTGGTACTCGGCCGGGCTCAGCTGGGCCCGCCACTCGTCCTCGGTCCTGACGACCGTCGGTGCGGGCTCGGTGCGGGAACCGGCGTCACCGGTGTTGTGGTTGAACAGACCCATGGTTGCTCCTATGTCAAGCCGCGACCGGCGAAGCAGCGCCGGACGCGGTGATCGTGTTGGTGTGCAGGTGGTTGAACACGACGCGCGCCAGGCGTCGTTTCATGGCCCGGAGGGCTTCCATCTTCGT
>NZ_JBKGXT010000029.1:0-66125 GCF_046546495.1 Pseudonocardia nantongensis | reverse complement strand
TGGAACTGGCCCGCCATGGCGCTCACACCTTCCACGGCCTGCTCACCCGGACCGCCGCGACCATCGCTGCTCATAGCCTCGCCCTGATCGCACTATCCACGAGCTGAACCCACAGAACGCGCCTCAGTCCGATCGTGCTCATCGCGGCCTCCTCGTCGAGTTCGGGTTCGGGTTCCGGGCCGACCGCCAGAGCCTGCCGACCGTCCCCACCACGCCGGTGGGCGCGAGCAGCACCACCAGCACGAGCACCACGCCGTAGACGAACGGGGCGAGCTCGGCGGCCGCCACGCCGCTCAGGCCCGCGGCCTGGCCCAGGTTGGTCACCGCCGGGGGCAGGAACACCAGCAGCGCGGCGCCGAGCAACGCACCGGTCAGGCTGCCCAACCCGCCCACCACTACGGCGGTGAGCAGCCCGAGCGAGAGCACGATGGTGAACCCGCTGGGCGCCGCCAGCCGCACGACGATGCCGAGCACCGCCCCGGCCAGGCCGGCGCACGCCGCGCTGACGGTGAACGCCAGCACCCGCACCGGCCCCGGCCGGATACCGGCCAGCTCGGCGGCGACCTCGTCGTCGCGCACCGCCCGCCAGAGGCGTCCGATCCGGCTCGCGGCCAGGTTGGCCAGCAGCAGCAGGACCACCAGCACGGTGGCCCAGCCGATGTAGGCCAGGTACTTGCCGCTGCTCATCTCGTTGGCGGACAGGAAGTAGATCGCGTCGGCGAACCAGGCCGGCGCCCGCGGAGAGTCGATCTGCATGCCCTGCTCGCCGCCGAGCACGCCGTCGAAGTAGATGGCCAGCCCGGGCACCGCGATCGCGAACGCCAGCGTCGCCCCGGCCAGGTAGGGGCCGTGCAACCGGGAGGCCGCGGCGCCGACCACGACCCCGACCACGGCGGCCACCGCCGCGGCGGCCAGCATCACCACGACCAGCGGCGGTGGGCTGCCCGAGCCGAGCAGCAGGCCGGTGGTGTAGGCCCCGACCGCCATCAGCGCGCCGTGGCCCAGCGAGATCTGCCCGTTCAGCCCGGTCAGCACGGTCAGCCCGGCCGCGGCGATCGCGTAGTAGGACAGCGTCGCGAACTGGGAGTTGCGGAACGGGCTCGTGGTCTCCAGGACCAGCACCACGGCCACGATCCCGACCAGCACCAGCAGCGCGTGCCGGCCGAACGTCGAGCGCGGCAGCCGCCGCCGCACGGTGTCCAGGGTTCGGGCGAGGGCCGGGGCCGTCGCCTGGTCGGCCTCGCCGGAGCCGCTGTCCCGCACGGGCGTGGCCATCAGACCCGCCGCGCCGCGGTCCGGGCGAACAGGCCCTGCGGGCGGGCCAGCAGCACCGCGACCAGGATCGCCAGCGCGGTGAGCGCGACCAGCTCGCTGCCCAGGTAGCCGCTGACGTAGCTCAGGGCCAGCCCGATCGTGAGGCCGCCGACGACGGCCCCGCCCGGCGAGTCGAGCCCACCCAGCACCGCCGCCACGAACCCGTAGACGATGATCGGGTCCATGTAGGCCGGGTAGACCAGGCTGCCGCCCGCGATGAGCAGCCCGGCCAGCGCACCGACCACCGCGGCCAGCGCCCAGCCCAGGGTCAGCAACCGCCCGACGCGGACGCCGAGCAGCCGGGCGACCTCCTGGTCGAACGCCGCGGCGCGCATCTGCAGGCCGATGTCGGTGAACCGGAACAACGCCACCAGCGCGGCCATCACCACGACCACCGAGCCGATCACGAACATGGAGAACGGGGTGAAGGCGATGTTCACCCCGCCGACCACGATCCCGCGCAGGTCGAACGGGGCCGGGAAGGAGCGGAACGTGGCGCCGAACAGGATCGAGGCCAGCGCCTGGATCGCCACGAACAACCCCAGCGTGACGATGATGGCGCTGAGCTCCGGCCCGCCCTCGACCCGACGGATGATCAGCCGCTCGATCCCCGCCCCGAGCAGCAGGCCGGCGACGAGCGCGACCACCAGCCCCAGCCAGTAGGAGCCGGTCCGCTCGATCACGATCAGTGCCAGGTAGGTGGTGAACATGCCCATCGAGCCCTGGGCGAAGTTCACGATCCGGGTGGAGCGCCAGATCAGCACCAGGGCCAGCGCGAACGCCGCGTAGATCGCTCCCTGGCTCAGTCCGGTCAGCGTCACGTTCAGGAACTGCTGCATCGTCTCCCCTAGAAGCCCAGGTAGGCGTGCCGGAGCCCGTCGTCGGCGGCCAAGGTGGCGGCGGCGTCGCGGGCGACGACGCGGCCGAGGTTGAGCACCACCCCGACGTCGGCGATCGACAGGGCGCTGCGTGCGTTCTGCTCGACCAGCAGCACGCTGATGTCCGCGGCGTCCACCAGCTCGCGCAGCAGCCCGAAGATCTGCGCGGCGACCCGCGGGGCCAGCCCGAGCGACGGCTCGTCGAGCAGCAGCACGTCGGGCCCGCAGAGCAACGCCCGCCCGATCACCAGCATCTGGCGTTCCCCGCCGGAGAGGGTGTCGCAGTTGCGGCGGCGACGCTCCGCCAGCGGCGGGAACATCGTGTAGACGTCGTCGAGCGACCGGTCGGCACGCTTGCGCGCGGAGCCCAGCAACGCACCCAGGCGCAGGTTCTCCTCCACCGTCAGCTCGGTGATCACGCCCCGCCCCTCCGGGACGTGCGCCACGCCGGCCCGCGCGATCCCCTCGGCCGGGGAGCGGGTGTGGTCCACCCCGCCGACGAGCACCTCGCCCGCTCCGGCCGGGACCAGCCCGGAGATCGTGCGCAGCAGCGTGGACTTGCCGGCGCCGTTCGCGCCCAGCACGGCGGTGATCCGGCCCCGTTCGGCGGTGACGTCGACCCCCGCCAGCGCCGTCACCGGGCCGTAGGCCGCGCTCAGGCCCCGGACCTCGAGGGCGGCGGGCGCGGCTGCGGCCGTCACTGCGCCTCCTCACCCAGGTAGGCGTCGATCACGGCGGGGTCGTCCCGGACCTGGTCGGGGGTGCCCGCCGCGACCACCTTCCCGAAGTCCAGCACCGTGATCCGGTCGCAGACGCTCATCACCAGGTCCATGTGGTGTTCCACCAGGACGACGGCCATCCGGTCGCGCAGCGAGCGGATCCTCGTCCCGAGCTCGGCCATGTCGTCGGCGCCCAGCCCGCTGGCCGGCTCGTCCAGCAGGAGCATCTCGGGATCCGCGACCAGCGCCCGGGCCAGCGCCACCCGCTTCTGCACCGGGTAGGGCAGGCTTCCGGGGAACCGGTCGGCGAAGGACTCGGCGTCCAGCTCGGCCAGCACGGCGCGCGACCGTTCACGCAGCGCCCGCTCGTCGGAGTCCGAGCGGCGCAACGCCAGCAGCGCCGAGAAGAACCCCGCGCGGTGGTGCCGGTCCGCGCCGACCATCACGTTCTCCAGCACGGTGAGCCCGCGGAACAGCCCCACCCCCTGCAGCGTGCGGGCGATCCCCATCCCCGCCAGCCCGTGCGGCCGCAGGCCACGGACCACCTGGCCGTGCCAGGACATCGACCCGGAGCTCGGCCGGACGAACCCGCAGCAGACGTTGAACAGCGTGGTCTTGCCCGCCCCGTTCGGCCCGATCACGCCGTGCACCTCGCCCGGCGCGACGGACAGCGAGACCTCGTCCAGCGCGACCAGGCCCCCGAAGCGCACCCCGACCTCGTCGACCCCGAACAAGGGCCGGGCTTCCGGGTCGGTGGCGGCCATGCCCCTCCTTCGCCGGGACGCGTGATCGGGCTCACTCGGTTCGGTTACAGGTTGGGCGTCGCGACCAGTAACCGCTATGGGCGCGCTGCCCAACATCGACGCCCGGAAGCTGGGCGGAGCGCCCGAATCGATGGACGCCTCGGTGCGCGCGGTGCACAGTGAGCCGGTGCTGTCCGACGAGGGAGAGCAACCCCGGGCCCGGCCGCTCGCCGCGCCGGTCGAGGCGGCCCTGCGCGAGTTGGGCAGCGTGCTGCTGGACGACGTGGACAGCCTGACCGACCGGCTCACGCTGAAAATCCTGCGGTGCGAACCGTGCTACGTGGAGCTCGACCTGCTCGACGAGCTGCGTGACGCCTGCCGGGCGAACCTGCAGCGCGGCATCGAGGTGCTGGCGGACCGGGTGCCCGAGGGCGTCGACCCGACCGACTCCACCCGGGCGACCGGCCGTCGGCGGGCCCGCCAGGGGGTCCCGCTGGAGGCGGTGCTGCGCGCCTACCGGCTGGGCGGGCGGCTGCTGTGGGAGTCCCTGCTGCAGACCTCCCGCCGGCGCTTCGACGGCGCCTACGACCTCGCCCTGCTCGACGCCGCGAGCTATGTGTGGCGCACCAACGACGGGAGCTCGTCGGCGCTGGTCGACGCCTACCGGCAGGAGGAGCAGCGGGTGCGTAGCCAGGACCTGAGTCGCCGGCACGCCGTCCTGGACGCGCTGCTGGCCGGGCGCGGGCGGGACCCGGTCTTCGCCCGGGACGCGGCGGGGGTGCTCGGCCTGCCCGACTCCGGGCCGTTGGTCGTGGTCGTGGGGTGCCTGGACGGCGGCGGCGCCGACCCGTTGCAGGAGCCGCAGCGGACACTGGCCGGACACTCGGTCGTGTCGTCCTGGGTGCTGCGCGAGCGCGAGCTGGTGGGGCTCGTCGCGCTCGGGGCACGGGTCCACGGAGAGCTCGTCGAGATGTTGCGGCCGTGCGTGACCGGCCGGGTCGGGATGTCACCTCCCGTCGACGGCCCGGCCGGGATCACCGCGGGCTACCGGATGGCCCGGACCGCGGTGCGCACGGTCAGCGGCAGCGGCCTGGCGACGCTCGACGAGCGGCTGCCGGAGGCACTGCTCGCCGACAGCCCCGAGCTCGTCGACCGGCTGACCCGGACCTCGCTCGGCGGCCTGCTCGACCTGCCCGACCCCGACCGGGACACGCTGCTCGCCACGCTGGACGCCCTGCTGGCCTGCGGCGGCTCACCGACCCACGCGGCACGAACGCTGTACTGCCACCGCAACACCGTGATCTACCGGTTGCGCCGGATCGAGTCGGCCACCGGCCGGTCGGTCGGTGATCCGCGGGACCGGCTGCTGCTCACGCTGGGGCTGATGGCCGTGCACCCCCGCCGGCCCGGCTGACTCCCCCGGCCCGTGCCCGATCCACCCCGGTCCGGGCCAGCGCGACCGCCCCGTCGAGCAGGGCCCCGGACCCCGCAATCACTTCCCGCTCGTCGACGCCGATCGTTACGTCTTCGTCGCCGGCGGGGATCGGGATCACGCCGATCCTGCCGATGGTCCGCCGCGCCGCAGCGCAGGGCCCGCCCTGGACGACGCTGTACGGCGGCCGGTCCCGCAGCTCGATGGCCTTCGTCGACGAGCTCCGCGCCGCCCCCCGGGGGGCGAGCTCGCCGTCGTCCGCAGCTCACCTTTGATCAACTACACCGGCCCGAGTGCCGGTGAACCCGGGTTCCCGCAGGTCGACCTCGCGCTCATGCAGGTGGCGGTCGAGCAGGCGGCCGCCGACGGCGCCGGGTCGCTGTCCGAGTCCGAGCTGATCGATCAGGTCCGGCCGAGTCCCTGCAGAACTCTCTGGCGGCGTTGCAGGCCAGCCGCATCCGCGCGTTCGCCCGCCCACGTCGGTGCGCGGATCGCGGCCGGTGTGCTCGACCTGGACAAGCTCGAACGCGCGGTGGCCGCCCAGATCGGGCTCGCCTGCCGGGTCTCGCCGACCGAGGCACGCACCCGGGTCCGCACCGCCCGCGATCTGCACGACGGGCTCGACCGTGTCCGTGCCCTGTTCGTCGCCGGGGAGCTGAGCCGGGACAAGGTCGCCGCGATCGCGACCGCCACCGCCGACCTCGACACCCGGCAGCGTGGCGCGGTCGATGCCCGGCTCGCCGCCCACGACCTGTCCCGGCTCGGGATCGGGCGGCTGCGGGACCTGGTCCGGATGCTGGTCGCCGAGATCGCCCCGCAGAAGTTCCGGTCCCGGGTCGACGCCGCCCGCGCCGGGCGGCGGGTCACGCTGCTCCAGGCCCCGGACGCCATGACGTATCTGACCGCGTATCTGCCCCTCGAGCAGGGGGTGGCCTGCCTGGCCGCGCTGCAGAAGGCGTTCACCGAGGTCTCGGTGGACCCGGCACCGCTGACCCGCACCCGCGGGCAGGTCATGGCCGACACCCTGGCCGAACGCGTCACCGGCACGGCGATCGCGACCGACGTGGACGTCGAGGTGCAGGTGCTGGTCCCGGTCGAGGCGCTGATCGACCCGCACAGCCCGCTGCCGGCCGAGATCCCCGGCCACGGCCCCGTCCCGCTCGACCGAGCCCTACTGCGATGCGCCGGCACGACACCTCGACCACATCGACCGCGCCGCCGACGACGGACCCACCCAACTCGACAACGGCCGCGCCACCTGCGAGTTCCACAACCACGTCCGCGAACAACCCGGATGGACCGTCCACCGCACACCCGATGGCGTCCGCACCACGACACCCACCGGGCACACCTACCTCGCCCCCGAGGCTCGACGTGAGTGACACGCCGCGACCGGTGCGGATCGCGCATCTCGTCGAACCGGGTACCATGGGACAGAGGCGCATGTCGCGTTCGGACCGTTCGGCCGCCCGGCCTCACAGCGGCAACCTCCCCGGCAGGCCCTGGCCACGTCTCGGCGTGACCCCCTCGGCGTTCCCCGACACCGGCCGCCGAACCGCAACACCGTGCCCGGTGGGACGGCGCGAGCCGCCCTGCCCGGTATCCAGAAGGAGAGAGTTCTTGGCTCGACGAGGCCGGCCCCAGACCAGGGCTCGCCGTGACGCACCGAAGGATCGCAGGCGCGGTCGTGACCAGGGCGGCGACATCATGTCCGTGCTCGGTCGCTCCGTCCGGGAGGTCCAGGCCGCCCTGCGCAACGGCCGGGTGACTCCGGCGACGCGGACGAAGTTCCAGGCGGTCACGCTGCTGCTGCGCAACGAGCGCGCCCGAGCCCTGGCGGACGAGGACGGCAGCGAGGCGCACCGGGCCGAGCGGCTCAAGCGCCTCGACGGCCTCGCGACCACCCTGGCGTCCACCGCCGTCCGCGATGCGGCGCTCCTGGCGCTGCTCAGCGAGGACGCCGTCGTCTCCGACGAGGCCCGGTCACTCACCCGGGACATGCTTCACAACGCGGGGCTCGAGCCGGCGTCCGGGACGGAGATCGAGGCGCCGCCCGCGGATCCTCCGGCCGAGAGCACCAAGCCCGGGGTGGTGCCGCAGTCGGTCGTCTCGCGGCAGATGGCCAATCCCTTCCTCGCCCCGGACTTCTCGGCCGCCCGGCCGAACGCGCCCCGTCCCACGCCGCTGACCGGCTGGGAGCTGCTCGAGCCGCTGCTGCGGTCGTTCGAGCGCGCCGGTACCGGCGCCTCGACCTGCATGCCCCTCCCCGAGCCGGCGCCCCGGCGAGGCCCGGATGGCGCGGGGCTCATGCCGCACCAGGCCCGGGTGGTCGCCGCGGCCGCGGAGGGGCACCGGACCTTCCTGCTCGCCGACGAGCCCGGGCTGGGCAAGACGGCTCAGGCGCTGCTCGCCGCGGAGGCCGCGGACGCCTACCCGCTGCTCGTCGTCGTGCCCAACGTCGTCAAGACGAACTGGGTACGCGAGGCCGAACGGTGGACACCCCACCGGCCAGCCACCGTGATCTACGGTGACGGTGACTCCATCGACGGCTTCGCCGACATCGTCGTGGTCAACTACGACGTGCTGGACCGGCACGTCGGGTGGCTCGGCGACTTCGGCTTCCGCGGGATGGTCATCGACGAGGCGCACTTCATCAAGAACAAGACCTCGCAGCGCTCCCGGCACGTCCTGGAACTCTCCGAGCGCATCCGGGCCTACACCGCGCGTCCGTTGCTGATGGCCCTCACCGGCACCCCGCTGATCAACGACATCGAGGACTTCCTGGCGATCTGGCAGTTCCTCGGCTGGATCGACGGGAAGAAGCCTCTCCCCGACCTGCTGGACGCCCTAACCTCGACCGGCCTGACCCCGGCAGACCCACGCTTCTACGCCGCCGCCCGCCAGCGCGTCGTGGACCGCGGCATCGTCCGCCGGCGCAAGGTCGACGTGGCCGCCGACATCCCGGCGCGTCGCATCGCCGACCTGCCCGTCGAGCTGGACGGTCCGACCGGGCGGTCGATCCGGGCGGCCGAGCGCGATCTCGCTCGCCGGATGGTGGAGCGCTACTCCGACGCGCTTGCCCACCGACGGGCCGGTGCCGTCGTCGACGGTATCGATCACGAGCTGGTGCGCCAGGTCGCGAAGTGGGAGCAGAAGGACGCGACGTCCTCGGGCACCGGCGACAACGTGTTCGGCACGATGCGCCGCATCGGCCGCGCGAAGGCCGGCCCCGCCGCCGACTACGCCGCGCAGCTCGCGCGCAGCGCGGGAAAGGTCGTCTTCTTCGCCAAGCACGTCGACGTCATGGACGTCGCCGAGGAGACCTTCGCCAAACAGGGGGTCCGGTTCTCCTCGATCCGCGGTGACCAGACGCCTGCCGCGCGTCAACGCAACATCGACGCTTTCGTCGACGACCCGGACGTCGCCGTCGCGGTCTGCTCGCTGACCGCGGCCGGCGTGGGCATCAACCTCCAGGTCGCCTCGAACATCGTGCTCGCGGAACTCTCCTGGACCGCCGCGGAACAGACCCAGGCCATCGACCGCAGCCACCGCATCGGTCAGACCGGGCCCGTCACCGCGTGGCGCATCATCGCTGCGCAGACCATCGACGCCCGGATCGCGGAGCTGATCGACGGCAAGGCCGATCTCGCCGCCCAGGCCCTCGACGGCGTCGAGGACGAGGGCGGGGCGTCGGGCGACGTGCAGCACGAGGCGCTCGTCGCGCTCCTGACCGATGCGTTGTCGGCGGACCCGGCGCGCCTCGGGACATGACAGCGTGTCCAAGCCGAGTGCGGACCGGGAGGGTCTCGGGTCACACGTCCGACCCCACCCGGGAGACCGGGCGGGACCTGCGCCGCAGAGCGGCCCGCGCACCGGGTAGCACCAGCGCAGCCGCGACGACGCACCACAGCACGACGGTGATCGGACCGGACAGCAGGATCGACGGGTCGCCCTCGGACAGGGTCAGGGCGCGGCGCAGCTGCTGCTCGGCGAGCGGCCCCAGGATCAGACCGACGATCGCGGGCGCCACGGGCACCCCGGCTTCGCGCATCAGCAGCCCGAGCAACCCGACCGCGCACAGCACCAGCAGGTCGGCCGTCGTCCCGCCGGCGGCGAAGGCACCGAGCGCGGCGAACACCACGACACCGGCGTAGATGCCGTACGCCGGGATCGTGAGCACCCGCGCCCACAGCCGGACGAGCGGCAGGTTCAGCACCAGCAGCATCACGTTGCCGAGGTAGAGGCTCGCGATCAGCGTCCACACCAGCGGCCCGGACTCGGAGAACAGCTGCGGCGCTGGCTGAAGGCCGTAGGACTGGAACGCGGTCAGGATCACCGCCGCGGTCGCCGAGGTCGGCAGCCCGATGGTCAGCAGCGGCACGAGCACCCCCGCCGCGGCCGCGTTGTTCGCCGCCTCCGGCCCGGCGACACCCTCGATCGCCCCCTTCCCGAACTCCTCGGGGTGGCGGGTGAGCCGCTTCTCGACGCTGTAGCTGAGGAAGGTCGGCACCTCGGCCCCACCGGCGGGCAGGCTGCCGATCGGGAACCCCAGTGCGGTGCCACGCAGCCACGCCGGCCAGGAGCGCCGCAGGTCGGACCGGGACAGCACGACCCGCTCCCGCAGCGGCTCCACCGTCGAGTGCCCGGTGCCGGTGAGCAGGTGGCGGAACGTCTCGCCCAACGCGAACAGGGCCACCACCACGATGACCACGTCGACGCCGTCGAGCAGCGCGTCGATACCGAACACCAGCCGCGGCTGCCCGGCCTGCGAGTCGATCCCCACCAGGCCGACGGTGATGCCGATCAGCAGGCTCGCCGCTCCCTTGAGCAGGCTGGACCCGAGCAGCGCGCTGACCGTCACGAAGGCGACCGCCATCAGCGCCACGTACTCCGGCGGGCCGAAACCGGTCGCGAAATCCGAGACGAGCGGGGCGACGAAGGTCAGCGCGATCGTGCCGATGGTCCCGGCCACGAAGCTGCCCAGCGCCGCGGTGGCGAGTGCGGCCGCGCCCCGCCCCGCGCGGGCCATCTTGTTGCCCTCCAGGGCGGAGATCATCGATGCGCTCTCACCAGGGGTGTTGAGCAGGATCGACGTCGTCGAGCCGCCGTACATGCCGCCGTAGTAGATGCCGGCGAAGAGGATCAGCGCGCTGGACGGATCGAGCCGAAAGGTGATCGGGAGCAACAGGGCCACCGTCAGGGCCGGGCCGATACCGGGCAGCACGCCGACGGCGGTCCCGATCGTGACGCCGACCAGCGCCCAGAGCAGGTGCACCGGTGTGAGCGCCGCGGCGAAACCATCGAGCAGGAGTCCGAGCTGGTCCATCTCAGAACCCCCAGGGCCCGGTCGGGAGGGTGAGCCCGATCAGCCGGTCGAAGAGCAGGAAGACGATCGCGGCGAGCGCCCAGCCGTAGCCGATCGTGCGGACGGGTCCGGGCGCGCCCAGCAACAGCGCGGTCACCGTGAACAGTGCGGCAGACGACACGACGTAACCCAGCAGCGGCAGGACCAGCGCGAACGCGACCAGCGCCAGCACCATCACCGTCACCCGCACCGCGCCGTTCCGCGGCCGCGGCGGACCCTCGGGGGCTGCGGCCAGCCGCAGCCGGGCGCGCACGGCGAGGGCGGCGCCGATGCTGCCGAGCAGCACCCCGACCACGAACGGCACCGTGGCCGGGCCGACGGCGTCGTCGGCGGCGGGCAGCCGGGCCGCATCCACCAGTACGAGCACCGCGGCGGCGAGCATGATGAGACCCAACACGACCGAGGCGCGCAGCTCCCGGCGGTCCTCGACCTCCGGGTGCACCGGGTCGCCCTCGATGTGCGTCGCCTCGGACCGGGCGTCGGTCACGAGCTCACCCCCAGCTCGGTCAGGACCTGCGAGACCCGGGCCTGCTCGGTGCGCACGAACTCCTCGAACTCCGGCCCGGCGAGCGTGGCGTCACCCCACCCGCGCCGCGCCAGCGCGTCCTGCCAGGCCGGGGTACGGGTCATCTTCACCAGGATCTCCTCCAGGGCGCGTTCCTCGTCGTCGGTGATCGCCCGGGGTGCGACGACCCCGCGCCAGTTCTCCAGCTCGACGTCGAGACCGCCCGCACGCAGGGTGGGGACGTCCGGGATGGCGGGCAGCCGCTGCGGGCTGGACACCGCCAGCGCACGCACGGTGCCCGCCTCGATCTGGGGGACGATCTCCGACAGCCCGAAGATCCCGATCGTCGCCCGACCGGAGAGCAACGTGGTCAGCGCCTCCCCGCCGCCGGAGTGCGCGACGTAGCTGATCTGCGCGGGGTCCCCGCCGGCGGCCTTGGCCATCAACCCGGCCATGATCTGCTCGACGCCGCCGGCGGAGCCACCCGCGATCGACACCGCGGGCAGGTCGGCGCGCATCTCCGCCTCCAGGTCCGCGGTGCTGCGCAGTGGCGAGTCGGCCGGAACGACGACGACCTGGTAGTCGGTCGTCAGGCGCAGCAGCGGGGTGGCGTCCTCCAGCGAGAACTCGGAGCCGTTGGCCTCCACCGCCCCGAGCATGATCAGCCCGGTGGTCATCAGCTGGGTCGGGTCGTCGCCGAAGCGTACGAACTGGCTCAGCCCGATGGTGCCGCCCGCGCCGGCGACGTTGTAGACCTCGCTCCGCCCGACCAGGTCACGCAGCGCGGCCTGCATCTCCCGCGACGTCTGGTCCCAGCCACCGCCGGGCGCGGCCGGGGCCATGATCCGCGGCTGGCCGTCGGCGAACACGCTCCGTGCGCCCGCTCCGGCCGCGTCCGGCGGCGCGGTCACCAGCACGGCTGCGGTGGCCAGCACGGCCACCGCCCAGGGCATCCATGCCCCCGGCGCCGGTCGCCGGCGCCATCCGTTCGACGAGCTTCGTCGCTCCATCACGCCTCCCTGCCGGCCCCGGTGACGACGCGCACCGCCCCGGTACTGCATCCGACGGTATACAGTCGTGTGCAGTTGGGACAAGGAGGATCGATGGACGAGCGGTTCGACGTCGTGGTGGTCGGCGGCGGCAACAGCTACTACACCGCCGGAGCCGTCCGGATCGCACACGACGGCCTGAGGCGATCGCCGACCTGCTCGATCCCGACGAGCGGCACATGATCAGCGAGCTGCCGCCGTATCCCACGGCGGCGTTCCACGCCGACATGGCGAAGGTGACCTCCGGGCGCAACGACCCCGAGCTGACCGAGGCGCTCATCGCCCACAGCCAGGACACGATCCGCTGGCTGCACGGCAAGGGGCTGCGCTACCGGCTGATGTACGAGCGCCAGGCCTACCCCGACGCCGAGGGCCGCCAGGTGTTCTGGGGCGGGCTGGCCGTCGGCAACACCGGCGGCGGCAAGGGCATGATCGCCGACCACACCGCAGCCGCGGCGCGGGCCGGAATCACCGTGCGCTACGGCGTCCGGGCCCCGGACCTGATCCGCGACGGCGACCGGGTGACCGGCACGACCTGGACCGACGACCGTGGTGGGGCCGGCACGGTCGCGGCGGAATCGGTGGTGCTGGCCGCGGGCGGCTTCGAGGCCGACGCCGACCTGCGCCGCGAGCACCTGGGCCCGGACTGGGAGCGGGCGAAGGTCCGGGGCACCCCGCTGAACACCGGGGACATGCTCACCGCCGCGATCGCCGCCGGCGCCGACTCCTTCGGCGACTGGAGCACCTGCCACAGCGTCGCCTGGGACGCCTGGTTCGGCGACAACGAGAGCAACCGCGAGCTCACCAACCAGCTCACCCGCTGCGGCTACCCGCTGGGGATCGTCGTCAACGCGCGCGGGGAACGGTTCGTCGACGAAGGCGCCGACTTCCGCAACTACACCTACGCCCGATAGGGCTCGTCGGTCCTCGCCCAGCCCGGCGGCGTCGCATTCCAGATCTTCGACGCCCGCACCCGACCGAGCCTGCGTCGCGAGGAGTACGACATGCCGGGCGCGTCGGTCGTCACGGCAGACTCGGTCGAGGAACTGGCCGCCGGGCTGGGGGTGGACGCGGTCGCGCTGATCGCGACGGTGAAGGGGTTCAACGCCTCGATCCATCCGTCCGTCCCGCTGGACCTTGCCGTGAAGGACGGTCGCGTGGCACGGGTCGCCCCGCCGAAGTCGAACTGGGCGACCCCGCTCGAGCAGCCGCCGTACTACGGGTTCCCGGTGACCTGCGACATCACCTTCACCTTCGGCCGATTGCGCGCCGACACCCACGGCCGGGTGCTCGGCACCGACGGGCTGGTGTGGGACATCCACGGCAGCGACGGCGACATCCGTGTGACCGGAGGCCCCACCGGTCACGCCCAGAGGGCGCAGCTGACCCTGACGGGCGCCACGGCGGGCGACGACGTCCTGCACCCGATCGATGTGCCGGCGGCCGACCGGACCGGAGCGACATCGGGATGGAGGTTCCGCAGGCTGCGCTCGACCGTCCGCTGCCGCTCTGCCGCCTCACCCGTGCCCGACACACCCCCGCCCGACGGCACGGGCCGGGCCCCGCGACGCCCCCCGCTGCGGTACCGGCACCGCGGGCTCCCGGCGCGTCGGCTGCTCGTCGAGCACGAAGTCGGGTAGCACCGTGCCCGGACCGAGGTGAACGTGCTCACCGTATGGAGCCGGACCGGCTCCGATCGGTGCGGCGACGAGCAGGTGGGCGCCGGCCGGCGCCTCGAGAACGAACCGGCCGTCGTCGCCGGTGACGGCGCGGGCGAGCTGACCGCCGGTCCGGCCGACGACGGTGACGGTGGCCTCGACGAGGCCACCGTCCGTCCCGCGGACCCGGCCCACCGCGGGGGCGGGCTCCGCAGGCGCAGCTGCGGACTCGAGCAACGCCGGAAGCTCGGCGGCCAGCAACCCGGCCTCCCGGGCGGCGACGGCCCGCCCCCCGTGCGCCGCGGCCGGCGCCACCAGCATCTCGACCACGGCGACACAGCTCCCCGAGGGCACAGGGCGTCCGGCCACGGCCGCGGACACGAGCTGCTCCAGACGCGCGCAGGCCCCGGTCAGCGCCGCGGCACCCGGCCCCGACACGGTGCCGCGGGCGTCCTCGACGGCGCGGGCGAGCCTGCGGGCGTGCTCGGCGACCGCGGTGCAGGTGGTCAGCTCGCGCACGACGTCCGGGTTGGGCGCGCCGAGCCAGGTGCGAGTGAGCGGGCGCCCGAGCAGCAGGGTCTGGTGCAGTGCCGCGTCGAGCGCACGGGCGCCGGCGTGCAGGTCGTCGCTGGGGCCCGGACGTCGCAGCGCTCGGTCGGTCGCGGTGAGCAGCTCCGCGAGCGCATCGAGCAGCCCCCGCCGCGCCTCCTCCGCCGCGGACCGGGTGCGGGTCGGGAGCACCAGCACCGACACCACGCAGCCGACCAGGCCGCCGGCCACCGTCTCCTCCAGCCGCAGCACCATGAGGTCGACCGAGAAGCTGCCGAGCAGCGCATAGAGCCCACCGAGCATCAGCGTGATGAAGAAGATCATCACCGCGTAGGACACCCGGAACAGGTACAGCGCACCGAAGATGCTCAGAAGGATGACCGGCAGCACGACCGCCGGGTTCGTGCCGAGCAGCGGGACCAGCAGGATCGCGGCGACCAGCCCGATCATGGTGCCGACGATCCGGTTCGCAGCCTTGCGTACCGTCTCGGCAACGGTAGCGGTGCCGGTGAAGGCGATGAACGCGGCCAGCACCGCCCAGTAGTAGCGCTGCTCGGACAACGCGTCCCCCACGGCGATCGCGACCGCGGTCGCGACGGCGACCTGGACCGCCTGGCGGGTGGTCAGCGACAGCCGGGACGCCGGCCGGTCGACGGTGGCCGCCGGAGGCCGGTGCAGCCGCGTGACGGTACCCGCGGAGCCCGGGAGGTTCCCACCGAACAGCTGCACCGCCGGGGCGAACCCGGACTCGTCGTCACCGTCGCGCTGTTCCCGGCCGGTGGCCTCGGGACCGCCGGGAGCGGCGTCCAGCGCGGTCGTCCACTCGCCGCGTGCGGTGGCGAGCAGCATCGCGTCGACGGCGAGCCGCTGCACCGGCGCCGCGCCGCCTGCGGACGCCCCGTCGGCCCGCTCCCGCACCGCGGCCCAGTCGCCCCGCCACAGCGGGGACAGCACGGCACGGGCCGCATTCCCCTCGGCGCCGTCCCCCTCGACACGCAGCGCGTCCGGGGCGACCCGCGCCAGAGCGGTGGCGGCCAGCTCGGCGTCGAAGACGGCGCGACGGACGGTGCGGGCCGTGTCGTCGTCGGCGACCGCGGCCGGGGTGCCGAGCTGGCCGTCGATGACCAGGGTCGCTTCGTTGAGCCGCACGAGCAGGCTCTGCACACGGGCCGAGGCGCGCCGGTGCTCGATGCCGCCCGGGGCCGTCTCCGCCACCGACAGGACCGCTCCGGCCAGCCCGGACAGCCGCGCCTCGAACGAGCGCAGCATCCGGCGCAGGACGCGGTCGTTGCGGGTCGGAAGCAGCACCAGCGTCAGCAGCATCACCCAGACGACCGCCAGCACGACCGCCTCCGCCACGCCGGGCAACATCGCCGGACGCAGGTTCAGGAACAGGGCGAAGAAATAGCCCATGAACCCGCCCATACCGCAGACGAACGCCCGCATGCCGAAGCGCCGCACCCACACCGCGACGAACACCACGACGACGAACGCCGCCAGCGACGCGGCCCGGCTCCGGTCGACGAGCAGCGCCGCCCCCATCCCGAGCAGCACCGACAACGGCAGGCAGCACAGGGTGACGGCCTGCCCACCCCGCGTGGGATCCAGGATCCCGAAGCTCGCGAGCATCGCCAGCACGGCACCGATCATCATCGGCATCATCGGCGGCTGCCCGGTGACGCTCGCAGCGAGGAACTCGACGCCGAGGGCGGACGCGATGGCCAGGACCGCCCGGAGGGCGGAGACGAGCCGCACCGATCCGGGGTCGGAGGCGACGAGCCGGTCCCGGGTACGGCGCAGGTACCCCGGGACGCTGCGGTCGCGCTCGGTCACGACGTCGGTGACGGGGGCACTCACCCGGCCCCTCGAACGGTTACCACGAGAGAACGTTGCACATGCTAACGATAAGGCATGGGTGATCGTCTCGCGGCAGACACCCGCTCGATCCCCTTCTGCGCCTTCGGTCCGGCCGGAACGAGCTCGCGCAGGAAGTGCCGCTCACCGCCGATGAGTTCGCCGCTCGGGAAGCGTGGCGTCGAGCTGCACGGCTGGCATATCGGAGACTCACGAGCAAACGAGGCCGACGAGGTCGCGAACGGGTGGCTCATGCGCTCCCGCGGGGCCTACGTCATGGGCCGGAACATGTTCGGGCCGATCCGCGGCCAGTGGGACGAGGACTGGCGCGGCTGGTGGGGGCTCGAACCGCCGTACCACGCGCCGGTGTTCGTGCTCACCCATCACGCCCACGAACCGATCGAGATGGAAGGTGGGACGACCTTCTACTTCGTCACCGGGGGTTTCGAGGCCGCCTACGCGCAGGCGTCCGAGACGGCCGGCGACCGCTCCATTCACCGCTTGCCACGCACATCCGCTACCGCAGGGTCGACATTGGTTGACCGGAGTTCTCCGGACCTGCGCGAGGCCTGGTCGACCGGGAGTGGAGCTGCCCCGCGGTGCTGACGGTCGCGGGGCGGGCGCTGTCGCCGTACTCGTGCAGGTCGTGTTCGCGTGACGGGCAGCTGCGGGCCAGGAGTGGTCAGGTGGTCTCACCGGCGCGGGTGAGGACGGAGCGGGCCAGCGTCAGGTGCACCGCGTCGACCATCTCGCCGTCCACCACGCCGACGCCGGCCTCCCCTGCAGCGAGCACCCTGTGCGCGTGCTCGACCTCCTGGGCGGTCGGAGTGAACACCTCGTGCGCGACCGTGACCTGTGCCGGGTGCAGGCAGACCTTGCCGCGGAAGCCCAGCGACAGGCCCTGCTCCGCGTCGGCCCGGAACCCGTCGGCGTCCCGCACGGCGGTGACGACCTGGTCCAGCGAGGCGACCCCGGCCAGCGCGGCGTACAGGCACACCCGGCTGCGTGCGTAGAGCACCTCGGTGCCGGCGACGGTGCGTCGCCCGCCGACGTCGGCGACGTAGTCCTCCGCGCCGAAGTAGGCGGCGTCCGGGCCCGCGGCCAGCAACTGGCGGGCGTCCGCCACGCCGAGCCCGCTCTCCAGGCCGCCGACGACGCGTGCACCGTCGGGCAGCGCGGCCCGCAGCGAGGACAGCTGGCCAGCGTCCTCGTACTTCGGCAGCACGGCGCCGTCCGCATGCCCGGCCGCGACGAGATCCGCGACGGCCCGCACGTCGTCGTCGTGCCAGCGCGTACCCGGTGTGTTGACCCGGACGAGCACCGTGCCGGCGCCGGGGCGGGCCGCGCTCAGGGTCTCGGCCGCGGTCTCGCGGGCGGTGTCCTTCTCCCCCGGCGCGACGGCGTCCTCCAGGTCGAGGACGACCGCGTCCGGCCGGACCCGCTCCACCTTGGCCACCATGTCCGGTCGGGTCGCCGGCACGAACAGCAGGCTGCGTGGCGAGAACGGTGTCCTCATGCCGGCCGCCGGTGCATCAGGCCGGTCCGCCGGACCGTGCAGATCAGCTCGTCGCGCTGGTTGTACGCCCGGTGGGAGAAGACCACCAGACCCGCGTCCGGGCGACTCCTCGACGCCCGAGCCTCGACCACCTCGGTCTCCACCCGGACCGTGTCGCCGGCGAACACCGGCGCCGGGAACGTGGCGCCGTCCAGGCCGAGCTGGGCCACGATCGTGCCCAGCGTCAGCTCCGGCACCGACAGTCCGACGACCAGTGCCAGCGTGAACATCGAGTTCACCAGCGGCCGGCCGAACTCGGTGCGCGACGCGTAGTCGGCGTCCAGGTGCAGCGGCGCCGGGTTCATCGTCATCGTGGTGAACAGCACGTTGTCGGTCTCGGTCACCGTCCGCCGGGTGGCGTGCGCGACCGTCGTGCCGACCCCGAGCTGCTCGAACCAGAGCCCTGCCATCTAGGTGTCCTTCACCACGGCGATGACCGTGTCCAGCGCGGCCGGGTCGTCCATCGCGCTGGTATCACCGGTCGCCCCGCCGTACACGATCACGTCGCGCAGCAGCCGCCGCATCAGCTTGCCAGTGCGGGTCTTGGGCATCGACGGGGTCACGTGGATCGCGGCCGGCCGGGCATACCCGCCGATCTCGGTCATCACCTCGGCGTCCACCTCGGCCCGGACGGCGGTCTCGTCCGCGTCCGGCGCGAGCGTCACGAACGCGACCGGCACCGTCCCCTTCGTCGTGTCCGGCACGCCGACCACGGCCGCCTCCACCACGCCCGGGTGCGCGGTCACGACGGCCTCGATCTCCATCGTGGAGATCCGGTGCGCGGCCACGTTGATCACATCGTCGGCCCGGCCGAGCACCCAGATGTGCCCGTCGTGGTCGAGCACCGCCTCGTCGTTGGTCGCGTACTTGCCCGGGAACCGGGAGAAGTAGGTGTCCAGGTAGCGCTGGTGGTCGTCCCAGACGGTGCGGGCCAGTGTCGGGAACGGCGCGGTCAGCACCAGGTGCCCCTTGGTCCCGGCCGGGACCGGGTTGCCGTGGTCGTCGAGGATCTCGTAGGCGTGCCCGGGCACCGGGGTGCCTACCGAGCCCGGCTTCAGGTCCTCCGCGCCGTAGACCGGATAGGTCCAGGTGGACCCGGTCTCGGTCTGGCCGTAGGCGTTCACCACCGGCACGCCCAGTGTGGAGGTCGCCCAGCCGAACGTGTCGGCGTCCAGCGGCTCGCCCTGCACGGTGACCAGCTTGAGCCGGGGCAGCGGGTGCTCGGCGGCCAGCTCGTCGCCGAACTTGCGCAACATCCGGACCAGCGTCGGTGCACAGAGGACCTTCGTCACCGCGTGGCGCTCGCAGACCTCGTAGAACCGCGCCGTGGTCGGGGTGTCCAGCGCGCCCTCGAAGCAGGCGATCGTCATCCCGCAGGCCAGCCCGCCGACGACGGCCTGGATCGGGAACGTCAGCCACCCGACGTCCGCGGCCACCCAGTACACGTCCCCGGGCTCGTAGCCGGCCTGCCAGTGCGCGTTCGCCCAGGTCCCGAGCAGGAACCCGCCGACCGAGTGCACGACACCCTTCGGTCTCGACTCGGTGCCCGACGTGAAGATCAGGAACGACGGCTCGTTCGGGTCCAGCGGCACGGCGTCGATCCCGGCCGAGCCCGACTCGCAGATCGCCGCGTAGCCGTGCTCGCCGGTTTCCAGCGGCACGGCATCGCCGGTGCGGTCCACCACGACCGTCGCCTCGACCGAGGGCGTGCGCCCGCGCGCCGCGCGCAGCGTGGACAGCAGCTCGACCGGCTTGCCGCGCCGGTAGATCGCGTCCGCGACGACCACGACCTTCGCCCGTGCCGCCTGGATCCGGGACGCCACGGCCTCCTCGCCGAAGCCGGAGAACAGCACCGTGTAGATCGCGCCGATCCGGTTGCAGGCGTGGATCGCGGTGAACGCCTCGACCAGGTTCGGCATGTAGATCGCCACCACCTCGCCCTTGGCCACACCGAGCCCGGCCAGGCCCGCGGCCAGTCGGTCCACCTCGTCGGCGAGCTCGGCGTAGGTCAGCGTGCGGGTGTCGCCCGGCTCGCCCTCCCAGACGACTGCGGCGCGCCCGGCCGTGGCCGGGTCCTCCGCCCACCGGTCCACGCAGTTGTCCGCGACGTTGATCTTCCCGCCCTCGAAGAACCGGAAGTCGTCGATCTCCCCGGTGCGCACCGTCGTCCACGGCGTGGACCAGCGCTGCTTGCCGGCGACCCACTCCCAGTAGGCGTCCGGGCCGCCCAGCGCCCGGGCCTCGGCGAGCTCTCGTACCCGATCCGGGACCGTCCACTCCGGAGGGAGCGGGACGGTCGGGGTGTCCAGGAGCTGGGCCAGACTGTCGGTTCCTGCGTCGGACATCGTTGTCCTCCCGAGGTTGACTACACGGGGCTGATCGGGTGGTGGCGGCGGCCGGGCTCGCGGGTCCAGCGGTCGGCGTCGACGAGGCGGGCGACGAGCTCGGCCCGCAACCGCTCCGGCTCGACGATGGCGTCCACGACCAGGTCGGAGCCCATCCGCAGCAGGTTGATGTCGGCCTGCTGCTCGGCCGTGCGGGCGGCGACGAACGCGGCGCGCTCCTCGTCGTCGTCGATCGCGGCGATCTTGTTGGCGTACACGGCGTTCACCGACGCCTGCGCGCCCATCGGGCCGATCGTCGCGGTGGGCAGCGCGAGCGCGGCCCGGGGCTCGAACCCGGGCGCGCACATCGCGTAGTACCCGGCCGCATAGGCCTTGCGCAGCACCACGGTGAACTTGGGGACTTCGGCCGAGGCCATGGCGGTGATCATCTTGGCGCCGTGCCGGATGATTCCCTGCCGCTCCACCCCGACACCGACCATGAAGCCGGGCACGTCCTGCAGGAACACCAGCGGGACGTTGAACGCGTCGCACAGCGACACGAACCGCGCCGCCTTGTCCGCGGAGTCGACGAAGATCGCACCGCTGCGCACGGCAGGCTGGTTGGCCACGAGCCCGACCACGCGGCCGTCCAGGCGGGCCAGCCCGGTGACCAGCTCCTCCGCCCAGCGGGCCTTGATCTCGAAGAAGGTGCCCGCGTCGACCAGCCGGTCCACGACCTCCCGCACGTCGTAGGCGGTGTTCGGGTCGGTCGGGACCAGGTCCGCCCAGTCGTCGCGCTCCGGCGGGCGCGACGACCGGGCGGCGGGCGGGGAGCGGAAGTCGTCGGGCAGGTAGGACAGCAGCAGCCGGGCGGCCGCGACGGCCTCCCAGTCCTCGTCGAACACCTCGTCGCCGCAGCCGGAGACGGTCGCGTGCATCATCGCGCCGCCCATCTCCTCCGGGGTGGTCTTCTCCCCGGTGACCTTCTCCGCGACCCGCGGGCTGGCCAGGTACATCGAGGCGTGGCCGTCGACCATCCCGACCCAGTCGCAGAACGCCGGCATGTAGGCCCCGCCGGCCGCGCTCGGCCCGTGCAGGCAGCACAGCTGCGGCACTCGCCCGGACAGCCGCACCTGCAGGTTGAAGATCGCCGAGGCGCCGCGCCGGCCCGGGAAGAAACCCATCTGGTCGGTCAGCCGGCCGCCGGCGGAGTCCACCAGGTAGACGACCGGGAGCAGGTCGCGGTCCGCACGCTCGAGGATCCGGATCTGCTTCTCGCAGGTCAGCTCGCCCCAGGAGCCGGCCTTGACGGTGAAGTCGTGCGCGATCACCGCGACCGGCCTGCCCTCCACCCGGCCCACCCCGGTGATCACGCCGTCGGCCGGCAGCCCGGCGTCGACGGCGGTGGCCAGCAAGCCGTCCTCGACGAACGTGCCGGGGTCGAACAGCACCGCGAGCCGGTCGCGCACCGGCAGCTTGCCCGGCCAGCGCGCCGGGTCGCCCCCGGCGCGGGCCCGCTCCGCCGCGCGCTCGACGTCGTTCACCGACGGGGCGCCGTCGACCTCCGTCACGAGACCATCCCGCGCGTCATGATCTCGAGCTGGATCTCGTCGGTGCCGCCGCCGATCCGCAGCACGCGCACGTCCCGGTAGTGCCGGGCCACCGGGCTCTCGTCCAGGAACCCCGCGCCGCCGAAGAGCTGCACCGCGTCGTCGGCGACCCGGTTGGCCGCCACCGCGGACAGGTACTTCGCCCGGGCCACCGACCGCGCCGCCTCCGGGTGACCGGTGTCGAGGCGGTGCGCGGCCTGGTAGGTCACCAGGCGCGCGGCCTCCAGCTCGATCTCCATCTCGGCGACTGTGTGCCGGACCGTCTGCAACGCGGCCAGAGGTGACCCGAACGCCTCCCGCTCGGCGACGTAGCCGCGCGCCAGGTCGAGGCACTCGGCCGCATGCCCGATCCCCATCCCGGACAGCGCGATCCGCTCCAGCTGGAAGCCCTCCATGATCTGGTAGAAGCCGCGCCCCTCGGCGCCGACGATGTCGTCGCGGGTGACCGCCACGCCGTCCAGCACGACCTCGCGGGTGTCCGACGAGTGCCAGCCCATCTTCGGCAGCGGCGTCGAGAACGACAGGCCGGGCGCGCCGGACTCCACCGCGAACAGCGTGAGCCCCCCGCGCCCGGGCTCGCCGGTACGGGCGCCGACGACCAGCACGTCGGCCAGCCCTGCGTTGGTGATGAACATCTTGCGCCCGTCCAGCAGCCAGCCGTCGTCGCCGGCCCGGGCGCGGGTGGTGATGGCGGCGACGTCGGAGCCGGTGCCCGGCTCGGTCACCGCGATCGCCGCGACGGCCTCGCCGGTGGCGATCGGCGCGAGCCAGCGCTGCTGCTGGGCCTCGCTGCCGTGCCGGACCAGGTGCGTACCGGCCATGTACGCGCTGACCAGCGGCCCGACCGCGATCCCGCCGCTGGCCCTGGCGAGCTCCTCGGCCAGCAGCGCGACGGCCAGGCTGTCGCCCTCGCTGCCATCGAACTCCTCCGGCGTGACCAGTCCGAGCATCCCGGCCGCTCCGAGCTGACGCCACAGCTCCTGGGGGAACGTCCCGGTCGTCTCGGCACGGTCCACCAGCGGGCGGGCCTGCCGATCCACGAACGCGCGGCAGGTCGCGGCGAAGTCCGCGTGTGCTTCGTCGAGCTCCCAGCTCATCCGACCCCCTCGTCGTGCTGCCCGACCGACCGGACGGTCGGCTACAGTAGAGCGAGCCCCGGGCCGGGGTGTCAACCGCAGGGGTCACCGGGACGCCGGTCTACCGTGAGCCCGTCAGCAGTCCTGTCAGGAGGGTGCGGGGTGGCCGAGAGCAGCGACAGCGGACCGAGCACCAGCACCGCTCCCGCTGCCGGGACGCCGTCGTCGCCGGAACCGAGCCGGGCCGACCGGCAGCGGTCCCGGGTGCTCGCCGTCGCCGCGGAGATCTTCAGCCGACGCGGTTTTCGGGCCACCTCGATGAACGAGATCGCGGCCGCGGTCGGGCTGTCCAAGCCGACGCTCTACCACTACTTCCACAGCAAGGAGGAGCTGTTGGTGCGGCTCTACTCCGACGTGCTGGACGAGAGCCTGCGGATGGCCCGCGAGGTGGTCGGCGCCGCACCGACCCCGTTGGCCGGGGTCCGCGAGCTGATCAGCTCCCGGGTGGCCTATACCTGCCGGAACCAAGCACTGCTCAAGGTCTGCTTCGAGGAGGAGCACGAGCTGCCGGCCGAGCTGGCCGAGCAACTGCTGCGCCGCCGGCACGCGTTCGAGGAACTGGTCGTCGCCACGCTGGAGGAGCATCTGGCCGCGCACCCGGCGGTCGAGCTGGGCATGCCGTCCAAGGTGTGGGTGAACATGTGCCTGGGCGCGGCGAACTGGACCTACAAGTGGTTCCGCCCGTCCGGCCCGGACGACCCGGAACGCCTGGGCGAGCGGATCGCCGCCGCACTCACCGCCGGCATCACGCCCTGAGCGTCACGCCAACCCGGGTACCCGTAGGTGCGCGAGAGCCAGCTCGAACTCACAGGTCTCGACGATCTCCACACCCGCCTCCCACGCCCCGGACTCCCGCGACGCGTCCGCCCGGTCACGGCTGCGTGCCATGACCTCGAGGCCGTCGTAGGTCACCGAGGACACCGCAAGTCCCGAGTCACCTCGTCCGGAGTCAACTCCCGGACGAACACCTCGGGCCGTCGCGGCATGCCCCACCACCTCCGGCAGACAGCCTCCTGCGCCAGACCAGGATGGATCAGGCGGACGCGGTTACGACCCCAACGTTCCTGAACGAGGCACTAGCGTCGCCCGAGACGTGCGAGCCGTTCTCGAACCGCGGGGATAAGAGTACGACCAGCTCGGAGCGGTCGCCGCGCCATCAGGTCGGCGGTGGCCGGAGCCCACGGCGACGAGGTCCGCCCTGCGATGTTCCCGAGTGCTGGCCGCGCCGTGGTCATCACGCCGCACGACATGACCCACCCGCTCCCCTACGAGCCCGACCCCGTGCGGCATCGCGTGAACCCCTCTACTGGCGCCCGAAGCGCCAGCGCCCCCGACAGTCCCAGCGTCGAACAACACCCGGAACACAGACCGAGCGGGCCCGACCGCATCGAGATGTGGCGTACTGCACTCGAATCTTGGAGCAGGAGCCTGACAACATTTCACCCGCCCGAACCCCGTGCTCCAGATTCTCTCCAGAATTGGACCACAGTAGACTCTGACAAGGTCATCTCATGACGATCATTCAGTGATCACGACTGCGGCGTTACAGCAGGTCAGAGACGCAGCAGGGGGCGCCACCAGATGCTGACACCGCCTCATCCACACCGTCGGGACGACAGGATTTGAACCTGCGACCCCTTGACCCCCAGGCACCTGAGGGCGGGTGCCTGCCAGCAGTGCCGCTCGGCGTTCGTGCAGGTCTACGGTCCATCGGCGTCCATGGACGTCCGCCGATGCGCAAGTCGGTTGTCACTCAGTTAGTCACTCAGGCGAGAACCACGACCGCATCCACGGCGTCGAACGCGGTAGGGACGTCGATGCCCCCCACCGCTGCCCGCACGACGTCGCGGCCGGCGCTGTGCTCGGTGGCATCGTGGCGGTTATTGCCCTGTTCGCGTTCGACCGGCTCGCGCCTCGGCCGATCGAGCGCCTGCACGCGCGACGACGAGCCGTGCTGCTGCTCGGCGCCGCCCCGTCGCCCGGACGGCCGCCACGGCACGGCCCGACTTCACCCTCTCCGACCCCGGCACGTGGTGGGCACCGACCCACACCACCACGACCGACGCCCGCCGCTACGGCCGCGCGGTCGCCACCGCCTGGGACGTGCTCTACCCCCGCCTGGCCCACCGCGGCGTGTGGGTCGAGCATCCCGGCGAGCTACCAATCATCGCCGGCACCCTGCTGCGTCTGCAGGTCGAGCACCTGCCGGGCGAGCACGCCCCGAAACCGGTCTGGCTGTGGTCCTCGGTGATCGGCGCGAGTGCCGCCGATGTGGACCGATGGTGGCAGTCCTTCCTGCGCCGGTTCGATCTCGAACACACCTTCCGGCTGTTCAAGCAGACCCTCGGCTGGACCGCACCGAAGGTCCGGACCCCGGCCGCGGCCGACCGCTGGACCTGGCTCCTGGTGGCCGCCTACACCCAGCTACAGCTGGCCAGCCCCCTCACAGCCGACCTCCGACGGCCCTGGGAACGACCCGCCGACCCGGGCCGGCTGACGCCCACCCGGGTCCGCCGCGGGTTCCGCCACCTGCGCACGAAGACCAGCCGTCCCGCCAGAGCACCGAAACCCAGCCGACCCGGCCCCGGCCGCCCACCCGGCTCCCACAACCGGCACCGCGCCACCCACCACGACGTCGGGAAACGCGCGACTACCGCCGCGACGAGCCGAAACAACCAAGGTTAAGATGCAAGCTCAGGCGGCGGCCGCCGTGCGGCCGGTGATCGTCGCGGCGAGTTCACGGGCACGGTCGTGGGCGTCGGCCATGGATGCCTCGTGCTTCGGGAGCAGCGCGGCCAGCGCCGGCGAGTGGGGGGCCATGGTCAGCTCGGGGATCACGGTGGTGACGTCCAGGCCGAGCATGTCCTTGTGACCGAGCAGTGCGTCGAGGACGGGTACGACATAGTCGAAACCGTGCCTGGGCGCGCCGGGGGCGTAGCTGCCGCCCCGAGCCGAGACCACCACGGTAGGACGCCCGGCGACGGGGGAGGAGCCTCCGATGGTGCGGCCATGGACGAGGATCTGGTCGAGCCACGCCTTGAACGCCGAGGGCAGCGTCAGGTTGTACATCGGCACTGTGAAGAGGTAAGCGCCCGCGCCGAGGATTTCCTCGATCAGTGTGTCCTGCATCGCGGCTGCGGCAGCCTGCTCGTCGGTGTATCGGGCGGGGTCGGTGTCGCGTGCGGTGACGCCGGCCGCGCTGATGTGGGGTACAGGTGCGGCGGCGAGGTCGCGGTGGACGACCTTGCCGTCCCAGCCTTCGAGGAAGGACCGGGCGACCTGGCGGGAGACCGAGGCCTCGCCGAGCGAGGAGGAGTCGATGTGCAGCAGGTAGGACATGGGTTGGGCTCCTTTTCAGAGTCGTTTGAGAGCGCTCTCGGGCGGATCGGAGAGCGAGCCGTGGCGTGGATTGGTGGTTCCCCGTGGGCGTTACATACTGGTAGTGCGGTTGCATGCGGAGGAGAGGTGTCGAGATGGCGTCAGCGCGACAGGTCAGTGGTCCGTGCCAGGCATGGCCCGAGGACAGTGCCTTCATCCGTGAGGTGCTCGACCGCATCGGCGACAAGTGGACGATGTTGGTCATCAGCACCCTGGGTGCCGGCTCGCTGCGCTACTCCGACGTGCAAGCGAGCGTCCCGGGGATCTCCCAGCGGATGCTGACCCAGACCCTCAAGCATCTGGAGCGCGACGGCCTGATCATCCGGACCGCGTACGCCGAGGTCCCGCCTCGGGTGGAGTACGAGCTGACGGACCTGGGCCGGTCGCTGAAGGACGCGGTGATGGCGATGGCCGGGTGGGCTGCCGTTCACCACGGCGAGATCGCCGGCAACCGGGCCGCCAGCGACCTGACCGGGGTCGGTCGAGGCAGGGTCGCGGTCAGGGCGTCGGCCGGCTGAGGTGTCGATGTGGCACACCCCGGTGTCGGGCTCGCACCACCCGTCGGCAGGGGCCGCCACGATCTGGAGCCCGTCCTTGGCCCCGCTCATGAGACACGCTCAATCGGCACGGGCCCGACCACCTGCTCCAGCAACAGGCCGTAGCCGGCGACCTTCTGGGCGCCCGGGGCAGCCACCCGGCGGTCGAGGACGACGAACGGGACGCCGGTGGCGCCCAGTTCGAGGCCTTCGGCTCGGTCGGCGCGCACGCGGTCGGCGTACTCGTTGCTTGCGAGGATCTCGCTGACCCGCTGCCCGTCCAGCCCGACCGACTCCGCGACGTCTGCCAGGGTGTCGGAGTCGTAGGGGTTGAGGGTGCCCGCGAAGTAGCCGTCCTGGACGTCGGAGAAGAACTCGACGCCGCGGCCCTGGTCGCCTGCGTACTGCACCGCGCGGTGCAGGTCGAAGGTGTTGGCGCTGAGACGGTCCAGGGAGAACTCGAGGTCCTCCCCGTGTGCGATCGCCTGGGCCTGGCGCTCGACCTGGAGGACGTGGATGGCGCTGCCGCCCTTGGCCCGGATGAACGCCTTCTCGATCGTTTCCGGCTCCTGCGGTGCGGACGGGTTCAGCTCGAAGGACCGGATCCTGATGTCGAACCTGTCCGAATCCGGGCGCTGTTCGATCGCGGCCTGGAGTCGGTGCTGACCGACGTAGCACCACGGGCAGCCCAGGTCGGACCACACCTCGATGACGATCTGCGACCCCTCGGGCTGCGTTACCTGCTCAAACATCTTCCTCTTCACCTCACTGGTAGTGCGTAACACCATCGTGAGTGAGCGAGAGAAGGTTTACAAAAGGCACCTTTACGTGCGTAGGCACCGCCCGACAGGCGCTTACACCTCGCCCGCGAAGAGCCCCAGAAGGTCTAACCGGGGCTGCGCCCCAGCCCGACGAGTCATGCGTGGGTCGGCTTGGTGTGCGGGGCTCCGGCCGGGCGGGTGAAGACCATGGCCGGTGGCCGGTCACGGTGTTATGAACCGTATCGAGGCGGTTGATGGGCCTGCTGGCCGCCGGTCCGACCGGAGCCAGTGATGACTGTAGCCCGCAGCGTCGCCGATGTCCTGACTGAGCACGTGAGCTTCGAGGTTGAGTGCATCGACCGGATGTATTGCCGCTCCCCCGCTGTCTCGTGCCGCAGCTACGCGACCACGTCGCCTGCTACGGGCTCGGCGAGCGTGGCCTGGTGTTCCCCAACGCCGTCGGGAAGCCGCTGCGGCGCACGCTGTTCCGCTCGCGGATCTGGCGGCCGTCGCTGGTCCGGGCCGGGCTGCTCGGGTCGGTCCAACACACCGGCTCGCACGAGTTCACCGGCCGCTGGGTCGACGACGAGGGACGCGCGAACGCCCTGGTCCGCGAGACCTACGCGGCGGCGGTCAAGGCGGTGGCAAGCGTGGCGGGAACCGGGCTGCGGTTCCACGACCTGCGGCACTCGTACGCGACCTGGCTCGTCGACGACGGCGTCCCGCCGAACATGGTGCAGCGGGTGATGGGCCACGAGAGCGTCACGACGACGCTGCAGCTCTACACCCGGCGGACCGAGAACCACCGTCGCATCCTCGACGCCCTGGGCGGCTCGATGCTCGGCGCGGACGGCCCGGATGACGACGACCCGGACGACGGGCCGGCGGGCGCAATGGCGGTGCTGCGGTGATTCGGGCATGTTCCCCAAATGTTCCCCGGGAACGACTGAGGCCCAACCCGATTGCGTCAGATTGGGCCTCTGACCTGCGTGGGCGATACTGGGATCGAACCAATGACCTCTTCGGCGTGAAGGCGGCGACGCACGAGCAGTTGGTGTCGTCTGGTGATATCGAGTACCCGCTGACCTGGCTGTTCGTGCCGGAGCATTGTTCGGTGTGGCGGCCAGTCCCTGTCCATCCGCTCCGGATTCGCTCCGGCTCTACAGCTCGCGGGAGGCCCGCGGCCCGGGAGCTGCTCCGGCTCCGGGTTCCCTCCGACCTTCGAGGCCGGCACCACGCTCTCCTACCGGGAGTGCTACGTGCACCGCTCTCCTAACGCGAACCAGGCTCGTCGGCTGCCTGCACGCCTACGCCAACGGCACCGATCGCCAGCCCACCTGCTGCCAAGTCGTGCCAAGGGTACTGGGCTGTTTCGAGCATGATGTGCCCCAGGGGCCTACTTGCTCCCTCGCGCGCGTGCCAGGGCTATCCCATCCACCTACTTCAGACACCGGGATGGTGGAGAGTGGAGGCATGATCGGTGACCGATGGGGCGTGAGCGACGGTGAGGTCTCGCGCTCCTACCCATGCGACGACTTCGTCACCGCCTCCGCGCTGCAGGTGTGGCGGGGCGTGACCGTCGAGGCGCCCGCCGAAGCGGTATGGCCGTGGGTTGCGCAGGTCAGACTGGCGCCGTACTCGTACGACTGGGTCGACAATCTCGGCCGGCGCTCACCTCGCGAACTAGTAGGCCTGCCTGACCCTAAAGTCGGAGAAAGATTCACTACCGCTGGTGGGTGGGAACTGGGTCGGATCGTTTCGGTCGCCCCAGGGAAACAGCTGACCGGCACCATCATCGGCGCATTCATGTCTTATGTCGTCGTACCTCAGGACCACGACACGACGCGCCTCCTACTCAAGGTCGTTATACAAACCAATCGCTGGGTTGGCATGGGGCTGTCCGTCGGCGATCTGATCATGGCCCGACGGCAATTGCTGAACTTAAAGAAACTCGCCGAGCGATACCAGGACTGAGCGGCAGCAGAGCCCCACTCCGGGAATGCCCTGGCAGCCTCCCACTGTGCGCGATGGTGCGATCAATTCAGTTGTCTCTGCAGTGTGAATCAACCGGAAGAACCACTCGACCGGCGAATAGTGGCAAGGCAGCGGAATACCAGAGCCCCCGCGTGTCCACCAACGCCCTACGTGCGGCAAGGGCGGTCGTCACTCAGCTCGTCACGCGGCACCCGCAACCTCGCCAATCCGGCCACGGACGCGAGGACAGCGCGAATCCGCCGGGCGCGCCGTCCCCGTCGGGCACCCTCAATCCGCGGAGACAAGATCCACTACGTCGGTCGACACCCGACGCTTGCCGTTACTCCTCGTACGCTGCACAGATCCGCAGACACGCCTGCCGCGAGTTCTGGTTCGTCGTCAGCTTCTGTCGTTGATCTCCGGGGGTTCTCTGGGGAGATTCGGCTCCCCGCACCTTCCGAGTGCCATCCTGTCGACCTGGCGCCAGACCGACCGTGCGGACTCCCGTAGGCCGGCCCCTCGATGCAACCGCACCCGGCCATGCCACGCTCCGCCCACGGGTGGCCGTGCGGTACGTCCTCCGGGATGTCGGCGGGATGGCACGGTCCCGTCATCCTGGAGACCTGCCCGCCCGGCGAGGGCCCGCAGTTCACCGTTCAACGCTTGGGCGGCACCGGAATCCCCAGCTTGGAAGGCCTCACCAGACTGGCGCTCTCCGAGGTCCACCTACAGGAATGGATGACGTCACGACCTGCCGCTGACCGTGGTGCACCGGCATTTCGAAACGAGAACGACGGACCCGCGGCGCATCCCACCAACGGATGATCTACATCTTATCTACTTGACTGTGCCGCGGCGGCCGGGTGTGACCTGGCACCGCATGGTCAAGGAGTTTCGGGGAGGGGACCAAGGATGATTTCGCTGGGCGCCGAGGACTACGCGCGCGCTGAGTCGATGCTCGCGCCGTACCGGAAGCAGGCGGTGCCGGGCGGGTCCGTGGCGCCGCAGTGGCTCGCCGGGGGCCGGCGTTTCGTCTACGAGGTCGGCGGCCGGCACGTGCTGGTTGACCCGGCGACGGGTACGCGTCGCGACGCGTTCGACCACGCCCGGCTCGCGGCCGCGCTCTCGCTGGCGTCGGGGCACGCGGTGGACGCCGCAGACCTGCCGGTGATGCTGCTGGAGTTCGAGCTCCCCGGACGCGACGAGGACGTGGTGCGCTTCTTTGCCTTCGGCGAGTCCTGGGAGTTCTCCGGCAGCGACGGCACCTGCGAACGGGTCGAGGGCGCCGGCCTGCCCAGCCGGGTGGAGCTGGTTTCTCCGGACAAGGCCTGGGCCGCGTTCACCCGCGACGGGAACATCTGGGTCCGGTCACGGGGCAACGGCGAGGAGTTCGCGCTCACCGAGGACGCCGAGCCCGATCACTCCTACGGGGCGATGCTCGACTGGGCCGGGGTCTTCCAGTGGCGGGCGCTGGGCATCGATCCGCCGTTCGTCGCCGAGTGGTCGCCGGATTCCACCCGGCTGCTCACCCATCGTCTCGACCAGCGGGGGCTGCCCGAGCAGGTGCTGGTGGAGTCGGCTCCCGCGGGCGGGGGCCGCCCGGTGGAGCATCGGTTGCGCTACCCGGTGCCGGGCGACGAGCAGGTCGCGACGATGTCCTGGGTGGTGCTCGATGTCGCGGCTCGCAGCGTCGTGCACCAGCAGGGTCCACCGACCCCGATCGTGCACACCACCAGCCTGGGGTCGCGGTGGTGGGTCGGGGACTCCGTCTACTTCCTTCGGTACTCCCGTGACGCGCTGACCCTGGAGATGCACCGCCTCGACCCCGCCACCGGGGCGAGCGCGCTCGTGGTCCAGGAGACCGGGCGGACCTGCGTCGACCCGGGAGCCTCGACCGTCGAACCGGCGCAGGTGCGGGTGCTGGACTCCGGGGAGGTCCTCTGGTGGTCCCAGCGTGACGGGTGGGGACACCTGTACCTCTACTCACCGGACGGCGGGAAGCACGTCCAGGTCACCTCGGGCGAGTGGCTGGTGCGCCGCGTGCTGTGGGTTGACGAGGACGCCCGCCGGGTCTGGTTCCTCGCGAACGGGCTCGACGAGACAGACCCCTATCTGCGCCAGATCTGCCGCATCGACCTGGACGGCACGGGCTTCACCCGGCTCACCGACGATGAGCTCGACCACGACGCGATCAGCCCGCCCGAGGGCGGGTACGTCCTCGACCGGGCCTCGACCGTCACGACGCCTCCGCGGTCGTCGGTGCTCGATGGAGACGGCCGGGTACTCGTCGAGCTCGAGGCCCCCGACACCGCCGCGCTGGCGTCCCGCGGCTGGGCACCGCCGGAACGATTCCGGGCCACCGCCGCCGACGGCCGAACCCCGATCTACGGGCTGCTGTGGCGCCCGCACGGGTTCGACCCGGAACGACGCTACCCGGTGATCGACCACGTCTACCCCGGGCCGATGGTCTACCGCGCCTCTCCGGCCTTCGACGCGCCGCCGTTCACCGGGGAGGCCGAAGCGCTGGCCGCGCTGGGGTTCGCCGTCGTCGCCATCGACGGGCGAGGCACCGCCGGGCGCAGCAAGGCCTTCCACGACCACTCCTACCGCAACTTCTCAGCCGCCGGCTTCCTCGTCGACCACATCGCAGCGATCCGCCAGATGGTCGAGCGACACCCGTGGCTGGACACCACCCGGGTCGGGATCACCGGCAGCTCCGGGGGCGGGTACGCCACCGCTCGCGCGCTGCTCGCCCACCCCGACTTCTTCCGCGTCGGCGTCGCCCGGGCCACTCCCAACGACATCGGCAGCTACTACCCCTACTGGGGTGAGCGCTACTACGGCGACCTCGACGACGACTCCCGCCGCGACCTCGACAACGCACACCTCGCTGCGAACCTCCAGGGCCGGCTGCTGCTGATCCACGGCGAGCTCGACGACAACGTCCTGCCCGCCCAGACCCTGCGCCTGGTCGACGCGCTGGTGAAGGCCGACAAGGACGTCGACATGCTCGTCGTCCCCGGCGCCGAGCATCTGTTCAACGGCAGCAAGCACTACGTCCTGCGCCGCACCTGGGACTACTTCGTCCGCCACCTGCACGGCGCCGAGCCACCCTCCTACCGCCTCACCCCGCTCCCGCCGAGCCTGCCCGTCTGACCGCAGCTCCCCCTCGCGTAAGGATCGTCGTGTCAGCTTCTCCTCAACCCCTCGCAGGGCCGCTCTCTCCCACGCCGCCGTCGCAACGACTGCTGGCGCCGGACCTCGCGCGGGGCGTGATGCTGCTGCTCATCGCGCTGGCCCACTCCCGCCAGCTGCACGCCGGTGGTAACTCGCTCGCCACACCTGCCGGTGGCGGCCCCGTCGACGTGGCCGTCCAGTGGTTGCTGACCTCCTTCGTGGACGGGCGCGCCGCCCCACTGTTCGGGATCCTGTTCGGCTACGGCCTCGTGCAGATGACCCGGCGTTACTCAGGCCCCAACGGCGACCCGGCGCAGGCCCGGCTCCTGATCCGCAGGCGCGGGGCCTGGCTGATCGTGTTCGGCATCGCCCACGTCGTCCTGCTCTACGGCGGCGATGTGATCGGCGCCTACGGCGCATTCGCCGTGATGTTCGCCGGGGTCGTGTCCTGGTCGAGCCGTCGCCTGTGGACGGTCATGACGATCACCCTCGTCTTCGGGGTCGCGGCCGCCTCCCTGCTCCAGCTCGTGACGCCCTCCGACGCACCACTGGCCGTGGGCCCGACACTGCTCGACAGCGCGATCATGCGCACGTCGGCGCTCCCGGTACTGCCTATCGCCGCGGTGTCGATGGCGCCGTCAGTCCTGATTGGAGTCCTGACCGCGCGTATGCGCCTGCTGGAACAGCCCGACCGCTATCGGTCGCTGCTTCGCCGGTTCGCCCTGATCGGGTTCCCGGTGGCAGTGCTCGGCGCGCAGCCGGTGGCCCTGCAGGCCGTGGGCCTCTGGACCCCCGGGAGCCCCGGCATCGACACGGTCGGCCTGGCGGTGTGGGCGGCCACCGGGATCGCCGGCGGGCTCGCGTTCCTGGCCACGATCGCACTTTTCGCCTACCGACTCGGTGACCGGCGAGGCCCGCTCACGACCGCACTGGTCGCATGCGGCCGGCGCTCGATGACCTTCTACATTGCCCAGTCACCAGTCTGGCTGCTGCTCAGCGAACCATCGCTGCTCGACCTCGGCGGGAAACTGGGTGCTGCCACCGCCGCCGCGGTCGCCGTCGCCACCTGGGCGGGCACCGTCGTCATCGCCCACGCCCTGGAACGCACCGGGCGACGCGGACCGTTCGAGGCACTCCTGCGCCACCTGACCTACCGCGGCCGCCCGCGCCCACGACCGGCTGCGTGACCTGGGAGTGCTCTGGTTCTCGAGGGCACCGCACACCGACCCGGCCCGGGTCGCGATCTACGGCAGTTCCTACGGTGGATACGCCGCACTCGTCGGCGCCGCGTTCACCCCGGCAGATTCGCCGCAGCGATCAGCTACACCGGCATGTCCGACCTCGTCGACCTCAGTAGACGAGTCGTCCCCTTCGCCCGGCGCTCGGTCGTGAACAACTACGTGCGCTACATGGGCGACCCCGACGACCCGGCCCAGGAAGCCGACATGCGCGCCCGGTCCCCGATCACCCGGGTCGACGACATCACTGCCCCCCTGCTGCTCGTGCACGGGGCGAACGACCTGCGGGTCCACCGCAGCAACTCCGACCGGGTCGCCGAGGCACTGCGTGCCCGCGGCGCCGAGGTCGAGTACCTGCTCAACGAGCGCGAAGGGCATTGGTTCATCAACCCCGACAGCAACATCGAGCTCTACCGGACCCTCGAGCAGTTCCTCGCCCGCAACCTCGACGGACGCACCACCGAGAAGGACTGAGCCATGCACTACCTACTCCTAGCCGGTGCGATCGCGCTCGAAGTGATGGCGACCATCAATCTGCGCCTGTCCGACGGCTTCACCCGGCTCGTCCCGTCCATCCTGGTAGTGATCGGCTACCTGGGGGCATTCGGCCTGCTCTCGCAGGTACTGAAAGCCGGTGTACCGGTAGGACTCGCCTACGGGATCTGGGCCGCGGCCGGGGTGGCGCTGGTCGCCATCATCGGCGCAGTGTTCCTCGGCGACACCCTGACCCCGATCCAGTTCGGCGGGATCGCCCTCGTCATCGCCGGAGTCCTCGCCCTGGAGCTCGGGGCCACACACTGAGCCTTAACCGAGCTCACCGAGACTCACCCACGCGTAGATGCTCGTGCCATCTGGCAGTTCCTGGCCGTGGTCTGCCGGGTGGGGACAATTCGCGCAAGCGAAGGGTCGAGCGCGACTGCGCGGCTCGCTCCCGGACTGCTCCGCCCCCACAGAGAGGCCGAAGCGTCATCTCCTCGACCTGGCGTAGCCCGATCACGCCGCTGGCCGGGGGCACCCCTCCACGATGCCGCCGCGTGCGCTGCCAGGCTTGCCCCCGGTCAGCGGCGTGATAGCCCTCTGGGAGGTCGAGGAGATGACGCGCACCCTCAGCCCACCCAACACCGGTGCGCACTGCCGACCATCTCCGAGACCTGCCCGCCCGGCGAGGGCCCGATGTCGTTCGTGACTTTGGTTCAGGCTCGGCCGTCAGCTTCCGCCTACCGCGGCGGCCCCTCTGCAGCCGCGCGCCGCGCGGGGACCGGCCGGAGGCCGCACGCCCCGCGCGAGCGCTTGCGGCTGTATCGGACACAGCGCCGCGCGGCGCCGGAGGCGCCGCCCTAATGATGGATGGAGAGTTTCGACACCGGCGCGCTCCGGTTGCGGGTCGCAGGCGCCGAGCGGCAGAGATCAGGTGGTCGGCTGGAGCAGGCAACCGCCCTTGCTCGGCGCCGCCGAGGTCAGTCCACTCCGCGCCTACATCGTCCTGTCGCTCCTGACCGGTGCCCGGACGGAGGAGTTGCGTGCGCTGCGTTGGGACGATGTGGACCTCATCGGCGCGCCGGGTGTTACTCCCCCGCTGCCGCCGTCGATCTCGGTCATCCGCTCGGTACGCATCGGTGGGGACACCAAGACCCGCAAGTCCCGGCGACGGCTCGGGATGCCCCAGCGATGCGTCACGGTGCTCCGAGACCACGCGGAACGGCCGGGTGCGGACACCTCGCCGAACGCGCTCGTGTTCGCCACCCGGACCGGCTCGGAGATGGACGCGCACAACGTCCGGCGCTCGTTCCGAAAGGTCGCCGCCGACGCCGGCCTGAACGCGGCTGAGTGGGCTCCCCGGGAGATGCGGCACAGCTTCGTCTCGCTGCTCTCCGACTCCAGGATGCCACTGGAGCACATCTCGCGGCTCGTTGGGCACAGTGGCACCGCGATCACCGAGGCCGTGTACCGGCAGCAGCTCCGGCCCGTCCTGGAGCACGGCGCGACCGCGATGGACGACGTCTTCCCGGTCGCCGACCCGTAGACACTCGGCTAGTCACTCAGCCCGGTCCGGCGGCTCTGAGAGGTCCACAACGCAGCAGGGGCGGGGACAGTTTCCGGACCACGGCGAAACCGCATAAGTGCATGTCACACGACTAAGGGCCGGTATCCGATGCTCACGGATACCGGCCCTTGTGTCTGTCGGGACGACAGGATTTGAACCTGCGACCCCTTGACCCCCAGTCAAGTGCGCTACCAAGCTGCGCCACGTCCCGGCCGCCCCTCGCGGGGCTCCGTCAGGTTACCGCACCCCACGCCCACCGCCGTCGGGGGTGGTCCCCGTACCGTCCAGGGCCCGGACGAGGGCGACGGCCTCCAGCTGAGACCCCACCCCGAGCTTCCCCAGGACGGCGCGGACCTGTGTTCGGACCGTCGGCAGGGACACCACGAAGGTGTCCGCGATGGCCTGCGCCCGCTTCCCGTCCGCGAGCAGGTCGAGGACCTCACGCTCGCGGCGGGTCAGCGTTGCGAGCTTCTCTCGCAGCTCCCGCTGCGTGCGGTCCCACTCCAGGTACCGCTCGATCAGAAGCTGCCGCTGGGTGGGCGCGAGCAGCGACCTCCCGGCGCGGGCCTCCCGGACCGCGCCGACGAGCATCGGCATCGGCGACACCTTCGACACCCAGGTGAAGGCCCCGGCGTGCAGCGAGGCGCCGATCCGCACCGGGTTCGAGCTGCCGGACAGCACCAGGATCCGCCAGCCGGCGGCGCGCAGCTCCGGGATCAGCGGGATCGTGTCCACCCGCCGACCCTGCGCGTCCCGGCCCAGATCCAGGTCGAGGACGAGCAGTCCGGTCCCGGCCACTGCCGCGGCGCCCCGCACGTCGGCGATCGAGTGCGCCGCCCGGAAGCTCGCCTGCTCCCCCTCCCCGCGCAGCGCCGCGGCCAGCGAGGTCCCGACGAGCTCATGGTCGTCGAGGATCAGCACGGTGTCACTGGGCAGGACGCCGCCGCGGTCGGCGGCACGCGGCGGAGGAACCGCCCTTCCCGCGCCCACCCGAGCGGGCGTCACCAGAGACCCGCGATCGTCAGCAGGCCCCGCCCGACGAGCGCGGTGCGCTTGTCCAGGGCCTCGCACTCGAGCTCGTACTCGGCCGGCTTGGAGCGCCGCTCCCACAGCTCCAGCGCCTGCCGCCAGGCGACCTCGCGGGCGAGCACCACCGGGACGTCCGCGACCGCACCGATCAGCTGTTCCAGCAGCGTCGCGTCGAGCGTTCGCAGCAACCAACCCTCGAAGTGTTCCAGCAACCTCGGCATCTGCAGCGCGAACACCGAGTTGACCGCGTTGAACCCCTGCCGCTCGTCCAGGCCGAGCGACGGGCGTCCCAGCACCGTGCAGGTCCGGACGAGCGCCGGCGCCAGGTCGTAGTTGACGTGCGCGTTCACCCCCGCGACGGCGAACCCCATCGGGTCGATCCGCGGGTTCGACCGCTGCCGCAGCAGCACCGCCCACGCCCGCGGCGGGGTGTCACCGCACGCGTCGGCCCGCACTGCGGCGAGGTAGCGGCGGGCGAACTCGACGTCGAACCGTTCCAGGAACTCCCGATCGGCGAAGAGGTCGGTGGCGAGCTGCTCGGCGATCCCCCGGGTGATCTGGGTGTACACGTGGTTGAAGCAGCTGAGCCCGTCCTCCTTGCCCCATCCCCGCTCCAGCACCTCCTGCAGCTCCGCGAGCCGTGCGACGACGCCGGGCACGTCCTCCGGGCCGGTCGCGAGCAGCGCGGCGACCTCGGCACGGTGCTCCGGCCGGTCGGCGGCGCCCTCCGGCGGCGGGCGCTCGATCGTGGTGGTCACCCGGGCCTCCCCTTGGGACGACGGTGAGGTCACCACCCTGTCGCGGCGGTCGGTCGACGCCATCGGGCGAATGCCCTACGTCGCCGTGCCAGCCACCCGAGTCGCCGACCGGTCGAGCCCGGGTCAGGGCCGCGGATCGGCCGGGCCCGGGCGGTGCCGGTGCAGGATCGCGGCGGCGCCGGTCCGGTTCGTGACCCCGAGCTTGGCGAAGACCCGCGCGAGGTGCGCGCCGACCGTCTTCGGAGCGATGAACAGCGTCTCGGCGATCTGCCGGTTCGTCGCCCCGCGGGCCAGCACCTCCAGGACCTCGAGCTCCCGGATGGTCAGTGCAGTGAGCGGGCCATCGACCTGCGGTGCCCGCGTGCCGGCCGCGGGCACCGGAACCTCGTGCGGCAGCGACACCCGCGCGCGACGCGCCAGCACGCCGATCTCGGCCAACAGTGGCTCCGCCCGCAGGGCACCCGCCCCCTCTGCCGCGCGGAGCAGCTCGGCCGTGCCCGCGCCGGTACGCCGTCGCCCGAGCTGCGCCTCGGCACTGCGCAGCCGGGCGTAGGCCGTCGGGTACGGCTGGCCCAGCCGCTCGAGCAGGTCGGCCACCTCGGCCCAGGTCCCGGGCTCGGCACCGGGGGTGATCCGCCCGTCCTCGGCGGTGCACATCGCCTCGTAGGTGGCCAGCACCGCGCGCAGCGCCGGCGCCGAGTGGTCCGCCCGGCCCATCAGCGCCCGCCGGTGCCGGCGTAGCCGCCGCACCTCGCCGGCGACCCGGGTCCGCCCGGCGAGCACCGCCTCGGCGTGCGCGCGGGCCCCGTGCCAGAGCAGTGGCGCCACCGCCCAGACGTCGTCCACCCCGGACTCGACGACGTCCAGCCCGGTCCCGACGTGCGTCCACGCGACCTCCGGACGGCCCCGCCACATCTCCAGCCCGGCCCGCAGGATCAGCAGCGGCAGCCGCAACCCGGGCGTCCCGGCCGCGCCGGCGACCAGCTCGACCGCGGCCAGGTCCTCCTCGGAGCCGTCCAGGTCGCCACGGCCCATCCGCAGCCGCGCCCGGGCCAGCCGCACCTCGATCGCCTCGACCCCGGCGGGCGCGGCCGCCCAGGCCCGCGCGACCTCGGTCTCCGCGGCGTCCCAGTCACCCTTGCGGAACAACCCGTTGGCCGCCGACGCCCGCAGCGACACCGCCGCCGTCCGCGCGAGCCCCAGCTCGGCCATCCGTTCGGCACCGGCACGGGCCTCGGCCACGCCGTCGTCGATCGCGTTGAGCGGGCCGGACAGCAGCTCGGCGCGCCGCAGCAGGGCCTGCCCGAGGGGCACCGGGTCCCCGGTCCCCTCCGCGAGGGTGACCGCCTCGGAGAGCGCCGCGAGCCCGCCCGCGGCGTCCGCGGTGTAGGCGGCGCCGAAGCCGAGCACCCCGAGTACCGACGCCAGGGCGCGCGGCTCCCCCACCCGCCGGGCCGGTTCGAGGGCGCGCTGCGCGACCTCCCGGGCGGCGGAGAAGTCGGCGCGGGCCAGCAGCGCCGACGCGTACCCGGCGAGCACCTCGGCCCGGGCCGCGTCGGTGGGATCGAGGTCCCCGGGCGGCGGGGTCCCCGGCCCGGCACCGGGCGCGGACCCCGGGCCGTCCGCCGGGCCGTCCGCCGGGCCGGGGTCCGGCAGTCCGGGGGCGGCCACCTCGGCGAGCGCGACCGCGGGGTCGGCCTCCGCGGACGGCGGGCCGGGCGGCTGTGGCAGCGCCGCGTCCGCCCGCCGGAACGCCTCCACAGCCTCGGCCGCCTGCCCGGACGCCAGCAGGTAGGTCCCCAGCCGGGCCCGCAGCACCGCCCCCTCGACCCCGGCCGGCGCGGCGGGGCCGGCCAGCCGTTCGGCCAGCAGCGCGATCGCCGCGTCGTGGTCCCCGGCCAGGTCCGCGGCCGCGGCCGCCCGCTCCAGGTAGTGCCCGCGGGAACGCTCGTCCGGTACCGGCAGCGCGGCGGCCCGCAGCCAGTGCCGGTGCGCCTCGGCGTAGCCGCGCAGCCGCTCCGCCTCCTCGGCCGCGGCCAGCGTGGCGACCAGCGCCTCGGCCGGATACCCGGCCCGGTACCAGTGGTGCGCGAGCCGGGCGGCCGTCCCCGGCCGGTCCACGTCCGGGCCGGCGGCGAGCGCGCGGGCGTAGCGGGTGTGCATCTCGACCCGCTCGGCCGGGACCAGGTCCGCGGCCACCACCTCGGTCATCAACCCGTGCCGCAGCCGGTACGTCTCGCCGCCAGCGACGACGACGAACCCGGCCTCCACCGCCTCCCGGACCGCGCCCGCCAGCTCGCCGCCCGGCCGGTCCAGCACCGTGGCCAGCAGGGGGTGCGGGACGTCCCCGACCCCGGCCGCGATCGTCCGGACGACGTCGCGGGCCGGCGCCGACAACCCGCCCGCAGCGGCCCGGATCAGGTCCCGCAGCGTCGTCGGCACCCCCCGCGGATCACCGTCCAGCACCGCGCGGACGGTCTCCTCGGCGAGCAGGACGTTGCCCTCGGAGTGCCGCCACACGAGCGGCTCGAGCTCCGGGCGGTCCGGCACCCACGCGGCCACCAGTGCGGCGAGCTCGGTCCGGGTCATCGGCTCGACCCGCCGGAACGCCACGGTGCGGTGCCGGTACAGCTCCCGGAACAGAGGCGCCAGCACCGGCGGGACACCGCCGGCCGGATCGTCGCGGTAGGTGCCGACCAGCAGCACCGGCGCGGCCGCGAGCCCGGCGAGCAGGTGGCCGAACAGGTCCCGGGTGGAGCGGTCGGCCCAGTGCAGGTCGTCGACGACGAGCACCACCGGCCCGTACCGGGCGACCCGCCCGACCAGGTCGCACAGCTCGCCGAGCATGTGCCGGGCGTCGTCGAGGCGGCTCAGCCCGTCCGCGATCTCCTGCACGACCGCCCCGTCGCCGTCCCGGACGTGTGCCCGCAACGCCGACAGAACCGGCCAGAACGGCGGCGCGCCGGTCAGCTCGAGGACCCGCCCGACGAGCACGGCCGCGCCGCGCGCGGCGGCGGTCCGGGTGAACTCGGTGACCAGCCGGGTCCTCCCGACGCCGGCGTCGCCGCCGAGCAGCACTGCCCCGGCACCGCCCGCGGTGCTGCGCTGGAGCGCCTCGGCGAGCAGCTGCAGCTCGGCGGTGCGGCCGCGGAAGACCACGGATCCGAGCTCGTCGGGCACCCGATCAGGTTAGTGACACCACGTCCGGTTCTCCAGGGTCACCGGGCCCGGAAACGTCGGCACCGGCCAGCAGCCGGCGGGCGACGAGGATGCTCAGCCAGGCGAACACCCGGGCGTCCGGTTCGGGTCCGGCGCCGTCCCACGGGAACAGCATGTCGGCGTACCAGGACGCCTCGGTGCGCGCGTCGCCGACCAGCTCGCAGCCGCCGGTGCGCGCCAGCGCGATCTCGCACACCCCACGCACCTGCCACAACCACAGGCGCTCGAGGACCGTCACACCGGCACACTCGCCGGAGCCGGGCGGACGGTTACGTCGCAGCCGGACACGATCGGGTGACGTCGAGGACCGTTCCGATGACGTCGCCGGAGCCATCCCACGTGCGCCCTCACTTCTTCCGGGGGCGCTTCTCCCGCACCCGCACCGACAGCCGGATCGGCGACCCGGCGAACCCGAACTCCTCCCGCAGCTTGCGCTCCACGAAGCGACGGTAACCCGCCTCCAGGAAGCCGCTGGTGAACAGCACGAACGTCGGCGGCCGGGTGGCCGCCTGGGTCGCGAACATGATCTTCGGCTGCTTGCCGCCGCGGACCGGCGGCGGGGTCGCCGCGACCAGGTCGGACAGCCACTGGTTGAGCCGCCCGGTGGGAACCCGGGTGTCCCAGGACTCCAGCGCGCGGCGCATCGCGGGCGCGATCCGCTGGGTGGCCCGCCCGGTCAGGGCGGACACGTTCACCCGCTCCGCCCACCGGACGCTGATCAGGTCGCGCTCCAGCTCGCGGGCCATCTGGTGCCGGCGTTCGTCGTCGACGAGGTCCCACTTGTTGAACAGGATCACCAGCGCGCGGCCGGACTCGGACACCATGGACAGCACCCGCTGGTCCTGCTCGGCGATCGGCTCGCTCGCGTCGATCAGGACCAGCGCGACCTCGGCGGCCTCGATCGCGGAGCTGGTCCGCAGGCTCGCGTAGTACTCCATCCCGGACGCCATCTTGACCCGCTTGCGCAGGCCCGCGGTGTCGACGAAGCGGAACACCTGCCCGTCCAGATCGACCAGCGAGTCGACCGGGTCCACGGTGGTGCCGGCGATGTCGTGCACCACCGAGCGCGTCTCCCCGGCCAGCTTGTTGAGCAGGCTGGACTTGCCGACGTTCGGCTTGCCGACCAGCGCGACCCGGCGCGGGCCCGCCCCGGAGGCGCCGAAGTCGTCGCGCGGGGTCTCCGGCAGCACGTCGAGCACCGCGTCCAGCAGGTCACCGGAGCCGCGGCCGTGCAGACCGGACACCGGGTGCGGCTGGCCGAGCCCGAGCCGCCACAGCTCGGCGGTGTCGGAGGTCAGCCGGTCGTCGTCGACCTTGGTCGCGCACAGCAGCACCGGCACCTCGGACCGGCGCAGCACCCGGGCGACGGCCTGGTCGGTCGCCGTCGCCCCGACCGAGGCGTCGATGACGAGCAGCACCGCGTCGGCCGTGCGCATCGCGGTCTCGGCCTGCTGCGCGACGAAGCCCTGCAGGCCGCCGGCGTCCGGCTCCCAGCCGCCGGTGTCCATCAGCTTGAACCGGCGGCCGTTCCACAGCCCGTCGTAGACGACCCGGTCCCGGGTCACGCCCGGCACGTCCTGCACGACCGCCTCGCGGCGCCCCAGCATCCGGTTGACCAGCGTCGACTTGCCGACGTTCGGCCGCCCGATGACGGCCAGCGTCGGCGTCGCCAGGACCTCGTCCGGGTCGATCCCGGCCGCGACGCGGCCCTCCTCGTCGACCGCGACGAACTCGGCCGGGTCCAGTCCCAGCCGGTCCATCTCGGCCCGGTCGGCCGCGTCACCGATCTCGACGGCGCCCGGCCCGGTGTTGTTCTCGGCACCGATGCTCGGTCCGCGTTCGCTACTCTCGGTCACGTCAACTCACGTCCCGGCCGGTCCAGCCGGCCTCTCGTTCTCCACGTCCAGTTCGCGGACCAGCATCCGCAGGGCCGCCGTGACGTCCGCGGTCGCGGCGGCCAGGCCGTCCCGGCCCGGTGCGGTCGGCGCCGGCAGCGGCTCGCCGACCAGCACGTCGACCCGCGGCCGGAATCGCCGCCGGGCCCCGTCCGGCCGGCGGGTACCCCGCACGGCCACCGGTAGCACCGACGCGCCCGTCGAACGGGCCAGCCAGACCGCACCCTGCCGGGCACCGGTCAGCTCACCCGTGCCGCGGGTCCCCTCCGGGAACACCGCGACCATGCCGCCGTCACTCAGGACTCCGGCCGCCGCCGTCAGCGGGCGGCGGTCGACCACCTCCCGGCGGACCGGCAGCTGCCCCAGCGCCGGCAGCAGCACCTTCAGCGGGCCGGTGAACATCTCGGCCTTCACCAGGAACACCACGCGCCGCCCGAACATGCCGAACAGCAGCGGCCCGTCGACGAGCGCGGTGTGGTTCGCGACGACGACCACCGGACCGTCCCCCGGGATCCGCTCGGCGTGCCGCATCCGGACCCGCAGGAACGGAGCGAAGATCCATGTCCCGAGCCACCGCCCGAGGTCGTGCAGCCACCCGAGGCTCCCGTGCGGCAGCCCACCCGCGCCCGCACGGTCCCGGCTCACCCGTCCAACCCCCGCTGCGCCACGAGCTCGCGCAGCCGGTCCAGCACGGCGTCCGCGGAGAGCCGGTCGGTGTCGAGCACCAGCGCGTCCGCCGCCGCGTACAGCGGCGAGACCCGCCGCGACGAGTCCAGCCGGTCCCGGCGCTCGACGTCGGCGAGGGTGGCGTGCAGGTCGGCGTCCCGCCCGGCCTTGGCGTCCTGCCGGCCGCGCCGCGCCGCCCGGACCTCCGGCGACGCCGTCAGGTAGACCTTGAGCGGCGCGTCCGGCACCACCACGGTACCGATGTCGCGGCCCTCGACGACGATGCCGCCGCCCCCGGTGACCGCCGCCTCGATCAGCGCGTGCTGGCGGGCGACCAGTTCGGTCCGCACCTCGGGGACCGCGGACACCGCCGACACCAGCCCGGTCACCTCCGGGCCGCGGATCTCGGCCGAGACGTCCTCACCGTCCAGGGTGACGGTCGGCGCGGCCGGGTCGGTGCCGGACTCCAGCCGGGCACCGGTCGCGGCCCGCCCCATCTCGCCGCAGTCGGCGTGCTCGTCGAGCCCGGCCCGCAACACGGCCAGCGTCGCCGCCCGGTACATCGCCCCGGTGTCGAGGTAGGCCGCCGCACACGCCTGCGCCAGCCGTCGCGAGACGGTCGACTTGCCCGTCCCGGACGGACCGTCCATCGCCACGACCCCCCGCAAGGCCACGTCTCCCCGCCTCTCGCTCGCACCCATGACGTCCGGCATTCTCGCCGGTCCGGCGCCGATGCCCCGGGGCGGGGTGTCCTACCGGGGCAGATCGGTGCGCAGCGCGCGAGCCCCGTGCAGGTAGACGTGTCGCAGCTCGGAGCGGGCCTTCGGGGTGTCGACGTGTGCGAGCAGCCGCAGCACCCGCGGCAGCGCGCCGGGCACCGCCATCTCGGTGGCGCACATCAGCGGGACGTCGGTCAGCCCGAGCAGCCGGGCCGCGTACGCCGGGAACTCCGCGGTGAGGTCCTGGGTCGCGGTGAACCAGATCGAGATGATGTCGTCGGAGACCAGCTCGTTGCGTTCCAGGACCGCGCTCACCAGCTCGGCGGAACGGTCCAGGATCTGCTGCCGGTCGTCGGCGTCGACCTGGGTCGCGCCGCGCAACGCTCGCACCGCCACGGTTACAGCCCCACCGCCTTGTAGAGGTTCCCGACCTCGACCCGGTCCAGCGGGCGCAGCTTGCCCGGCTTCTGGTTGCCCAGCCGCACCTCGCCGACGGCGGTCCGGACCAGCCGCTGCACCGGGTGCCCCACCGCGGTGAGCAGTCGGCGCACCACGTGCTTGCGTCCCTCGTGCAGCTCCAGCTGCACGGTGGCCCGGCCGGGCATCGCGTCGACCAGCTTGAACGCGTCCACCCGGACCGTGCCGTCCTCCAGCTCGACGCCGTCGCGCAGCCGCTTGCCGAGATCGCGGGCGATCTTCCCCTCGATCTCGGCGAGGTAGGTCTTGGGCACCTCGTAGGACGGGTGCATCAGCCGGTGCCCGAGCTCGCCGTCGTTGGTGAGCAGCAGCAGGCCCTCGGTGTCGGCGTCCAGGCGTCCGACGTGGAACAGCCGCTGCGCGGAGTTCATCAGCTCGACCCGGTCGGCGAGCAGGTCGCCGACGCACGGACGGCCGAGGTCGTCGGACATCGTGGACAGCAGGCCGCGCGGCTTGTTCAGCGCCAGGTACACCTGGTCGTCGCGCAGGGCGACGCGGGCGCCGTCGACGTGCAGCACGGCGGTGTCCGGGTCGATCCGGCGGCCCATCTCGCGAACCGTCTCGCCGTCCACCTGGACCCGGCCCTGCGCGATCAGCTCCTCGGCCGCGCGCCGGGACGCGACACCCGCGCGGGCCAGCACCTTCTGCAGCCGGACGCCGTCCGGGTCGTGTGCGGTAGTCATTCGTTCTCTAGCTTCCGTCCAGGTCGTCGATCGCGTCGATGTCGGGCAGCAGGGGCGCCAGCGGGGGCAGCTCCGCCACCGACGAGAGCCCGAGCCGTTCCAGGAACAGCTCGGTCGTCCGGAACAGTGTCCCCCCTGTCTGTTCCTCGGCTCCGGCCTCCTCCACCAACCCGCGGGTGAGCAGGGTGCGCAGCACGCCGTCGCAGTTCACGCCGCGCACCGCGGACACCCGCGCCCGGGTCACCGGCTGCCGGTACGCGACGACGGCGAGTGTCTCCAGCGCCGCCCGGGTGAGCCGGGCGCGCTGGCCGTCGAGCAGCATCTTCTCGACGTAGGGGGCGTAGCGGTCGCGGGTGTAGAACCGCCAGCCGCCGCCCGCCCGGCGCAGGTCGATGCCGCGAGCGTCGGCGGTGTAGGCCACCGACATCCGGTGGAGCGTGGCCCGGATCCGGGACGCCGGCTGGTCCAGCGTGGCGGCCAGCGACGCCTCGTCGACCGGGGAGTCGACGACCAGCAGCAACGCCTCCAGCGCGTGCTCCAGGTCGGTGTCGTCGGCCAGCTCGTCGACGGGGTCGATCGGCTCCTCGCCGTCGCGGGTGGGTGGCGTCCCCGCCGCGACCCCATCGATCGGCGACGCGTCGGAGGACGCCTCGTCGGCCGAGGTCTCCTCGGCCGGAACATCGTGAGCCGGAGCGCCGTCAGCCGGAGCGCCGTCAGCCGAGGCCTCGTCAGCGGCGTCGTCCGCGGGAGCACCCTCGACCGAGGCGCCGTCGGGCCGGGCCTCATCGGCGCGAGATCCCGCGGCCGAGCGCTCGCCGGCGGGTTGCACGGCCGGATCGTCGGCGGGGTCGTCGGCGGAGCCGGGGCTTGCCGAGTCACCGACGGAGCGGCGGGCGCCGGCGTGCGGGCTGCGCGGCACGGTGCGGCCGATCAACCGCTGCAGCTCTGACGGGTCCTCCGGGTCGTCCGAGCCAGGGCGTTCGACGGGCTCAGTCACCGGTGGCCCCGGTCCCCTCGCTCTCCACGTCGTCATTGTCCGGACCGCCCGCGGCCGGCTCCTCGTCGCCCCCGGAGTGCTCCGACTCCCCCGGCTCGTCGGAGTCGGTGCGCTTCTTCCGGCGCCGCGCACGCCGGGCACGGACGGCCTCCTCGGCCGCGGCGGCCTCGTCCTCCAGGGCCGCGGCGTAGGCGACCGGGTCGTCGGTGCGGTCCGCGGTCCAGGTCACGGTCAGGTCCCCGAACGGCTCCGGCTGCTCCAGCGCCACCGACCGCTCCCGGTAGAGCTCCAGCAACGCCATGAACCGGGCGACGACCTCGATCGTCGCGACGCAGTCCGCGGTGAGCGTCGCGAAGCTCGCCTCCCGCATCTCGGCGAGTCGCTCCCGCAGCAGCTCGGCGTGCTCGGGAACCGACACGTGCATCGCGTGCAGGTGGTCGACCCCCACCTCCTCCGGCGGGCGCGGCCGGAACACCGTCGCGGCGAGTTCGGCGAACGCCTGCGCGTCGACCCCGAGCAGCACCTCCGGCAGCAGCGAGGCGTACCGGTCCTCGACCGACACCGAGCGCGGGAACCGGCGCATCGCGCCGTTCTCCAGCTCGACGAACAGCTGCGCCGCCTCCTTGTAGGCGCGGTACTGCAGGAGCCGGGCGAACAGCAGGTCCCGCGCCTCGAGCAGCGCGAGGTCCCCCTCGTCGTCGACCTCGGCGCCGGGCACGAGCCGGGCCGCCTTCAGGTCGAGCAGCGTCGCCGCGACGACCAGGAACTCGGTCGTCTCGTCCAGGTCGGCGTCGTCACCGAGATCGGTGAGGTGCGCGATGAAGTCGTCGGTGACCTTGTGCAGCGCCATCTCGGTGACGTCGAGCTCGTGCTTGCCGATCAGCTGCAGCAGCAGGTCGAACGGACCCTCGAAGTTGTAGAGCCGGACGGTGAACCGCCGGCTCCGGGGTGCGGCGACGTCACCGTCGTCGAGGTGCTCCGCAGGAGCCGTGTTCTCCGGAGGGACCGCCCCGGCGGGATCGCCGGCGAGGAGCGTCACCGCGCGATGACCTCGCGGGCCAGCATCCGGTACGCCTCCGCCGCGTGCGAGGTCGGCGCCCACGCGGTGATCGGCTCACCGGCCACCGTCGTCTCCGGGAACTTGATCGTCCGGTTGATGACGGCCTCGAACACCTTCTCGCCGAACGCCTCGACGACCCGGTCGTGCACCTCCTTGGTGTGCAGCGTCCGGGTGTCGAACATGGTCGCGAGCACGCCGAGCAGCTTCAGGTCCGGGTTGAGCCGGTCCTGGACCTTGTCGATCGTGTCCATCAGCAGCGCCACCCCGCGCAGCGAGAAGAACTCGCAGGCCAACGGGATCAGCACGGCGTCCGCGCAGGTCAGCGCGTTGATGGTGAGCAGTCCCAGCGACGGCTGGCAGTCGATGAGGACGATGTCGTAGTCGGACAGGAAGCGCTTCAGCGCCCGGCCCAGCGCCTGCTCCCGGCCGACCTCGGTGACCAGCTGCACCTCGGCCGCGGACAGGTCGATGTTGGACGGCAGCATGTCCATGTTCTCGACGCCGGTGTCGTGCAGGACGTCGTGCGGGTCGACGTCCCGGTCCATCAGCAGGTTGTAGATCGTGGACTCCAGCTGGTGCGGCTGCACACCCAGCCCTACCGAGAGCGCACCCTGCGGGTCGAAGTCCACCAGGAGCACCTTGCGGCCGTACTCGGCGAGCGCAGCCCCCAGGTTGATCGTGGAGGTGGTCTTGCCGACGCCGCCCTTCTGGTTCGCCACGGCGATCACGCGGGCCGGACCGTGGCTGGTCAGCGGGGCGGGCTCGGGAGCGCTCAACCGATGTCGTCCTCTCCCCGGCGCCGCCGTGGCCTCCTCGGCCGTGCCGTCGTGCGGGCCGTCGGGCTCCGGCCGCCTCGGGTCCATGCGGTCTCCGGTCTCGTCGTGGGTGCCGTACCGGTCCGGGTCCCGACCTGCCGGTCGACCCCGACCGCACTGTAGGAACCGGCCCCACGTGCGGCAACGCGCCTCGCCGGGCGTGTCGCGATCCGTTTCGGCTCACCCTACCGGCGGCGCCCACCGGGACCGTGCCCGGCTCGATCCCGGCGTGTCGCGGTCACGACCCGTGCGTGACCACGACGTCACCGGCCGTGCTGCGTGCGGTGACCCGGTGCTCGGCGCCGGGGGCGTCCGGGACGTCGACCCGGGTCTCACCCGCCGTCGTCTCGGCCCCGACCGTGTAGACCGGCCCGGCCGGGACCCGGACGTCGACGTCGCCGGCCGTCGACTCGGCCGTCACGTCCCGGGCCGGCTGCGCGACCGTCAGGTCGACGTCGCCGCCGCTGGAACTCGCGGTCACCGCCCCCGGCCCGATCCCGGAGCCGCGCACGTCGCCCGCGGCCGTCCGGACGTCCTGGTCCCCGCTCAGCCCGGTGACCTCGATGCCGCCCGCGCCCAGATCGACCCGGGACGACGACGCCTCCGGGACCGTGATCGTCAGCCCGGCCTGGCACCGCTCGGTCGTGGAGTCCGGGCAGCGCGCGGTCACCCGGAGCACGTCGCCCTCGACCCGCTGCTCGACGACCGGCTTCGCGTCCCCGGTCCAGCGCAGCTCCCGGGCCACCGAGGGCTGCCCGCCCGCGACCAGCCGGACGTCGCCGGCGTCGGAGTCCACCTCGACCCGGCTCACCGCCCCACCGACGGGCTCGGTCCCCGACTCCCGCTGCTCGGGGCCGCTGCTCGCGGTCCCGCACCCGGCGAGCACCAGTCCCGCCACCGCCCCGGCCAACCACATCCCGTACCGCATCGATCCCAACGTAGTGATCGACGATCGGGCGGTGGTTCCGGCCGTCGGTGACCGCTTCGGCCGCCCGATCGTCGATCACCGGTTCGCGGTCGCGACGCGGCCCGCGGATCCGGTGTGACGGGCCCCCGGGGCGGCCCACGCTCCCCGTGTGGATCTGGCGTCGGTGCTGCGGGACCAGGACGGCGTCGTCACGACCGCCCAGGCACGGGCGTGCGGGATCTCGGCCCGCACGGTCCGCCGCCGGATCGCGTCGGGGCGCTGGCGGTCCCCGCATCCCCGGGTGCACCTGGCCGCCGGGCACCGCTTCGGCTCCGCGGCCCGGGTCCGGGCCGCCTGGCTGTGGGCGGGACCGTCCGCCCTGGTCAGCGGGCCCGCCGCAGCGTACTGGCACGGATTCCTCGACACCCCGCCGACCGAGATCGGCATCACGGTGCCCCGGTCGTCCGGGCTCGCCGGACGGGCGGGGACCCGGGTGCGACGCCGGGAGGTCGCGCCGGAGGACCGCAGCGAGCGCCACGGGCTCCGCCTGACCGCCCGTCCGCTCACGGCCCTGGAAACGGCCGCGGCCCTGGACGACGGCGCCGCCTTCCTCGATCGCGCGCTGCAGCGTTACGTCGGGTTCGCGTCGGTCCACGCCGCCTACTGCCGGATGCTCTCCTCGACCGGCTCCGCCCGCGCCGGACGACTGCTGCGGGCCGCCGCCGACCGCTCCGCGGCCGAGTCGGAACGCCGGCTCGTGCGCCTGCTGCGCGCCGCGGGGATCACCGGCTGGGTGCTGAACCATGAGGTCGGCCCGTACACCCTGGACCTGGCGTTCCCGGACCGGCGAGTGGCGGTCGAGCTCGACGGCTGGGCGTGGCACACCGATCAGGAGCGGTTCCGCCGCGACCGGCGCAAGGGCAATGACCTGGTCCTGTCGGGCTGGTCGCTGCTCCGCGTCACGTGGCACGACCTCGACGGCGCACCGGGCCGCGTCGTCGCGGAGATCCGGTACGCCCTCCGCCGCGGGTGATCGACCATCGGGCGGTCGATCCGGCCACCGACGACCGGGTTCGCCGCCCGATCGTCGATCACCCGAGGGCGCGCGGGTGCGCGGTGGCGTAGACCTCGCGCAGCGTGTCCACGGTGACGTGGGTGTAGACCTGGGTGGTCGCGACCGAGGCGTGCCCGAGCAGCTCCTGCACCACCCGGACGTCCGCGCCGCCGGAGAGCAGGTGCGTGGCGAAGCAGTGCCGCAGGGTGTGCGGCGAGATCGCGGCGACCACCGCGGGCTCCAGTCCGGACGATTCGGCGGCCGAGCGGAGCACGTGCCAGGCGCTCTGCCGGGACAGCCGCCGGCCACGCGCGTTGAGCAGCAGGGCGGGACTGCCGGTACCGCGGGCCGCGAGCGTCGGCCGGGCCCGCACCCGATAGGCGTCCATCGCGGCCAGCGCGGGCCGCCCGACCGGCACGATGCGGTGCTTGTTCCCCTTGCCGCGCAGCAGGATCGTCCGCGCATCCTGGTCGAGGTCGTCGGCGTCGGCGTCGGTGATCTCGGAGATCCGGGCTCCGGTGGAGTAGAGCAGCTCCAGCAGGGCCCGGTCTCGCAGCCCGGTCGGGCCGTCCGCCACGCAGCCGGCGATGAGCTGCTCGACCTGGTCGACCGAGAGCGCAGCCGGCAGCCGGGACGGCAGTGCGGGTGGCGCGACCGGTGCCGCGACGTCGGTGGGCACCAGCCCCTCCCGCACGGCGAACCGGTGCAGGCCGCGCACCGCGGCGAGCGCCCGCGCCGTGGAGGACGCGGCCAGCGGCCGCTCCCCCGTCCGCAACGCCGTCACGAACCCGGACACGTCCGTCTCGCGGACGGCGGCCAGGTCGCCGATCCCGGCGCCGGCCAGGTGGGCGGTGTAGCGGTCCAGGTCGAGCCGGTACGAACGCAGCGTGTTCTGCGCCCGCCCGCGTTCGACGGCGAGGTGGCCGAGGTAGTCCTCGACCACGCGCTCGGGGGACGACACCGGCGTCCGCTCAGCCGCGCAGTGCCGGGACGACCTCGCGCTCGAACAGCTCGATGCCGGACCGGTCGTAGGCGAGCTCGGGGAAGTAGAAGATCCCGTAGCTCAGGCCCCGGTCCTGCAGCGCGGCGAGCTTCTCCACGATCTGCTCGGGTGTTCCGCAGGCCGGCATCCCGCGGAACGCGCCGAGCGCACCCTCCGCCTTCTCCCGGCCGACGACCGGTTCGAGACGGGCGACGAGCTGCTGCAGGCGGTCCTCCACCTCCGCCTCGGATCGGCCGATGGCGACGTTGTAGTTGGCGGAGCGGACGATCGCGTCGTAGTCCGTGCCGACGTCGCGGCAGTGCCCGGCCAGCACCTCGGACTTGTGCGTGAAGCCCTCGAGCGTGCCGTCGAAGTTGGTGTACTGCGCGTACCTCGCCGCGATCTTCAGGGTGACCCTTTCCCCGCCACCGGCGATCCAGAGCGGGATCCCGCCGTCCTGCAGCGGCTTCGGCGCGACGATCGCGCCGTCGACCTGGTAGTGCTTCCCGTCCAGCGAGGCCCGGCCCTCCTGCCACGCCTGCGCGAAGATCTGCACGCCCTCGTCGAGCATGCCGAGGCGCTCACCGGGCCGCGGGAAGCCGTAGCCGTAGGCACGCCACTCGTGCTCGTACCAGCCGCCGCCGATGCCCATCTCGATCCGGCCCTTGGAGATGACGTCGCAGGTCGCGGCGACCTTCGCCAGGTAGGCGGGGTTGCGGTAGGCCATGCAGGTGCACATCTGGCCCAGGCGCACCCGCTCCGTGGTGGCACCGAGCGCGGCCATCAGGCTCCACGCCTCGTGGCAGGCCTCGTCGGTGGGTGCCGGGACGGTGTGGAAGTGGTCGTAGACCCACACGGACTCCCAGGCGTCCCCACGGTCGGCCTGCTCGGCGATCCCCCGCATGACGTCCCACTGGGCGCCGGGATCGATCCCGACCAGGTCGAGCCGCCAGCCCTGGGGAACGAAGAGTCCGAAGCGCATGCGGCGCACCCTAGTCCCGGGCACCGACGACGACGGCCTGGCGGGACGGCCCCGGCCGGGTGTCGATGCGGTGTCGGTACCGGCCGGCACGCGGGAGTCGTCCGCAGTTGTCGGTGCGGACGGCTACCGTCGGAGTCATGAGCGGGGGCGGGAGTCCGGAGGTCGGGTACGCGCAGCAGGAGGAGGTGGTGCGGGCGCTGTCCCGGCACTACACCGACGGCAGGTTGGAGGTCGACGCGTTCGACGACCGGGTGCGCCGGGCCCGCGCAGCCACGACGCCGGGCGAGCTCGCCGCGCTGTTCACCGACCTGCCCGGGCCGCACCCGGCGATCGCCACGTCCGGAGCCACTGCCGCCGATACCGGACCCACCCGGGGTGGTGCGGGCGACGAGACGTCGGCGCCGGACGCCGCGACGGCCCGCGCGGCCGCGGAGCCGCCGGCCGCAGGACCCGATGACGGTGCCGCCGGGCCGTCCGACGCCGAGGCGACCGGCCGGTTCCGTTCCCCGGACCCGACGCGGCAGTACCCGGCCGACCCGGACGCCTCCGGCCACCCCGCCGCCGGGCCGCTGCCCGACGGGTCGCCCACGACGGCGGGCCCGGCGGCGTGGTCACCGCCCCACCCCCACGGGTCCGCCCAGGAACCGCCGGTGCCCGGGCAGTACCCGGCCGGCGACCCGTACGCGCACGGGAACCCGTACCCGTGGGCATACCCGCCGCCGTATCCCGGTGGCACCGCCGGTGCCCCGTACCCGGGAGCGCCCGGCGGTGTCCCGTACCCGGGCGCACCCGGCGCGAGCCCGTACGGCTCGGGTCCGTACGACTCGGGTCCGTACGGTGCCGGCCACCCGCAGCAGTACGGCGGGCCGCCGGTGCCCGGCCCGTACGGCAGGTACGACCCGTCCGCGCCGTTCGGCCGGGAGCTGCACACGGGCCTGCCGTACTCCGACAAGCAGAAGGTCGTCGCCGGACTGCTGCAGGTGTTCCTGCCGTTCGGGATCGGCCGGTTCTACTCCGGGCACACCGGCATGGCGATCGCGCAGCTGCTGGTCACGTTCCTGACCTTCGGCCTGGGCGGGGTCTGGTCGTTCATCGACGGCATCGTGATCCTCGCTGGGAGCCCGGTCGACCCGCAGGGCCGGCCACTGCGGCCCTGACCCGCCGGTCCGGCACGACCGGCTGCGGGTATGGATCAGTCAGGGTGCGCTTCGTCATGCTCAACGGCACCCCAGCGTTGTCGGACGATGCCCGGACAGCAATGGTGCGCCGTCGACCATGGAGCCGGTCGTCCTCAGTCGTCGCCGTCCCGGCGGCGCGCGAAACGCTCCGGGCGGTCCTCCCACGGGGTCCCGATCGGACGCGGCTCGGCCTCGCCTGCGAACACCGCCCGGGCGGCGAGCAGCCCGGCGCAGGACACCGCGTTGACGATGTCGCCGGTGAACACCATCCGGACGGCGTCGTCCAGCGCGATCCAGCGCAGCTCGAGGTCGGCCTCCTCGTCGTCCCCCAGCACCGGGCGCGGCCGCTCGGCCAGGTCCCGGGCCAGGAAGATGCGCACCGACTCGTCGGAGAATCCGGGCGAGGGCACGACGTCGAGCAGCACCGCCCAGTCGGCCGCGGTCAGCCCGGCCTCCTCGGTGAGCTCGCGGTCCGCCGTCACCGCCGGGTCCTCCCCCGCGACGTCCAGCAACCCGGCGGGGAGCTCCCACAGCCTGCGCCGCACCGCGTGCCGGTACTGGTGCAGCATCCGCACCCGCCGCTGCTCGTCGACGGCGACGACCGCGACCGCGCCCGGGTGCTCCAGGATCTCCCGCGTCGTCACCCGGCCGCCGGGCATCACCACCCGGTCCGAGCGCAGGGCCATGACCCGCCCGGAGTAGAGGTCGGTGGCCGAGCGGACCGGGAAGTCGTGCTCGCCCGGCCGGGTCACCGGAGCACCGCCGGGGTCGCGTCGCTGTGCATGACGATCACCTGTCGCACAGTAGTCGCCCGGGACCCCTGGGGCCCGACGACCGCGTCCGTCCCGGACCGGGGGGGTCAGGAGCCGGAGCTGCTCTCCACCGGCGCGACACCGTTCGCGCTCGACCCCTCGGTCTCGGCGGCGGCGTCGGTGCCGTCCTCGCCGGCGTCGGCACTGCTGCCGTTGCGTCCCGGCAGCTCCACCGGCAGCCGGTCCTCGGCCCGGTAGCGCAGTGCCGCCTTCACGAAGGCCGCGAACAGCGGGTGCGGGCGGGTCGGGCGGCTCTTGAGCTCCGGGTGCGCCTGGGTGCCGACGAAGAACGGGTGCTGCGCCGCCGGCAGCTCGACGAACTCCACGAGCGTCCCGTCCGGCGAGGTGCCGAACACCAGCCCGGCGTCGGCGAGCTGCTGCCGGTAGGCGTTGTTCACCTCGAACCGGTGCCGGTGCCGCTCGGAGACCTCCTTGCCGCCGTACGCGCGGGCCGCGACCGACCCGGGCGCCAGCATCGCCGGGTAGGCGCCGAGCCGCATCGTGCCGCCCATGTCCCGCTCCCCGGCGACGACGTCGCGCTGCTCGGCCATCGTCGAGATCACCGGGTGCTCGGTGTCCGGGTCGAACTCGCTGGAGCTGGCCCCATCGAGGCCGGCGAGGTCGCGGGCCACCTCGATCACCATGCACTGCAGGCCCAGGCAGAGCCCGAGGGTCGGGATGCCGCGGGTCCGGGCGTGCCGGACCGCGCCGAGCTTCCCCTCGATGCCGCGGATCCCGAACCCGCCCGGCACCAGTACCGCATCCACGCCGTCGAGCGCATCGGCCGCGCCCGCCGGGGTCTCGCACGAGTCCGACGGCACCCACCGCAGTGCCACCTTCGCGTGGTGGGCGAAGCCGCCCGCGCGCAGCGCCTCGGTCACCGACAGGTAGGCGTCGGGCAGGTCGACGTACTTGCCGACGAGCGCGATCGTCGCCGTCTCGTGCGGGTGGTGCACCCGGTCGAGCAGGTCGCCCCAGACGGTCCAGTCGACGTCCCGGAACGGCAGGCCCAGCCGGCGGACGACGTAGGCGTCGAGCCCCTCGCCGTGCAGCACCTTCGGGATGTCGTAGATCGACGGCGCGTCCGGGCAGGCGGCGACACCGTCGACCTCGATGTCGCACATCAGCGAGATCTTGCGCTTCATCGTGTCCGGGATCTCCCGGTCCGCGCGCAGCACCAGCGCGTCCGGCTGGATACCGATGTTGCGCAGCGCCGCGACCGAGTGCTGGGTCGGCTTGGTCTTCAGCTCCCCGGACGGCGCCAGGTAGGGCACCAGCGAGACGTGCAGGAAGAAGCAGTTGTCCCGGCCGACCTCGTGCCGGACCTGCCGGGCGGCCTCGACGAACGGCAGCGACTCGATGTCGCCGATGGTGCCGCCGACCTCGGTGATGACGACGTCCGGCGCGATCCCCTCCGCGTCCGGCTCGGCCATCGCCAGGACCCGGTCCTTGATCTCGTTCGTGATGTGCGGGATCACCTGGACGGTGTCGCCCAGGTACTCGCCGCGGCGCTCCTTGGCGATCACCTCGGAGTAGACCTGGCCGGTGGTGACGTTCGCCCGGCCCTGCAGGTCGCGGTCCAGGAACCGCTCGTAATGGCCGATGTCGAGGTCGGTCTCCGCACCGTCCTCGGTGACGAACACCTCGCCGTGCTGGAACGGGTTCATCGTCCCGGGGTCCACGTTGAGGTAGGGATCGAGCTTCTGCATCGTGACCCGGAGCCCGCGCGCCGTGAGCAGCTGGCCCAGGCTCGACGCGGTCAGACCCTTACCCAGCGAGGAAGCGACCCCGCCGGTGACGAACAGATGACGGGTGGCGCGTGTCTGCACGGAGCCTCAGCCTACCGGCGGGTTCGCCGGCGCCGTACCCGGGCCCGCGACGGCCGCCGGGACCGGGCCGGACGCCCCGTCACCGGAGCCGTACTGGCCGGCCCGGCCCGCGTTCTGCTCGCCGAGCGCGAGCACCGTCGCGACCCGGCCGGCCCCGCTCTGCACACCGTCCACGGTGGACAGGTCGCGGATGACGGCGTCGTCGCCGCGGGCCACGCCGATCGCACCCTGCGGGCCGGCCGATCCGGTCCGTCCGGCGAGCACCGCACCACCGGCGCGCCGGTCCAGCTCGGCCGCCAGCCGCGCGGTCGTCGTCGCCGACTCGGTCGCGTCGACGCCCTGCGCGGCGCCCCCGGTGACGACGACGGCCAGCCGCCCCGGGGTGGGCGGCGTCGCCGGCTGCTCGGCGAAGCCGGCCGCGGCGAGCCCGGCGACCACCGCCTCGGCCTGCCCGGGGTCGGGCGCCGGCCCGGTCCCCGGGTCCAGCAGCGCGGCACCGAGCAGACCACCGGCCAGCGTCCCGGCATCGGACGACGCGGGCAGCTGGGCCCCGGCCGGCAGCAGCCGGGCGGCGAGCTCGCGCAGCTGCTCCGCCCGGGCCGGATCGGCGACGGCCTCGGTGAGCCGCATCCGGCCGCTCACGGTCCCGCCGGCCGCCGTGACGAGCTCGGCGACCGCGGCGGTGTCGGCCTGGTCGCCGCCGACCGACACCAGCGTGACCGGGACGTCGGTGAGGCTGTCGCGGACCACGCCCGGAGCGACCCGGGCGGCGAAGTCGTCGGCGGCACGCTGCTGGGCGGCCAGGGCGTCGCGTTCCGCGGTCAGCTGCCGGACCTGCGCGGCCTCCCCGTCCCGGTCCGCGGTGACCGCGGTGGCGATCCGGTCTGGCAGCCCGAGGGTGGCGATGACCATGCCGGCCGCGAGGGCCAGCACGAACACCGCGACCAGCGTGATCCGGTTGCGGCTGCGCGAGATCACGCGAACAGGCCCCGGACGCCCTCGATCAGGCCCTGGCACCAGGCGAGCACGGCGTCCCCGGCCCCGGAGACCAGCACCGCCACGACCACCGCCACGATCGCCGCCGCGACCAGCAGCAGCAGCGGGAACAGCGACGACCGGGCCCGGTAGAGCTGGGCGATCATCGCCCCGTCCACGACCGTGCCGCCGGCCTGCAGCCGGGTGAGGAAGGTCGACGCGTTGCCCCCGGAGCGGCCCCGGTCGAGGAACTCGGCCATCGACGCGGACAGCCCCACCGTGACGATCATCGAGGCGCCGTGGTGGTGGGCCAGCAGCAACGCCAGGTCCTCCGGGTTCGCCATCGACGGGAACGTCACCGCGCTCGCCCCGAGGTCCTGGACCCGGTGCAGGCCCGGCGCGTGCCCGTCCGGGAACGCCGGGACGACGACGTCCGCGCCGCCGGTCAGCGCCTGGTTCGACACCTCGGAGGGGTCGGCGACGATCAGGTCCGGCTTGTACCCGGCGCTCAGCAGGGCGTCCGCGCCCGCCCCGACGCCGATCATCACCGGCCGGTACTCCTTGAGGTAGGTCTTGAGCCGCTTGAGCACGGGCGCGTGCTCGAAGCCGGCCGCGACCACGAGCACCTGACGTCCGTCGAGGGTGATGTCGAGGTCGGGGACGCCGTACCCGTCGAGCAGCAGCGAGCGCTCGCGGCGCATGAACTCGATGGTGTTCGCGGCGAACGCCTCGAGCTGGTGGGTGAGCCCGGACTTGGCCTCGGCCAGCGCGTCGGCGACCGAGTCCTCGGTCTGCTCCCGGCCCTCGCCCAACGGCTGCTCGCCGGTGTAGAGCACACCGTCGGACAGCCGCACCCGGGCGCCGTCCTTGACGGCCCGCAGGATCTCGGTGCCGCAGTCGTCGACCAGCGGGATGCCGGCCTCGACCAGCACCTGCGGGCCGAGGTTCGGGAACCGGCCGGAGATCGACGGCGAGGCGTTGACCACGGCCGCGACGCGCGCGGCGACCAGGGCGTCCGCGGTGGCCCGGTCCAGGTCGACCGCGTCGAGCACCGCGATGTCGCCGGGCCGCAGGCGGCGCAGCAGTGCCTCGGTGCGGCGGTCGGTGCGGGCGGTCCCGGTCAGTCCGGGCAGCTCGGGTCGCGAGCGGTGCAGCAGGCCGGACAGCTTCATGCCGGGCACTGTGACACCCGGGGCGCGTGCGGCGACGCAGGCACGCCGCACCGTGACCGGACGTTCACCGACCGGGTGCATCCGCCCGTCCACGCGGTCCCGGAGTCCGGCCGGGTCGCTCAGCCCGCCCTGGTCCGTGGCGACCGCCGCCCGCGCTGCGCCGCGGGTCGGCCGGTGCCCGCACGGCGGGAGCGGGCCTCCGCCAGGTCCGCCGGTCCGGACGACGAGGCGCCGGTGTCGGTGCCGGCAGCGGCCTCGGTGTGGGCGGCCTCGGTGTGGGCGGCCTCGGTGTGGGAGCCGGCCCCCGTGTCAGCACCGCCCTCCGTGTCGGCGCCGGCCCCCGTGTCGGTGCCGGCTTCGGTGGCGGAGCCGCCGATGGCACGGTCTGCCTCACGGTGCGCGGTGGCCGCGGCGAGCAGCTCCTCGGCGTGCGCCCGGCCGGTGTCGGTGTCGTCCATCCCGGCGAGCATCCGCGCCAGCTCACCGGTGCGCTCGTCGGCGCCCAGCCGGCGCACGCTGGAACGGGTGATCCCCGTGTCCGACGCCTTCTGCACCACCAGGTGCCGGTCGGCGTAGGCCGCGACCTGCGGCAGGTGGGTCACGACGACGACCTGGTGCGAGGCCGCGAGCCGGGCCAGCCGGCGTCCGATCTCGACCGCGGCCCTGCCGCCGACCCCGGCGTCGACCTCGTCGAAGACCATCGTCGGGACCGGGTCGGACCCGGCCAGGGCCACCTCGAGGGCCAGCATCACCCGGGACAGCTCGCCGCCGGAGGCGCCCTTGTGCAGCGGCTGGGCGGCGGCGCCGGCGTGCGGGACGAGCCGGATCTCCACCTCGTCGACGCCGCCGGATCCGGCGTGGCACTCCCGCCCATCGACGACCAGCGCCGGCCCGCCGTCCCCGGCCGGTCGCGGTGCGACGCCGACCTGCAACCGGGCGTCGCGCATCGCCAGCCCGGCGAGCTCGGCGGTGGTGGCCTCGGCGAGCCGGCCCGCGGCCTCGGTGCGCGCCGCGGTGAGCGCGGCCGCGTGCCCGGCCAGCTCGGTCGCCAGCTCGTCCCGGCGGGCGGCGAGCCCGGCCAGCGCGTCCTCCGAGGTGTCCAGGCCCTCGAGCCGCTCGCGGGCCCGCTGCGCCCAGTCCAGGACGCCATCGGTGTCCGCGGCGTACTTGCGGGTCAGCGACTTCAGCTCGGCCTGCCGGGCGAGCACCTGCCCGAGCCGCTCCGGGTCGGCGTCGAGCCGGTCCAGGTAGCCGGACAGCTCAGCGGCGGCATCGGCCAGTACCGAGGCCGCCTCCGCCAGCCGCGGGCCCAGCTCCTCCAGCTCGGGGTCGCCGCTGCCCTCGGTCAGCGAGCGGGCCTGCCCGGCGAGCCCGAGCGCTCCCGCCGACTCCCCGTCCTCGGAGCCGGACAGCGCGAGCCGGGCGCCCTCGGCTGCCGAGCGCAGGTCGTCGGCCTCGGCCATCCGGCGGGCCTGCTCCACGAGCTCCCGGTCCTCCCCCGGCTGCGGATCGACGGACTCGATCTCGGCGAGACCGTGCCGCAGCATGTCGGACTCCTGGGCCAGCCGGCGCGCGTTGTCCCGGCGCTCCGCCAGCTCGCCGACGACCTCCAGCCAGGCCGTCCGGATCTCGGTGTAGGCGGCCAGCGGGGTCGCCACCGCGGCACCGGCGAACCGGTCGAGCAGGGCCCGCTGGTCCGCACCGCGCAGCAGGCGCAGCTGGTCGTTCTGGCCGTGAACGGCGAGCTGGGCCTCGGCGAGCCGCCCCAGCACGCCGACCGGGACCGACCGGCCGCCCAGGTGCGCCCGGGACCGACCGTCCGCGGACACGGTCCGCGCGGCGATCAGGGAGCCGTCGTCGTCCGGCTCGGCGTCGAGCTCCTCGGCCAGTCCCAGCGCCGCGGACGAGGCCGCGAACCGGCCCTCGACGACGGCCCGCTTCGCCCCCGCCGACACCCGCGAGGACTCCGCCCGACCGCCACCGAGCAGGTTCAGACCGGTCACGACCATCGTCTTGCCGGCACCCGTCTCACCGGTCAGCACGGTCAGGCCCGGGTCCAGCTCCAGGGTGGCATCGTCGATCACGCCGAGTCCCTGGATCCGCATCTCGGCCAACATGCGGCGGACCATACGGCCCGGCACCGACGGCGGGCACCGTCGACACGCACGAATCCCGAACATGTGTTCGTACGGTCGGTCCGGTGCGGCGAACGGTCACCGCCCGCCGCGGGCGAGGTGTCGCTACCCGCCCGGGCGGCCGGGGCGCGCCGGATCGTCGGCGCCCTCGGGCGTCCCGGTTCCGCCGGTGCGGCGGGTCGGTGCGGCACCGTTGCCGTCGACGGTCGGTGCCGCGGCCGGGGGAGCCCCCGCGGAGCCGGACGGCGGCGGCGGGACCCCGGTGTCCTCGCGGGCCCGGGCGTCACCGGTGCCGCGGATCTGGTCACGGCGCAGTTGCTGGGCTCCGCGCCAGCCGCGTACCGGGAGGTCGAACTTGCGGACCAGCCGGTCGGCGAACGGCTGTGCCGCGAGGCGGACCATCCGCACCGGCTCCGCGGCCCGGGACAGCTCGACCCGCGCGCCGGACGGGACGGAGACGGTGCGTCGGCCGTCGCAGTCGAGCACCGCCGACTGGCCGCCGGCAGACACCTCGATGGCCACCACGCTGTCCGGGGCGATCACCATCGGGCGGGCGAACAGCGCGTGCGCGTTGCTCGGCACCACCAGCAGGGCGTGCACCTGCGGCCAGATCAGCGGGCCCCCGGCGGAGAAGGCGTAGGCGGTCGACCCGGTCGGCGTCGAGCACAGGACGCCGTCGCAGCCGAACGACGACACCGGGCGTCCGTCCACCTCCAGGACCACCTCGAGGATCCGGCCCCGGGTGGTCTTCTCGACGACCGCCTCGTTCAGCGCCCAGGCCCGGCCGAGGGCATGCCCGTTCGACCGGACCACGACCTCGAGGGTGGTGCGTTCCTCGACCGAGTAGTCACCAGCGGCCAGCGCCCGCAACGCCTCGTCGAGCGTGTCCTCCTCGGCCTCGGCCAGGAACCCGACGTGCCCGAGGTTGACCCCGAGCAGCGGCACACCGGCCGGGCGGGCGAGGTCGGCGGCGCGCAGCAGGGTGCCGTCGCCGCCGAGCACCAGCACCGCCTCGGCGCCACCGGCGCAGTCCGGGCCGACCGGCACCGGGAGCGGGGCGAGATCGTCCGGCAGGGCCGGTTCCTCGCCGAGCACCGCCCACTCGTCCGCGAGCACCCGGGTGCGCACCCCGAGCCGGCCGAGTTCGGTGATGACGTGCAGTGCCGTCCGCCGGTTGTCCGGCCGGCCGGTGTGCAGGACCAGCAGGATCTCCCTCATGCCGGTCCCTCCGCGACGGCGGTGGCGAGCATCCGCTCGACGTCGGTGCCTGCTCCGGCACCGGTGTGCTGCAGGTGCAGGAAGTACTCGACGTTCCCGGACGGCCCGGGCAGCGGGCTGGCGGCGGCACCGCGCACGGCCAGTCCCAGCCGCGCGGCGACGTCCACGACCTCGCGCAGCGCCGCGGTCCGCAGGTCCGGATCCCGGACGACCCCACCGGCACCGAGCCGGGACCTCCCGACCTCGAACTGCGGCTTCACCATCGGTAGCAGGTCCCCGCCCGGCGCGGTGCACGCGGCGAGCGCGGGCAGCACGGTCCGCAGCGAGATGAACGACAGGTCGGCGACGGTGAGCTCGGCCGGGCCGCCGATGTCGTCCGGGGTCAGGGTGCGGACGTTGGTGCGGTCGTGCACCCGGACCCGCTCGTCGCTCTGCAGCCGCCAGATCAGCTGGCCGTACCCGACGTCGACGGCCACCACCTCGTGCGCTCCGCGGTGCAGGAGCACGTCGGTGAACCCACCGGTGGAGGCCCCCGCGTCCAGGCAGCGCCACCCGGCCGGGTCGACGCCCGGGAACGCCTCCAGCGCGCCGAGCAGCTTCTTGGCCCCGCGCGAGGCCCAGTCCGGCCCGTCGTCGTCCGCGACGACGACCGGGGTGTCCCGCTCGACGAAGGTGGCCGGCTTCGCGGCCGGCATCCCGTTCACCGTGACGCGGCCGGCGGCGATCAGCTCGGCCGCCTGGCCCCGCGAGCGGGCGAGCTTGCGGCGGACCAGCTCGGCGTCCAGCCGGGCGCGGGTGACGGCCACCTCAGGTCCGCTCCGAGCCGGCGCTCAGCGCGCGGCCCAGCGCGGCGTGCACCCGCTCGAACGTGGCCGGATGCTCGGTGATCGGCCGGTCGGACAGGTCGGCCAGCGCGGCGACGGCCTGCTCGACGTCCGCGCGCAGCGCCGAGACCGGCTGCTGCTCGGGCGGCCGAGGATCGCCGGGCGGGGGTGCGCCGGGCGGGGGGACGGTCATTCGATCTCCGTGGACGAGGGACTCGCGGTCACGGTAGCCGAACCCTCCGACGGTCGTCGGAGGCGGCGGCCGGGGCCCGCCCGAGCGAGCGGGACCGGCGGCCCGCCGGGGCCGGCCGTGCGGGCGGCGTCGTACCTGTTCAGCCGCCGGTGAACCCCAGCTCACGCAGGACGGACGCCGCCGCGTCACCGTCTGCCCGCACGCCGCCCGGCGGGCGGCCGTCCCAGGCTGCCGCGCACAGTGCCCGCAGGGCGTCGTGCACGGGGTCGGCGGAGCCGTCGCCGGTGCCGGTGAGCAGCAGGCCTGCGGCGTCCCGCTGGACCGTCCAGCCGGGACGCGGTCCGGGGGACAGCTCGTCCGGACGGCGGGTGAGCGCGGCCAGGTCGGCGCCGATGTAGTCGGGGCGCAGCTCCGGCGGTGCGGTCAGCAGTTCCGCGGCGTCGCTGACCCCGGTCAGGACCAGCAGCGACGGCGCGCCGAGCGCGTTGGCGCCTTCGATGTCGGTGTCGAGGCGATCCCCGACGACCAGCGGCCGGACGTGGTCGCCCTGCGCCTCGCGCAGCAGCCGGGCCGCCGGCTTCCCGGCGACCTGCGGCTCGGCCCCGGAGGCCGTCCGCACCACCTGCACCATCGCACCGTTGCCGGGCAGCGGCCCGCGCTCGGTGGGCAGGGTTCGGTCGACGTTCGTGGCCACCCACAACGCCCCGCCGCGGATCGCGACGACGGCCTCGGCCAGCTCCCGCCAGCCGGTGTCCGGCGAGTGCCCCTGGACGACGGCGGCCGCCTCCGCGGCGGCGTCGACGACGGTCAGCCCACGGACCCGGACCTCGTCGGCGAGGGCCGCGGTGCCGACCACCAGCACCGCCGCGCCGGACGGCAGCTGCTCGGCGAGCATCGTCGCGCCGGCCTGCGAGCTGGTGCGGACGTCGCCGTCGCCGGCCGGGAAGCCGAGCCCGGCGAGCTGGGTCGCGACGTCGGCGGGACTGCGGGAGGCGTTGTTGGTGACATACACCGTCGACACCCCGCGCTCGCCCGCCGCGCGAATCGCCTCGGCGGCACCGGGGATCGGGTCGGGTCCCCGGTAGAGCGTGCCGTCGAGGTCGGCGAGCAGGACGTCGAACCGGGACAGGAGGTCGTCGGTCACCGGTCCCCCGGCTCCACGGCAGCGTCGTCCGAGGTCCGGTCCGTGGCCGGCGTCTCCTCGCTGAGCGACGTGTCGCCGGTCGCGGGCGCCTCGTCCGCACTGCGGGCGCGGTCCTCGCCCGCCCGGTCGAACTCGGCACCGGCCTCGGCATCGTGGCGCTCGTCCACCGGGACGTCCTCGTACCCGATGCTGACACCCTCGTCCACCGCCCCGGGCAGTTCCTCCCCGGTCAGTTCGGCGATCCGGTCCGCCGCGTCGGTCTGCCTGTCGGTGTCGGCGTCGTGGGCGTGCACGAACCACTGCACCGCCTCGGACTCCCGACCGGCCGCGAGCAGGTTGTCGGCGTAGGCGTAGAAGAGCCGCGCGCTCCACGGGTCACGCCGCTTCGCATCGAGCTCGGCGCTCTGCAGCCCGACCACGGCGGCGTCGAGCTCGCCGAGGTCCCGGCGGGCGCCAGCAGCGACGATCAGCAGCTCGACCCGCTCCTCCTGGCCGAGGTCCTTGGCCTCGGGACTGCGGGCGAGGTCGAGCGCCCGCTCGGGACGGCCGAGGGCACGCTCGATGTCGGCCATCACCGGCACGTGACCGGGTCCACCGCCCATCCGCCGGGCGGCGCGGAACTCGCCGAGCGCCTCGTTCCACTCCCCCGCGTGGTAGGCGACGATGCCCGCCGCCTCACGGACCACCGCGATCCGCGAGGCCCGCTTGCGGGCATAGCGAACGTGCTGCAGCGCCAGCGCGGGATCCTCGTCGACGAGCACGCCCGCGGCCACCAGGTGGCGTGCGACGACCTCCGCGGTCTCCTTCTGGAGCCCGCGCAGATCCCGCCGGACGCTCGGGTCCAGCTCGGCGGCGTCGATCGAGTCCGGAAGTGCGGGCTCCGCGACGAAGCTGCGCTCGGCCGACTCGGGCACGCGCCCGGGCATCCGCCGGTCGCCGGCCTGGTCACGGCCGGCCGGCCGGCGGTCGTCACGAGCGGCCGGACGCCGGTCGTCGCGATCCCGGCCGCCGGTCCGCGGAGCACCACCCCGGTCGCCACGGCCCCTGTCGTCGTTACGGTAGCCGGCGGTGCTGCCCGGACCGCGCCGGTCGTCCCGCCGATCCGTGCCGGGCCCGCGACGGGCGCCACCGTCCCGTGGGGTTCCCGGCCCGCGGCGCTCCCCGCTGTCACGCGGCCCGCGGGTCTCCCTGTCGTACCCGGGGCGGTCACCAGCGCCGCCACCGACGTCCCGTTCACGACGGTCACCGCGGGGCCCCGGACGATCGCCGCGGCCGCCGGGTCCCCGGTCGCGCGCGGGACGGTCCGCCTGCGGACGGTCGTCCCCTCGGTAGGGACGTCCGCCCCGGCCGCCATCGCTCGGGCCGTCCCTGCGGGCCCCGGCGCGGAAGCCGCCACGGTCGTCATCCGACCGGCGACCGTCCCGGTCCGACGACGGCCGGCCGGCCGGACCCCGATCGTCCCGCCGGTACCCGGACCGCCCACCGGAGCCACCGGCGCCACCGCGGCCACCGCCCCCGGGCCGGTCGTCACGGCCCCGGTCGTCACGGCCCTGCCGCGAGCCGCGGTAGTCGCCGCGCGTCCCGCCACGCTGGTCGCGCCCTGCGCCCCCACGGTCGCGGTCGCCCCGCGGGCCCCCGCCGCTCCGCTGGTCACCCCGCGGGCCCCCACGGGAGCCGCCGCGGTCGTCGCGTTCGCGGTCCGCGCCCCGGGCGCCGTCGCGCTCGTCCCGACGCCACCCGCCACCGGACCGTTCCCCGGCACCGACCCCACCGCGGTCGTCCCGCCGGCGGTCGCCGCCGGAGCGGTCGTCACGGCGGTAGCCGCCGGAGCCACTGCTACCCCGGTCGGCCCCCCGCGCTCCTCCACGGTCGTCCCGGTCCCTGCCACCGGGCCGCGGAGCTCCACCGCGGTCACCACGGCCGCGGTCATCGTTCCGGTACCCGCCGCCACGGCCGCCGTCGGGCCGGTCATCCTGACGGAAGCCGCCCCGGTCGTCACGTCGGCCGCCGTCACGGTCACCGCGGGGGCCGCCACCCTCGGCGCGGCCCCGGTAGCCCCCGGACCGGTCGTCGCGCGGACGGCCGCCGCCTCGCGCCCCGTCGCGGGGGCCACGATCCCCGCGGTCCGGCCGATCGTCCCGGCCTCGCCGTTCGGCTCGCGTCTCGTCCTGCCGCGGTCCCCGATCGTCCCGAGGATCCCGGCCGCGATCACCACCCCCACGGGGCCGACCCGCCCCGGTCCCCGGTGTGCGTCCGCCCTGCTCGGGCCGCCGACCGCCGTCTCCCGCTCGGTCCCCGCCGGGACGTTCCCCGTCCGTCACGCGCTCAGGGTACAAACGAACACCGTCACTTCCGCGGTCGACGACCGCACCGAACCCGCCGGACCCGACCCCGCCGGGAACGGCCGCAGATACACGAAAAAAAGGGGGAGCCCGCACGGTACTATGACCGGGACGGGCTCCCCTTCTGAAATGTTGAATGTCGGCGGCGACCTACTCTCCCACACCCTGACGAGTGCAGTACCATCGGCGCAGGAAGGCTTAGCTACCGGGTTCGGAATGGGACCGGGCGTTCCCCTACCGCTATGACCACCGACAACACTA
>NZ_JBKGXT010000028.1:0-67575 GCF_046546495.1 Pseudonocardia nantongensis | reverse complement strand
CGCAGTCACCGCCAGCCTTACCCTCGACCGCAGCGTCCGCTACCAGCGGACCACAACCACCAACAACCTGTCCTCGATGTGTTGAGACAGATCTGTCGCAGATGTGCTGAGACAGGACACGCGGTCCCGGCCGCGATAACCACTCACGGTGGACTGTCGGGAATCCGACTACTGCCCGCCCCGGCAGCGGAGATACCGTTTCTGCTATGAGCGCGCCGCAGTTCTCCGTGACCCGTAACCCCGCCCCGGTGTCCGCGCAGCGGCGCGCCGAGATGCTGGCCGACCCCGGGTTCGGCCGGTACATGACCGACCACATGGTCACCATCCGCTACACCGAGGGCCGTGGCTGGCACGACCCGCAGGTGATGCCGTACGGGCCGCTCACGCTCGACCCGTCGTCGATGGTGCTGCACTACGGCCAGGAGATCTTCGAGGGGCTCAAGGCCTACCGCCAGCCGGACGGCACGATCTCGTCGTTCCGGCCGGACGCGAACGCCCGCCGCTTCCAGGGCTCGGCCCGCCGGATGGCGATGCCGGAGCTGCCCGAGGAGCTGTTCCTCGCCTCGCTGGCCGAGCTCATCGCGGTGGACTCCGAGTGGGTTCCCGCGGCCGGCGGCGAGGACTCGCTGTACCTGCGGCCGTTCATGATCGCCACCGAGGTCGGGCTCGGGGTGCGGCCCTCGGCGGAGTACCTCTACGCGGTGCTCGCGTCCCCGGCGGGCCCGTACTTCTCCGGCGGCGTCAAGCCGATGGACGTGTGGCTGGAGACCGAGTACACCCGGGCCGCGCTCGGCGGCACCGGGACCGCCAAGTGTGGCGGGAACTACGCTGCGTCGCTGCTCCCGCAGGCGGTCGGCGCCCAGCACGGCTGCGCCCAGGTCGCCTACCTCGACGCCGAGGAGCACACCTGGATCGACGAGATGGGTTCCAACAACCTGTTCTTCGTGTTCCGCTCCGAGGACGCCGACCGGATCGAGGTCGCGACCCCCGACCTGCGCGGCTCGGTGCTGCCGGGCATCACCCGCGACTCGCTGCTGGTGCTGGCACAGGACCTGGGGATGAACGTCGTGGAGCGCCGGATCGCCGGCCAGGAGTGGCTGGGCGGGGCCGCCACCGGCGTCCTCACCGAGGCGTTCGGCTGCGGGACCGCCGCGGTGATCACCCCGATCGGCACCGTCAAGCACAACGGCGGCGAGGTGACGATCGGCGACGGCGAGCCCGGCCCGGTCACCTTGGCGCTGCGCGAGCGGCTCACCGCGATCCAGCGCGGTGCCGCGGCGGACACGCACGGCTGGATGCACCCGCTGGTCCCGGCGGCCGCCTCGGTGCGATCGCCGGTCATCGAGCGGATCGTTCGCTGAGCGGCCGCCGTGCTCCACATCCGGTGATCACCCGGTGAGGGCCGCCGCGAGGACGATCAGGACGGCGGTCGAGCCCAGCTCGGTGGCGGCGCCGAGAACGTCGCCGCTCATCCCGCCGAAACGGCGACGGGTGTGTGCGGCCAGGCCCACCACCAGCACCGCCGCCAGGGCGACGGCGGCCGCCGCTGCCGACGCCACCGCGACCGGCGCGGCGACCGTCGTCAGGGCTACTGCTGCCGCGGTGGCCAGCGCCGCCCACCACAGCGGCGCCACCCAGGACGGCTGGGACCCGGCGACCGTCGCGCCCAGACCGCCGGGACGGGCGGCGCGGGTCCCGCGGCGGGCGACCCAGCAGAACCCGGCCCGTCCGGTCCCGGCGGCCAGCGCGCAGGCGGTGAGCACCGCCGCCGGCGCTGCCGACGTCAGCTGGGCCAGTGCTGCGGCCCGGCCTCCGAGTACCACCAGCAGCGTGACGACGGCGAACGGGCCGGCCCCGCCGTCGGCCATGACCCGCAGCGCCCGTTCCGGCGGCCCGTAGCTGCCGAGGCCGTCGGCGGTGTCGGCCAGGCCGTCCACGTGCATCCCGCGGGTCGCCAGCGCTCCCGCCCCGACCACCAGCAGGCCCGCGACCAGCGGCGACACCCCGGCGGCGGTCAGGCCGAGCAGCAGCGCACCGCCGGCCGCGCCCAGGCCGAGGCCGACCACCGGCGCCCAGCGCAACGCCCAGGCCGGCACGCCATCGGGCAGCGCGCCTTCGGCCCCGGTGCGGACCCGGGCGGGCAGCACGGTCAACCAGCTGACGGCCAGCCCCGCACCGGCGAGCACCCGTCCGGCTGTGGTGTGTACTGCCCCGGTCACCGCGCGGCGGTGGCCCTGGCCGGTGCCGCGCCCGGGACGATCCCGGTGTCCTCGGCGGTACCGGTCTCGCCGAGCAGCCGGGCCGCGGTCACCAGCAGTGGCAGCACGGTGACGCCCGCGGTGCCGTCGTCGGTGCGCACGGCCAGGTCCAGCACCGGCGTGAGCGACAGGTGTTCGAGCACCAGCGCGGCCGCCGGTTCGGTGGAGGGCTGCGCGGCCAGCCAGTACTCCTTGGCGCCCGGCGCGAGCTCCTCGGCCAGCAGCGCCGCCGCACCGACGGCGACGCCGTCCAGCACGCACGGGACCTTCCGGCGGGCGGCCCGGGCCAGGAACCCGGCCAGGACGGTCAGGTCGGTGCCGCCGACCGCGCCGAGCAGGCCCAGCGGGTCCCGCAGGTGCGGGCGGGCGCGGCGCAGGCCGTCCCGGATCGCGACCGCCTTGCGCATCCAGGCCCGGTCGTCGATCCCGGACGCCCGTCCGACGACGGCGACCGGCTCGGCACCGGTCAGCGCGGCCACCAGCGTCGCGGCCGGGGTGCTCGCGCCGACGCCGAGGGTGCCCGGTACCAGCACGTCCGCGCCGGACTCGATCTCCTCGTCGGCCAGCCGGCGACCGGTCCGCCAGGCACTCGCGGCCTGGTCGGGGGTGAGCGCGTCGGTGCGGTCCACCCGCCCGGTGCCCCGGACGACGACGTGCTCGTCGTCGCCGAAGCCGTCCTCGGCCAGCCCGACGTCGACCACCCGCACGGTGGCGCCTGCCGTGCCCGCGGCGACCGTGACCGGCAGCCGTCCGGCCGCCGCGGCGCTCGCGCGGATCGCCGACACCGCCTGCGGGTAGGCCGAGACCCCGGCCTCGGCGATGCCGTGGTCGGCGGCCAGCAGCACCACCCGGGAGCGCACCGGAGGTCGCGGCGGGCACTCGCCCTGGCAGGACGCCAGCCACACACCGAGCTCGCCCAGCCGGCCGAGCCCGGCGACCGGCATCGCCAGCGTCGACACCCGGGCGACGGCCGCCCGGCGGCTCGCGGTGTCTGGGCGACCGACCGCCGTGACGGTGATCCGATTGTCGTTGTCGTTGTCGTTGTCGTCGGTGGCCGGGGGGCGGCCGTCGGCGGGAGCCGGGGACGGGCCGCCGTCGCCGGAAGCCGGGACGGCGGCCGGGGTCCCCGCGACCTCGCCGGTCGGGGTGGCCACGTCGTCGGACACGGGCCGGGGCATCGAGACCGGCGTGACCGGAGCGGCCGCGGTCGGCTGGGTGGCGGACCCGGTGGCCGGAGCGGGGCCCGGGGGCAGCCGCAGCGGCCGCCCGGCCACCACCAGGACGGTCTCCTCGCAGACCGCGGCCAGCGCCGCGTTCAGCTCGCCGAGCCGGTCCCGGAACAGCCGCCCCGACCGCGACTCGGGAACCACACCGAGGCCGGTCTCGGCGGATACCAGCACCAGTGGCCCGGGTGCGTCGCGCACGGCCGCCACCAGCCCGCCGACGACCGCGTCGACCTCCGGGAGCGACCCGCCAGGAGCGTCCCAGGCCCCGGCGTCGTCCAGGATGCCGGTCAGCCAGGTCGCGAGGTCGTCGACCAGCACCGGCCCGCCGGTGGCGAGGGCGGCCGCCAGGTCCGGTCCCGCACCGATCTCCTCGGTGGTCCAGGATCCCGGCCTGCGCGCCACGTGCGCGGCGACCCGGGCGTCCCACTCGGCGTCGCCGGGGACCCGCCGGGCGGTGGCGAGGTACCGCACGCCCGGGGCGTCGCCGAGCAACTCCTCGGCGTACCGGGACTTGCCGGACCGGGTGCCGCCGAGTACCAGCGTCCGGGACACGGCACCGGGGTTCACGCCTGCATTCACGCCCACATCGTGACGTACCCGCCCCGGAGTACCGTCGGCACGGTGCTCGATCACCTCGTCCTGGCCACCGCCGACCTCGCCGGCACCGCTGCTGAGCTGGCCGGACGTGGCGTAGACACCGTCGAGGGCGGCCCGCACGTCGGCGTCGGCACCCGGAACCGGCTCGCCGGGATCGGGTCCGGCCGCTACCTCGAGATCGTCGGGCCGGACCGGGAACAGGACGAACCCGCGGCTCCGCGGCCGTTCCGGATCGACGCCCTGGACGCGCCCGTCCTGGTCACCTGGGCCGTGCGCGTCACCCACCTGGACACCGCGCTGGACGCCGTGCGTGCCGCCGGGCACGACCCCGGCGTCGCCCGGGAGATGTCCCGCCGCCGCCCGGACGGCGCGCTGCTGAGCTGGCGGCTGGCCTTCCCGCCGGACGACGCCGGCGGCGTGCTGCCGTTCCTGATCGACTGGGGCACGACCCGGCACCCGTCGGACGATCTGCCGGTACCGGCGAGCCTGGACGTGCTGCGGCTGACCCACCCGGATCCGGCCCGGATCGCCCGGGTGCTGGACGCGCTCGGCGCGGGCTCCGGGGTGGAGGTCGCCGCGGGGGAGCGGCCGGGGCTGACCGCGACCCTCGACAAGCCCGACGGGTCACTGCTGCTGAGCTGACCCCGGGCGTCTCAGACGTCGGCGCCGCGCTTGACCCTGGGCTTCGGCACCCGCATCTTGCGCGGCTGGGTCGCCCGGGAGAACGCGTACCAGCCGGTGGGCAGCCCCTTGATCTCCTCCTCCGGGAACTTCGCCCGGGCCTTCTTCAGCACCTGCACGCCCAGCATCGTCCCCTCGACGACCATCACCGCCAGCATCAGGAACGTGAACAGGGTGATGTACTGCTGCAGCATCGGGTTCTGCACCAGGGCGGCCACCAGCACCAGCGCGGCCAGCGGCAGGAACAGCCCGATGACGTGCGGGCGGGAGTCCACGACGTCCCGGACGTGGGCACGCACCTTCCCGCGGTCGCGGGGGAGCAGCACCCGGTCGTCGCCTGCGTCCATCCGGCGACGGCGCTCGGCCGCCTTGGCCCGGCGGTCGTCCTTCGACGGCCGGTTCGCCCGCGCCAGCTTGGACGCCTCGCGCTGGGTCCGCGGCGGGGCCGGCGCGGGGCCGCGGCGCCTGCCCTCGGCGTCCCGGCGCCGCGGCGTGGCCCGGCCCTTGCCCGGGGTGGTGTGGGTGCGCGGCCGCTCGTCCGCGGCGTCCGCGCCGTCGGTCTCCGGGGCGGACACGGTGTCGGTCGAGCCGGAGCTCTCAGAACGGCGCAGAAACCTCACAGCTCCACGATACGGGCCGCCGCTAGTCTCACCCGCATGCGGATCGTGGTAGCTCCGGACTCGTTCGGCGGGACGCTCAGTGCACGGGAGGCGGCCGAGGCGATCGCCGAGGGATGGCGGCGCGCCGCCCCGCACGACGACGTCCGGCCGGTCCCGCTCGCCGACGGTGGCACCGGCTTCACCGAGGTCCTGCACTCAGCACTCGGCGGCGCCGTGCACACCCGCGAGGTGATCGGGCCGCTCGGCGACCCGGTGCCCGGGTCCTGGCTGCAGGTCGGCGACACCGCCTACCTGGAGTGCGCGTCGGCGTGCGGGCTGCACCACGTGCCCCGCGCGGACCGCACCCCGGGCGTGGCCCGCTCGGCCACCACGCACGGGGTCGGCGAGCTGCTGGCCGCCGCGCGGGACGCCGGGGCACGCCGGATCGTCGTCGGGCTCGGCGGGTCGGCCACCACCGACGGCGGCGCCGGGATGCTCGCCGCGCTCGGCGCCGCTCCGGTCGACGACGACGGCCTCCCGCTCCCCGAGGGCGGCGCCGTGCTGGCCCAGTGCGCCCGGCTGGACGGCGTCCCGGCGCTCGCCGGGATCGAGCTGGTCGCTGCCTCGGACGTGGACAACCCGCTGGTCGGCCCGCACGGTGCGGCCGAGGTGTTCGGCCCGCAGAAGGGCGCCGACGCCGCGACCGTCCGCGAGCTCGACCGGGCGCTGGAGGTCTTCGCCGGGCCGCTGGCCGAGCTGGCCGGGCGGGACGTCCGAGACGATCCCTCGGCCGGCGCCGCGGGCGGGCTCGGCGCGGCGCTGCTGGCCCTGGGCGCGCGGGTGGAGTCCGGGGCCGGACTGGTCCGCGAGCTCGTCGGCCTGGACGCCGAGCTGGACGCGGCGGCCACGAGCGGCGGGCTCGCCGTGACCGGGGAGGGCAGCTTCGACTGGCAGTCGCTGCGCGGGAAGCTGATCACGGCGGTGGCCCGCGGGGCCGCGGACCGGGGGCTCCCGTGCGTGGTGCTGGCCGGGCAGGTCAGCGTCGGTCGCCGGGAGGCCGGCGTGGCCGGGGTGGATGCCGCGCACGGCGTCGCCGAGGAGCTCGGACTGGAGGCCTCGATGGCCGACCCCGCGGGCACGCTGGCGGAGCTGGCCGCCCGGGTCGCACCGCGCTGGAGCCGTGGCTGACGCCCGCGCCGGGTGACGGGGCCCACGCCACGCTCGCCGATCCGGTGTTCACCGGGAGGCTGGACGTCGGTCCGGGGCCGTAGTATGAGTTCGGAAAGACCGCCGCAGGGCCGGAGCACCAGGTCTGGAGCACCCAGGTCCGGGAAACCTGGTCCGGGAACCACGGCACGGTCCGGGAACACCGCGGGCCCCGAACGTTGTTGGGAGAGTCATGACCGTTGAAGACTCCGTGATCGCCACGCCCACCGAGCAGACGCACGGCGTGGAGCTCACCGACTCCGCGGCCGTCAAGGCGCGCACCCTGCTCGAGCAGGAGGGCCGCGACGACATGCACCTGCGCATCGCGGTCCAGCCGGGTGGCTGCGCCGGCCTGCGCTACCAGCTCTTCTTCGACGACCGCTCGCTGGACGGCGACCTGTTCCGGGACTTCCACGGCCTCAAGGTGGGCGTGGACCGGATGAGCGCGCCGTACCTGCAGGGCGCGTCGATCGACTTCGTCGACACCATCGAGAAGCAGGGCTTCACGATCGACAACCCGAACGCCGGAGGCTCCTGCGCCTGCGGTGACTCGTTCAACTGAGCCTTTCCTGAGCGGGCGTTCCCGCAGGTCGGAGTGGTAGACGGGCCTCGTGGTGATCTTCGTGATCATGACGGGGCCCGTTTCCGTGTCGTAGGGTGCCCGTCGTGCCTATTGCCGTGACGGGATCTATCGCCTCCGACAACCTGATGCACTTCCCCGGGAAGTTCTCCGAGCAGATTCTCGCCGAGCAGCTCGACCGGATCTCGGTCAGCTTCCTCGTCGACGAGCTCGTGGTCCGCCGGGGAGGGGTGGCCGGCAACATCGCGTTCGCGCTCGGTGTGCTGGGCCAGAACCCGGTGCTCATCGGGGCGGTGGGTCCGGATTTCGCCGACTACAAGAAGGTGCTCGACGACCGCGGTGTCGACACCTCCGGGGTGTCGACGTTCGACGACGTGCACACCGCGCGGTTCGTCTGCACCACCGACGACGACATGCGCCAGATCGCGTCCTTCTACACCGGCGCGATGGCCAAGTCGAAGGAGATCGAGCTCGCGCCGATCGGCGAGCGGGTCGGTGGCTTCGACCTGGTGCTGATCGGGGCGAGCGACCCCGACGCGATGGTGCGCCACACCGACGAGTGCCGTGCGAAGGGCTACCCCTTCCTCGCCGACCCCTCCCAGCAGCTGGCCCGGATGGAGGGCCCGGAGGTCCGGCGCCTGATCGACGGTGCGAAGTTCCTGGTCACCAACGACTACGAGTACGAGCTGCTGCTGAAGAAGACCGGCTGGACCGAGGCCGAGATCGCCTCGAAGGTCGGCACCCGGATCACCACCTACGGCGAGAAGGGCGCGGTGATCGTCGAGTCGGACGGCACCGAGACCCGCGTCGACGTCGTCCCGCCGACCGAGCAGGTCGACCCGACCGGTGTCGGTGACGCCTGGCGCGCCGGGTTCCTCACCGCCCTGACCGGTGGCCTGTCGGTGGAGCGTGCGGCCCAGCTGGGCGCCCTGATCGCGACCTACGTGCTGGAGTCCGACGGCCCGCAGGAGTGGACCTGGGACCGCGCGGCCGCCGTGACCCGCCTGCGCGACACCTTCGGCGACGCCGCCGCCGACGAGATCAGCGGCGTGCTGCCCGCCTGATCCCCGTCCCCGACCGCGAACGGCCGGTACCCCGTCCCGGGGTGCCGGCCGTTCGTCGTCGGGGAATCGGTCAGATCTTGACCGGGTAGGTCGGCGCCGGGACGTCCGGGGTGATCCGGCGCTCGACGAAGATCCCGTGCCAGATCAGGAACACCAGCACCGCCCAGATCCGGCGGGAGTGGTCGACCGGGCCCTGCCGGTGCGCGTCCAGCATCCGGTGCACGGCCTGCAGGTCGATCAGATGCCCGGCGCCGGAGTTCTGCAGGATGTCGCGGGCCCAGGCGTACATCTCGTCCCGCAGCCAGTGCCGGATCGGGACCGGGAAGCCGAGCTTGGGCCGGTTGAGCACGTGCGGCGGGATGATCCCCTCGCAGGCCCGGCGCAGCGCGTACTTGGTGGTGCCGTCGGACCCGTGTGTGATCTTCTGCGACTGCGGCAGCGCCGAGGCGACGTCGAAGACCTCGGGGTCGAGGAACGGCACCCGCAGCTCCAGCGAGTGCGCCATCGTCATCTTGTCCGCCTTGACCAGGATGTCGCCGCGCAGCCAGGTGAACAGGTCCACGTGCTGCATCCGGGCGACCGGGTCCCAGTTGTGTGAGGCGAAGTAGTGCGGCGCGGTGACGTCCTGGTGCGACACCCGCGGGTCGTAGCCGCGCAGCACCTCGTGCAGCTGGTCGTCCCGGAAGATCCGGGCGTTGCCGTAGTAGCGCTGCTCGAGCGACAGCGACCCGCGGCGCAGCAGGTCCTTGCCCCGCATCCCCTCGGGCATCCGCCGCGACGCCCGCCGCATGACCGGCTTGAGCGTGCCGGGAACCTTCTCGAACGGTGCCAGCGACAGCGGCTCCCGGTAGATCGAGTAGCCGCCGAACAGCTCGTCGGCGCCCTCCCCGGAGAGCACCACCTTGACGTGCTCGCGGGCCTCGCGGGCGATGAACCACAGCGGGACGAGCGCCGGGTCGGCGACCGGGTCGTCGAGGTACCAGATGACGAGCGGCAGGGCCTCCATCATCTCGTCCGGCTTGACCGTGCGGACCACGTGCCGGACGCCGATCGCCGCCGCCGACTCGGCCGCCACGTCGACCTCGGAGTAGCCCTCGCGCTCGAACCCGGCGGTGAAGGTGATCAGGTTCGGGTTGTGCTCCTTGGCCAGCGCCGCGATCGCCGTGGAGTCGATGCCGCCGGAGAGGAACGCGCCGACCGTGACGTCCGCGCGCATGTGCTTGGCCACCGAGTCGCGCAGCACGTCGGCGATCTCGCCGTGCACGATCGCCTCCGCCTCGGCGCTGGCCGGGGCGTGGCTGGGCAGCGAGACGAACTTCGGGGCGAAGTAGCGCTGGTGCAGCGGCTCCTCGCCGGGGCGGACCGTCACGTGCGTACCGGACTCGACGCGCGAGATCATCCGGTGCAGCGACATCGGCTCCGGGACGTACTGCAGGGTCAGGTAGTGCTGCAGCGCGGCCGGCTCCAGGTCCAGGCCGACGCCCAGCTCGCCGGCCAGCGCGAGCAGCGACTTCTTCTCGCTGGCGAAGGCGGTGCCGGCGGCGGTCGTGGCCAGGAACAGCGGCTTGATGCCGAACGGGTCACGGGCGGCGAACAGCTCGCGCTCGACCGCGTCCCAGATGGCGAACGCGAACATCCCGCGCAGCCGCTGGACGGCGTCCGGGCCCCAGTAGTGGAACGCCGCGACGATGACCTCCCCGTCGCCCTCGGTGGCGAACGCGGCGTCGTAGGTCTCGATCAGCTCCTCGCGGAGCTCCAGGTAGTTGTAGATCTCGCCGTTGAACGCGATGGTGTATCGCGTGTCCTCACCGGGCACCGGCCCCCAGTGCAGGGGCTGGTGCGAGTGGTCGACGTCGATGATCGACAGCCGGTTGAAGCCCAGCACCAGGTCGTGGTCGTTCCACGTGGCGCTCTCGTCCGGGCCGCGGTGCCTCGCGCACCGGAGCGCGTCGGCGATCGGCTCCACCCGGGTCGCGGCGTCCGCCCCGGCGGTCAGCAGTCCCAGCAGTCCGCACACATCGCCCAGTATGACGAGTCATCGCCGACGGGCTCGCGCGCCCCGGTGCGGAACGGCCTTCGTCCTGCGAGGCTGCCGGTTTCGGACGTCGAGGATGGTGCGCAGGACCACCCCCGGCGGGTACCCCGGAGGGCGCGCCACGGCGTGCGTTCGTCTAGTCTCTACGCGAGGTCGAAGGTGGTGCTCCGAACGGGTGTGCATGATCGCCTTCGGCTGCCCCGTGGTGACGGCAGAACGAGAAAGAACGAGCTGGCAGTGCGGCTGATGCAGGAGACGACAGGAAGGCGGCGCGCGGTGGCCCGATCGGAAGGCCCCTCCCGGGTGGGCCGGGCGACGAAGCTGGGCCTGGTGGGCCTGCTGACGGTTCCGGTGCTGGCCGGGTGTTCGGTCGAAGAGGTCATCCGCTTCGGTTGGCCGATCGGGGTCACCCCCGAGGCCGAGTCCATGCGGAACCTCTGGACCTGGTCCGCGATCGCCGCGCTCATCATCGGCGTCATCACCTGGGGCGCGATGTTCTGGGCGATGATCTTCCACCGGAAGCGCAAGGACGACGACGGCTCGCTGCCCAAACAGACCCAGTACAACCTGCCGATCGAGCTGGTCTTCACCGCGATCCCGACCGTCATCGTCGCGGTGCTGTTCGCCTTCACCGTCAACGTGCAGACCTACGTCGACAAGGAGGAGGCCTCGGCGGGTGGGCCGGCGGACCTGCGGGTCAACATCGTCGGCTTCCAGTGGAACTGGGAGTTCTCCTACCCCGACGAGGCCGGCCCCGACGGACAGCCGGTCAGCACGCTCGGGACCAGCGACACGATCCCGATCATGGTCGTGCCGACCGATCGGTCGATCGAGTTCACCCAGCGCTCGCCCGACGTGATCCACTCGTTCTTCGTGCCGGAGTTCCTCTTCAAGCGCGACGTGTTCCCGTACCCGGAGCGCAACGAGCAGGACAACACCTATGTGATCGACCGGATCGACCAGCAGGGCGCCTTCGTCGGCCGCTGCGCGGAGCTGTGCGGCACGTACCACTCGCAGATGAACTTCGAGGTGCGCGCCCTCGAGCCCGCGCTGTTCGACCGCTACATCGAGCTGCGCAAGCAGACCAACGCGCAGACCGGGCAGCCCTACACCACCGGTGAGGCGCTGCAGGCACTGAACTGCGGCCAGTGGTGCGCGCCCGAGGCCGTCACCACGCAGCCGTTCGACACCGACCGGGGCCAGCTGGCCGAGATCGCCGCCGGCCAGGCGACGGGCTGAGGGAGGACCACCGATGAAGATCGAGTCCCGGATCTTCGAGATCTGCACCGGGTTCTTCTTCCTGTGCGCGATCGTCTACACGGTCCTCGCGGGTGAGGTCGTCGGCATCGCCGCGCTGTGGCTGACCGCGGGTCTGTCCCTGATCATCGGCACCTACTTCCGGTTCGTCTCGCGACGGCTGGAGGAGCGTCCCGAGGACAACCCGGAAGGCGAGATCTCCGACGGCGCCGGCGAGGTCGGCTTCTTCTCCCCGGGGAGCTACTGGCCGATCGGCCTCGCCGCCTCCGCCGCGCTGACCGGCATCGGCGTCGCGTTCTGGTACATCTGGCTCATCCTGGTCGGCGGCACGTTGCTGCTGATCGCCATCGGTGGGCTGGTCTTCGAGTACCACCGCAAGCCCGCGCACCACTAGCGATCCGGTTCACGAACGCCCTGCCGCGGCTCCCGCGGCGGGGCGTTCGTCGTTCCCGGCCCAGCCCGGCGGCCCGGGCGCTCCGGCCCCGGCCCGGCGCTCCCGGGGCACCCTCGGGGCCCAGGTAGAGGCGGGGGTGCCCCTCGGGACACCTCGGAGCCCCGGGCCCCCGGAGCTTGGGAGTGGAGCTGCGCGTGGTCGAGGGCGGTCCAGGGCGCTCGAGCGATGACCATACGGCGACGAAGGCCGCGGGCGGCCCCCGAGGCAGCGGCACCCCCTGCCGGCGACGCGCGGGTCAGCCGCGGGCGGCCTTCCCCAGCGCGTCCCGGGCGATGATCACCTGCTGGATCTGGCTGGTGCCCTCGTAGATCCGGAAGAGCCGGGCGTCCCGGAAGAATCGCTCGACGGCGACGCCACGCATGTAGCCCGCCCCGCCGTGCACCTGGACGGCGCGGTCGGCGACCCGCCCGACCATCTCCGAGCAGAAGTACTTCGCCGCGGCCGGGCCGGAGACCATGTCGCTGCCGTCGTCGAAGCTGCGGGCGGCGTCGAGCACCAGGCCGCGTCCGGCGCGGGCGTCGGTCACCGAGTCCGCGACCTGGCCCTGGACCAGCTGGAACCGGGCGATCGGCTTGCCGCCCTGCTCGCGGGTCTTCGCGTACTCGACGGTCTCGTGCACCAGCCGGTCGGCCATCCCGACGCAGGCCGCGGCGATGTGCAGCCGCCCGTGCGCCAGGCACTTCGCGGCGGTGAGGAACCCGTTGTCGACGCCGTCCGCACCGCCGACCAGGTTCGCGGCCGGGACCCGGACGTCGTCGAGGTGCACGTCAGCGGTCCACGCACCGAACTGGCCCATCTTGTGGTCCTTCGGTCCGACCGAGAGGCCCGGGCTGTCCCGCGGCACCAGGAACGTGGAGATCCCGCGGTTGCCGGGGGCGTCCGGGTTGGTGCGGGCGAACACCATGATCACGTCGGCGACGGGGGAGTTGGTGATGTAGCGCTTGGACCCGTTCAGCACCCAGGTGCCACCGTCGCGGACCGCCCTGGTCGCGAGCGACGACGGGTCGGACCCGGCGTCGGCCTCGGTCAGCCCGAACGACGCCGTCACCTCACCCGAGGCCAGCCGGGGCAACCACTGGTCCTTCTGCTGCTCGGTTCCTCCCTCCAGGAGGACGTGTCCGGCGATGCCGTTGTTCGTGCCGAACAGCGAGCGCAGCGCCGGCGTGGTCCAGCCCAGCTCGAAGGCCAGCCGGACCTCCTCGGAGGCGGTCAGCCCGAGACCGCCGTACTGCTCCGGGATGGTGAAGCCGTAGAGACCCATCTCCTTGCACTGCGCGACGATCCGTTCCGGGACGGCGTCCTCGGCGTCGATCGTCTCCTCCAGCGGAACCACCTCGGTGCGGATGAAGTCGCGCACCGAGTCCAGCACGTCCTGCAGATCCGAGGCGTCCACTCGCGGCCCTCTCGCGTCGTTGCGGTTGCTGTCCTGTCGTCCGGATCCCATCATGCGGCGGCGCCCGCGTCGCGGCACCCGCCGCCCGCACGGCCGCGACGGATCTCACCGGGAGCTCCGGCACCGCCCGACGGACCAGGTGCCGCCGGGCTCGGAGGTCGGTCTCCACCTCTATCCTCGACGGCGCGGGGAGGGGACGAGCCCGCCGGAGGTGTCGAACCGTCATGCGCGAAGAGACGCCGGACCGTGCGCGCGCGAGCCGGGGCGACCGCGGGACCGGCACGAGCGCCGGATCGGACGAGCGGCTGCGGCCGGACGATCCCGGTACCGGCCCGCTGGACCCGCACCTGGTCCGGGCGATGGAGGGCTGGGGCCACGGTCCGGTGCGCGAGTACCTGGGCCGGGACGGCGCGCTGCACCTTCCGAACCCGGCGTGGCCGTCGGGCTGGCCGGGCCGGACCCGGCTCGGCGCGCAGATGGCCTACCTGCTCACCGGCCTGCCGCTGGCCATCGTCAGCGGGGTGATGGTGCTGGTCGGGCTCGGCCTGGGCGCCGGGACGTTCGTGATCTGGATCGGGCTGCCGATCACCGTCGGCACGCTCGCCGCGGCCCGCGGGCTCGCCGAGCTGGAACGCCGCGCGACCGAGGCCGCGACCGGGCGCCCGCTGCCACCGCACCACTACCGGCCCAACCGCGGCCGGCAGCTGATGGGCCGGCTGTTCCGCGCGCTGGCCGACCCGCAGTCCTGGCGCGACGTCGCGCACGCCGTCGCCGGCCTGCCGCTACGGGTGGTCACGGCGGCGATCGCGCTGGTCTGGGCGGTCACCGGGCTCGGCGGTGTGCTCTACCTGTTCTGGCAGTGGTCGCTGCCCCGCGGCGAGAACGGCTGGACGCTGTTCCACTCGATCACCGGGGTGGACTCGACGGTCGGCGACATCGCGCTCAACACCGGACTCGGCGTGTTGTTGCTGGTCACGCTGCCGACGGTGGTGCGCTGGCTGACCGACGTCCGGGCCCTGCTGGCCCGCGGCCTGCTCACCAACCAGACCGCCGCGTTGCGGGCCCGCGCGCAGGCCCTCGCCGCCGGGCGCCGCGCCGCGGTGGCGGCCGAGGCACAGACGCTGCGCAGGCTCGAGCGCGACATCCACGACGGCCCGCAACAACGCCTGGTACGGCTCGGGATGGACCTGGAGACCGCTGTCCGGCGGCTGGACGACGACCCGCAGCGTGCCCGGCCGCTGCTGGACGAGGCCCTGGAACAGACCCGGGAGGCGCTGTCGGAGCTGCGCGCGCTCTCCCGCGGGATCGCGCCCCCGATCCTCGCCGACCGCGGTCTCGGCCCGGCACTGGCCGCCGCGGCCGGGCGCTGCCCGGTGCCGGTGGACCTCGACGTCGGCCTCGACGACGGCGCCCGGCTGCCCGCACTGGTCGAGAACACCGCCTACTTCGTGGCGACCGAGGCGCTGACCAACGTGGCCAAACACGCCGGCGCCACCGGGGCCTCGGTCACCGTCTCGGTCGAGGCGACCGTGCTGCGCGTGGTCGTCCGCGACGACGGACACGGCGGCGCCCATCAGGGCAAGGGGCACGGGCTGGCCGGGCTCGCTGACCGGCTGGAGATCGTCGAGGGCAGCCTGGACGTGCACAGCCCGCCCGGCGGCCCGACGGTGCTGGTGGCCGAGGTACCGGTGGCCGGCCTGGGGGAGGGGTGACACTCAGGTCGTGTCTCAGGCAAGGATGGTCACATGACGATGCAGGTGGTCCTGGCCGAGGACTCGGTGCTGCTGCGCGAAGGACTGGTCCGGTTGCTGGAGGAGGCCGGCGCCACCGTGCTCGCCGCCGTCGGGGACGGGAGCACGCTGGTCGAGGCCATCGCCGAGCACCGGCCGGAGGTCGCCGTCGTCGATGTGCGGATGCCGCCGTCGTTCACCGACGAGGGCCTGCGCGCGGCGCTGGAGATCCGCCGGACCCACCCGGCTGTCGGGATCCTGGTCCTCTCCCAGTACGTCGAGGAGTCCTACGCGACCGACCTGCTGGAGGCCGGCGGCGGGGTCGGCTACCTGCTCAAGGACCGGGTCTCCAAGCTGGCCGAGCTGTCCGACGCGCTCGGGCGGGTCGCCGCGGGCGGCACCGTGCTGGACCCGGAGGTCGTCTCCGCGCTGCTCACCAAGCGCCGCCGCCGCGACCCCCTCGAGGAGCTGTCCCCGCGGGAGCGGGAGGTGCTGGAGCTGATGGCGCAGGGCCGCACCAACACCGCCATCGGACGCCTGATGGTGATCACCCAGGGCGCCGTCGAGAAGCACATCTCCTCGATCTTCACCAAGCTCGGGCTGCCGCCGTCCTCGGACGACCACCGGCGGGTGATGGCGGTGCTGGCCTGGCTGGAGTAGTCGTGGCGGGGTCGAGGCGGCGGACCGCGCCGTTGTAGGTGACCGCGACCGCGACAGAGCTGGCCGGCAGCACCGCGACGCCGAGCGGGTGCTGCAGCAACGCCGGCCGGCCCCGGGCCCGTGCCCCTCGCCGCCGCGCCACACTGACCGTCATGCCAGAGCTGCCGGAGGTGGAGAACGCCCGGATCGTGCTGGCCGGGGCGGTCGGTCAGACGATCACCGGCGTCGACGACCGGGACGATTGGGTGTGCCGCCCGCACCACCCCGGCGACATCGCCGCCGCACTCACGGGCGGGCGGCTCACCGCAGCGCACCGGATCGGCAAGTCGATGGGGTGCGACACCGAGACCCCGGACGGCGACGCCGGCCCGGCGCTCGGCATACACCTCGGCATGGGCGGGCGGATCGTCGTCACCCGGTCCGGGGGCGAGCAGCTCGGAGGCGACCCGGACCGGCAGCCCGGCAGGGCCGAGTGGAACCGGTTCACCCTCACCTTCGACGACGGCGGGCACTGCCGGCTTCTCGACAAGCGCCGGCTCGGCCGGGTCCGGCTCGACCCCGACCTGTCCGGCCTCGGCCCGGACGCCCAGGACGTGCCGCCGGCCGTGTTCCGCGAGCGGCTGCGACGCGGCCGGTCCGCGGTCAAGGCCCGGTTGCTCGACCAGTCGGTGCTCGCCGGCATCGGGAACCTGCTCGCCGACGAGGCGCTCTGGCAGGCCCGGATCCGGCCGTCCGCGCGGGTGCAGGACCTCTCCCGCACCGACCTGGACCGGTTGCGGCGCAACCTGGACCGCGCACTGGAGCGGGCGGTCGCGCGCGGCGGCGTGCACACCGGCGAGGTGATCGAGCACCGGCGCCCGGGCGGGCACTGCCCGCGTTGCGGCGCCGAGATGGCGCACAGCACCGTCGGTGGCCGATCCACCTGGTGGTGCTCGCGCGAGCAGGCCTGATCCGGGGCCCGTTCCCCGCCGGTGCACAATCGGACGGTGCCGGATGAGTCGGACACCGCCCTGCTGTTCGTCGACCGCGGCCTCGTGCGCGCCGACCACGCCCCGAGCGGCTCGCAGGCGCAGCGCCGCGCGCACGCCCGGTCGAGGGCGGCCCGGTGGGCCCGGTGGTCGTCGTTCCCGGTGGTGCTGATCGGGGTTCCGGTCGCGATGCTCGTGGCGGGCTCCGCCGGTCCCGTCCTGTGGCTGGTCGTCCCGCTGGTGCTGCTCGCCGGCGGCGTGCTGGTCGGGGCCCTGACGCGCGCTGCGCGGGTCGCGCACGCCACGGCCGGGATGCCCGTGCCGATCGAGATCAGTGGATCGGTGGCGACGGCGATGCGCTCGATCCTGGCGATGGCCGCCGCGATCGGCAGGCAGCGGCCGCTGCGGCGCTCCCGCGCGGCCGCCGAGGGCCTCGTGCTGCTGCGGCGCTGGTCCCGGACGGGCGACGAGCTGCGCGCTGCCTGGCTGCGCGGCGACGTCGCGGTCTGGCACGAGCACGCCCGCACGCTGGTGGAAGCGGGGCCGCGGGCCGAGCGGGTGCGGGGCGACGTGGAGGTCGGCAGCTGATCCGGCGCGGTCCCGCGGCCCGACCGCTGCGCCGCGTCGTCAGGCCCTGGCGGGCATGTCCCGCGGGCGTCGCGCACACCGCGGGTGCGAACCGGCCCCGGACCCCGCGTCGCGCCTGCCGGAGCTCTCCACTTTCGAGCGTGACCCAGCTCTCACTCGCTCGTTGGTGACTACACCAGGTCGCCAGCATCCCCCGAATCGGGCGGCCGGGCACCCAGCCGATCGAGGAGAACTCCGTTGACCCCACACGGAACGACCCGGAGCCGGACGCGGTTCGCCGCGCTCGCCGCCGCCACCGCCCTCGCCGCCGCCGGCGGGGCGCTGGCACTCGGCGGGACCGGCTACGCCGACCCGCTACCGGCCCTGACCACGACCACCGTCGGCCCGGACCTGGAGCCGTTCACGATCAGCCCCACCGGCGCCGGCACGGCCGAGCTGTCCGACGCGTTCGGCGGCCCGCCCGAAGGCGGCGCGGAGTCGCTGCGCCTCGAGACGCCGGAGGGCACCGACAAGGTCCAGGCCCTGACCGAGGTCTCCGGTGTGGACGCGCCGCTCGCGGCATGGATCCCGACCGCCGCGTACTCGGCGTTCCAGGCCGAGGCCGACAACCCGATCCAGTTCCCGAGCCTGCAGCTCGTCGTGGACTTCAACGGTCCGGACGCTGACGGTGGCTTCTCGACGCTGACCTACGAGCCCGTCTACAACGACGGCGACGACACGACGGCCGGGCAGTGGAACCGCTACGAGGCCGGCACCGGCAACTGGTGCTCGACCCGGGCGATCCCCGGCGTGATCGAGGAGACGCAGCGTCAGTGCTCGAACGGTGGGGCCAAGCCGCTGAGCGACTACGTGGCCGGGTCGCCGGCCATCGTCGTCGGGGCGGTCCAGATCAACCAGGGGTCGGGCAACCCCGGCTTGCTCGCGGGCGTGGACCTGGTGAGCACGCCGAGCACGACCTATGACTTCGAGACCCCGGAGCCGACCGACCCCGAGAGCCCCGGGAAACCGGGCGACCCCGAGCACCCCGACAAGCCCGAACACCCCGGCAAGCCGGGCGATCCCGGTCATCCCGATGACGGTGGCCACGGGCACAAGCCGGGTACGGACGGGAACTGTCCCTGCAAGTAGGAGCGCGATCTCCCCGGTGCGGGCGGCGCCGTCCGGCGCGGCCCGCACCGGGCGCCGGTCGTCACACCGCCGTGCGGTGCCGGCCCCCCGCGAGCACCAGCACCGTCACCCCCGCGCAGGCCAGGCCCGCACCGAGTGCCCAGCCGGCCAGCACGTCGGAGAGCCAGTGCACGCCCAGGTAGACCCGGGTGAACCCGACCGCGCCGGCCCAGAGCACCGCTAGACCGGTCAGCAGCACGCGGCCGCGGGCGGCGAGGGTGGGCCACAGCACGAGCACCAGCGTCGTCCAGGCGGCGGCCACCATCGTCGCGTGCCCGGAGGGCAGCGACTCGTTCGCCACCGCCAGTACCTGCAGGTCGGCCGGCGGTCGGGCGCGGTCCAGGATCCGCTTGAGTGCGGTGAACACCCCGCTCGTGACGATCGGGACCGCGGCGACGCAGAGCCCCTCGGCCCGGCGGCCCCGCCAGGCGAGCACCGCCCCGGCGGCCAGGCCGACGGCGGCGCTGCCCACCGTGTTGCCGATCCCGGAGACCACCAGCGCGGCGACGGTCAGCCACGGCGACCGGTCCGCGGCCAGTCCGACGGCCGCGCCGGTGTCCCCGGCCTGCAGCCCCCCGGTGTGGGCGACCGCGACCAGCACGCCGGCCAGGACCAGCAGCAACGCCGCGGCCGCCCCGAGCCGTCGCGCGTCCCGCACCGGCGCGCCGGACCGGGCCTCGCTCACCGGCCGCGCCAGGACCGGTAGCGCTCGATCAGTGCCGCGGTGGAGGCGTCCAGGCCGGCCTGCTCCGGGTCCGGCGGGTCGGCGGCGTGCAGGGCGGGACCGAACTGCTTCGCCATCACCTTGCCCAGCTCGACGCCCCACTGGTCGAAGGAGTCGATGCCCCAGATCGTGCCCTCGACGAAGGTCACGTGCTCGTAGAACGCGATGAGCTGACCGAGCACCGACGGGGTGAGCTTCTCGGCGAGGATCGTCGAGGTGGGCCGGTTGCCCGGCATGACCTTGTGCGGGACGACGTCGGCCGGGGTGCCGTCGGCCTCGATCTCCTCGGCGGTCTTGCCGAACGCCAGCGCCGCGGTCTGCGCGAACAGGTTCGCCATGAACAGGTCGTGCATGTCCGCCGCGTCGTCCCCGGAGCCCTCGCCGGGCAGCACGTGGTTCGGCTGCGCGAACCCGATGAAGTCGGCCGGCACGAGCCGGGTGCCCTGGTGCAGCAGCTGGTAGAAGGCGTGCTGACCGTTCGTGCCCGGCTCGCCCCAGAAGATCTCCCCGGTGACGGTGGAGACCGGGGTCCCGTCGCCGCGCACCGACTTGCCGTTCGACTCCATCGTCAGCTGCTGCAGGTAGGCGGGCAGCCGGTGCAGGTACTGGCTGTAGGGCAGCACCGCGCGGGTCTCGGCGCCGAAGAAGTTCGCATACCAGATGCCCAGCATCCCGGCGACGACCGGGAGGTTGCGCTCCGGCTCGGTCTCCCGGAAGTGGGTGTCCATCGCGTGCATCCCGGCCAGGAACTCGCCGAAGTGCTCCCGGCCGATCGCGCACATCAGCGACAGGCCGATCGCCGAGTCCACCGAGTAGCGGCCGCCGACCCAGTCCCAGAAGCCGAACATGTTGTCGGTGGAGATGCCGAAGCCGGACACCTGCTCCGCGTTCGTCGACACCGCGACGAAGTGCCGGGCGATCGCGCCGGCGTCGTCGGTACCCAGCTTCTCGAGCAGCCAGGACCGGGCGTTGCGGGCGTTGGTCAGCGTCTCCTGGGTGGTGAAGGTCTTCGACGACACGATGAACAACGTCGTCGCAGGGTCCAGGTCGGACACCGTCTCGGTCAGGTCGGTCGGGTCGATGTTGGACACGAACCGGCACTCGAGATCACGCAGGGCGTAGTCGCGCAGCGCCTCGTAGGCCATCACCGGGCCGAGGTCCGACCCGCCGATGCCGATGTTGACGATCGTGCGGATCGGCTCGCCGGTGAAGCCCCGCCACTCCCCGGAGCGCACCGAGTCGGTGAAGGCGCCCATCCGGTCGAGGACGGAGTGCACGTCGGCGACGACGTCCTGCCCGTCGACGACGAGTGCGGCGTCCCGGGGCAGCCGCAGCGCGGTGTGCAGCACCGCACGGTCCTCGGAGGTGTTGACGTGCTCGCCTCGGAACATCGCCTCGGTGCGTTCGGGCAGCCCGGCGCGGCGGGCCAGCGCGGTGAGCAGGCCGATCGTCTCCCGGGTGATCCGGTGCTTGGAGTGGTCGAGGACGAGGTCGGCGCCGGAGATCGTCATCGCCGGGACGCGGCCCGGGTCGTCGTCGAACAGGGCCCGTAGGTGGCGGGGCTCGACGTCGGCCGCGTGCTCGGTCAGCACCGTCCACTCGGGAGTGGCGGTGATGTCGATACCGGAGGATCTGCTGGACGTGGGCTCGGACACGGACGCCATCATCGCGCAGCGCGACCGGGCCGGCCCGGTGGCGGGGCGGCGAGTCCCGGGTGCGCGGACGGCCACCGGTCGTGGCGGCGGCCGGTCTCCCCGGCACTGGGCCGGTGGGACGTACCGCTCGCCTCGGACGGCCGTCTGAGCGACGAGCGGCGAGCCCCGCTCGGTCGGCTGCACGACGCCGCTGACGGTGGGTGATCGCCGTTCGGCCGCTCGCGCGTCACTGCGATATCCGGGTGAAGACGAGGCGGTGACGAGCACGCAGCGTGGCCCTGACCTGCGTCATCGACGCGTCCGAATCCGTTGCGCACGTCCGGATTGCCGGTCGTGGCGCCGGACGGGCCGGTCGTGGCGGTCACCGACGGGTCGGCCACGTTGGGGTGTGAGACGGACGACTCTCGTCGCGCAGCGCAGTCGTCTCGCCGCGCTGTGTCGCTGAGCCAGGTGGCGCAGGCCGGTTCCGCCCCTAGGGTCGTGTTCATCGCGTGGTGGTCGGATCGCCCACCGTGATCATGCTCGTACTGGAGGAACCGTGTACCGCTCCCTGACCGGAACCCCGAAGGACGTCGTCCTGCTGGTGGGCCGGGTCCTGCTCGCCTACATCCTGCTGATGCACTGCCTCAAGAAGGTGGACTCGGGGCTGTTCGAGACCGCGACGGTCTTCTCCAGGTTCGGCATCCCGCTGGCCATCGCCGCGGCCTCGTTCACGATCGTCGTCGAGCTCGTGGTCAGCGTCTCGCTGGTGCTGGGCCTGCGCATGGTGGTGCCGGCCGGGTTGATGACCTTCGTGATGGTCGGGGCGATCTTCTTCGTGCACGGCAAGAACGGACTGTTCATGGCCGGGAACGGCTGGGCGCTGGTCGGGGTGATCATCTGCGGGCTGCTGGCGCTGGTGGCGGCCGGCCCCGGCCGGTTCTCGGTGGACGAGGTGCTCGACCGTGCCGCCCGCAAGCGGATGGAGCAGACCGCGGCGATCCAGCGGCCGGTCACCGTCTGAGACCCCGGCCCGCCCGCGGCCCCGATCCCCGGGCGGGCCGGTGACCTGCCAGGACTGCGGCCCGCGCCCCGACGCCACGGGGCGCGGGCCGTCCGCCGGAGCGGGAACCGCGTCGCGGTGGCACCGCGGGGCTGGATAGCGTCTCGGTGTGCTGCCCCGACCGGACGTGCGTGAGCGCGCTCTGCGCCATGTCACCGCCACCCGCTACGTGACACCGCTGCGGGAGGGCGGCTCGCTGCCGGGCCTGATGGAGGCCGACGACCTCGGTACCTACGCCGTGAAGTTCACCGGCGCCGGACAGGGCCGGCCCGTGCTGGTCAACGAGATCGTCGCCGGTGAGCTCGCTCGCGCGCTGGGACTGCCGGTGCCCGAGATCTGCACGATCGAGGTCGACGGGGCGCTCGGCCGCACCGAGCCCGACCAGGAGGTGCAGGAGCTCCTGGCGCACTCGTCCGGGCTGAACCTGGCCGTGGACTTCCTGCCCGGGGCGCTGGACCTGGACCCGCTCGCGTTCGACGTCGGCCCCGGTCTCGCCGGGCAGGTGCTCTGGTTCGACGCGCTGGTCGGCAACGTCGACCGGTCCTGGCGGAACTCGAACATGCTGCTCTGGCACCGCGAGCCCTATCTCATCGACCACGGGGCGACGCTGACCTTCGCACACAGCTGGGACAGCGCGGCCCGGTTCCCGCGACGCCCGTACGACGCCGGCGACCACGTCCTGCTCGGCGCGCACCCCGACCTGGCCGTCGCCGACGCCGCGCTGGCCCCGCTGGTCACCCGGGACCTGCTGGACGACGTCCTGGCCCGGGTGCCCGACGAGTGGCTGGCGGGCGAGCCCGGGTTCGGCTCGGCCGGCGACGTGCGGGAGGCCTACGCCGGGGCGATCCTCGGCCGGGTCGCCGAGCGCGCGACGTGGCTGCCGGGTGTCGCGGAGACCGTCACCGCCGGGCGTCCGCGACCGGTCCGGCGCGAGTCCCGGCCGCCGTCGTGGCTGCGCAACGGCGGTGCCGGCCGATGAGCGCGCGGGTGTCCTACGAGTACGCGCTGCTGCGGGTGGTGCCGCGGATCGACCGCGGCGAGTGCGTCAACGCCGGGGTGCTGCTGCACTGCCGGACCCGGGACGTCCTCGCCGTCCGGGTGCACCTCGACCGTACCCGGCTGGCCGCGCTGGACCCGCACGCCGACGCCGATGCCGTCGCCGACGTGCTGGACACGATCGCCGCGGTCGCCTCTGTGCCGGAACCGCCGCGCTCGGACCGGCACGCCACCGGCGCGCTCGCCGCCCGCGGGCCCGGGGCGGGGGAGGACATCGGCCGCCGGTTCCGGCGTCTGACCACGGCGCGCAGCACGATCGTCCAGCCCGGACCGGTGCACGTCGGTCTCACCGACGACCCGGACGCCGAGGCCGACCGGCTGCTGGCCCGGCTCGTCCTCCCGCTGTGAGCCCCGCGCCGCCGGCGGCCGCTCAGGAGGCCGCGGCCGCGCCGGCCTTCTCGATCGAGTCGCCCAGCTGGGCCTCGCCCAGCATCGGGAAGAAGCCGCGGAAGTTGTCGTCCTGCACGCCGCTCCAGTCGTAGATCTGGGTGACCCGGGTCCCGCCGCCCTCGGGCTCCAGCTTCCAGGTGTAGGTGTGCCCCTCGGCGCGGGTGTCGCCGAGCTTGTCGGTGTAGCCGTCGATCGGGTGCAGCGCCGGCGCCCAGCCGATCTTCCGGTCCTGCTCGTAGGCGGTGATCGTGTTCTTCATCCGGTAGTCGCCGAGCGCGTCGTTGTGCATGTTCATCACGAACTCGTCGCCGACACCGGAGATCGAGCTCGCGCCCTCGGCCCCGCGCAGCATGCCGGCGCCGTCGATCTCCTGGTGCCGCGCCGGGTCGGCGAGCAGCGCGAACAGCTGCTGCGGGGTGGCCTGCACCGTGCGGGTCACGCTCATCTGGTCGCTCACGGGTCCTCCTCGACCGGTCGTCCGCACCCGGCCGTCGTCGGTGACGGCGGGCGTGTCCGACGCGGATCCTGCCCGTATCGACGGTCCCGCGCAGCGTGACGGACGGGATCCGTTGTGCGCCACGGAACCCTGGCCCGTGGCGCGACGATCATGTTGGATCGGGGGATGGCCGACACGCACGACGGAGTGGACCCGGTCGCCCTGACCCGCTGGCTCGCCGCGGACGTTCCGCAGGTCAGCACGGGGGACCGGCCGGTGGACGTGGAACGTATCTCGGGCGGGCACTCGAACCTGACCTTCCGGATCACCGACGCCGAGGGCGCCCGGTTCGCGTTGCGCCGCCCGCCGACCGGCGGGGTGCTCGCCACCGCGCACGACATGAGCCGGGAGTGGCGCTTCCTCACCGCGTTGGCCCCGACCCCGGTCCCGGTCGCCGAGCCGGTCGCCTACTGCGACGACACCGACGTGCTGGGTGCCGGCTTCTACCTGATGCGGTTCGTCGACGGCGTCGTGCCCGGCGACCGGGCGGCCGGCGCGGCCGTGCCGCAACCGGAGCGGCGGGCCTGCGGGCTGGATACCGCCGAGGTGCTCGCCGCGCTGCACGCCGTCGACCCGGAGGAGGTCGGCCTCGGCGACCTGCAGCGTCCCGGCGGCTACCTGGAGCGGCAGCTGCGCCGCTGGCAACGGCAGGCGCACGCTTCGGCGATCCCGGACCTGTCGGTGCTCGACGCCGCGCACGACCGGCTGGTCGCGGCGATGCCGGAGACCGGCGATCCGGTCCGGATCGCGCACGGCGACTACCGGCCGGGGAACCTCTCGTTCGCCGGCGGCCGGATCGCCGCGATCTTCGACTGGGAGCTGGCCACCCTCGGCGAGCCGCTGGCCGACCTGGGTTGGCTGCTGGCGTCCTGGGAGCGGCCCGGCGACACCCGCCCGGCGATCACCAGCGGCCCGACGGCGGCGGCCGGCTGGCCGGAGCGGGACGAGGTCGCCGTCCGCTACGCCGAGCGGTCCGGGCGCTCGCTGGAGCACCTGCCCTACTTCGTGGCGTTCGCGTTCTGGCGTTGTGCCTGCATCGGTGCCGGCGTCTACACCCGGTACAAGGAGCGCAACATGGGGTCCGGGGTGGAGCCTGAGGCCGTGCTGGAGGAGCGGGTGCACCGGGTAGTCGCCGACGCCGAGGCCGCGATCGCCGCCCTCGAGGGCTGAGGATCGCGCGTCCGGGGGTGTTCCCGGTACGGGGCGTTCCGTCCAGGCTCCGCGGCGCGTAGCCTCCCGGTCACGCCCGGCGATCTTGGCGTGTCACCCGGTCCGGTCGGCGGGGGCGCGGGATCCGGCCGGGCACGCCACACTCGGACCGGACACGCACATCCGATCAGCCACATCTCCGACAGCTACAACTCCGACCAGGCGGCGGCGTCGGACCGCCGTCGCGACCACGGGGGAGCCGACGATGGCCGAGGCCGACGACCGTACCCGCGAGATCGGCGCCGAGCGGACGACCGCGCGTCGCCGGCCCGCGGTCGAGGCGAGCAAGCTCTGGGCCGGCGGGGTCGCGACGGCGGTGATCGCCGCGCTGATCGCGATGGTCGGGTTGCTGATCACCCGGGTGCTGCTGCAGATCCCGTACCTGGCGCCGATCGAGAGCGGCGTCGTCGGGGACACCGACCAGGTCGTGCGGCTGTGCATCATCTCCGCGCTCGCCGCCCTGGCCGCTACCGGGCTGGCGCACCTGCTGCTGCTCGCCGTGCCGAGCCCGATGGCCTACTTCGGCTGGATCGTCGGCCTGCTCACCGCGGTCGCCGCGGTCTGGCCGCTGGCGTTCTCCACCGAGCCGCTGACCGTCGGGGTCGCCACCGGCGTGATCCACCTGGTGATCGGCATGTCGATCATCAGCCTGGTGACGACGACCGCGACCAGTTCCTCCACCCGCGCCTGACCCCACCACGTCAAGCCTCCCCAACGCGTTGGGAAGGTTGCGCGCGTGGGGGTGGGCGTACGTCGGGGGCCGGGTCAGGCGTTGGCCGGGACGGTGGCGTCGTTCAGGCGGACCGGGAGGGTCCGGTAGCCGCGCAGGACGCGGGTGCCGCGCAGCTCTGCGGGGCCGTCCGCTGTCATGTCCGGGAACCGGTCGAACAGCGCCCGCAGGCCGACCTCGCCCTCCATCTTCGCCAGCGCCGCACCCAGGCAGTAGTGGATGCCCTGGGAGAACGCGACGTGCTTGTCGGCGCCGTCGCGGCCGACGTCGAACCGGTCCGGCTCCGGGAACACCTCCGGGTCCCGGTTCGCCCCGCCCAGGTTGGTCAGCACCAGCGCGCCCCGCTTGACCGGGTAGCCGCAGACGTCGGTGTTCCGGGCGGCGACCCGGCCGGTCCGCTGCACCGGCGAGTCGATCCGCAGGATCTCGTCGACGGCGTTCGGCCACAGCGACGGGTCGGCCTGGAGCCGGTCGCGCTGGTCCGGGTGGGCCAGCAGCAGCTTCGTGCCGTTGCCGATCAGGTTCACCGTCGTCTCGAACCCGGCGGCGAGCAGCAGCAGCGCGAGCGAGAGCAGCTCGTCGGTGGTGAGCCGGCCCTCCTCCTCGTCGTAGGCCGCCACCAGCGAGGACAGGATCGAGTCGTTCGGGTTCCGGCGCAGGTACTCGAAGTGCCCGGTCATCCAGTCGGCCAGCGCGTCGATGTCCTTCTCGGACCGCCGGAACATCGGGTAGGTCAGGCCCATGTCCAGCGAGAACGCCGCGCCCTCGCCCCACCGCAGGAACTGGTCCCGCATCGAGACCGGCGCCCCGAGCATCTCGGCGATCACGGTCGCCGGGAGCAGCGAGGCGAAGCCGGCGATCACGTCCGTGCGGCGGTCCGCACCGGCCCGGGCGGTCATCTCGTCGAGCAGCTCGGTCGCGATCTGTTCGGTGCGCCCGCGCAGCCGCGCGATCGCCTTCGCGCTGAACGAGCGGGTGACCAGCTTGCGGATGCGGTTGTGGTCCGGCGGGTCGATCGAGAGCAACGACGGCGGCTCGGCCGGGCCGAGCGGCCACGTCCCTCCCGCCTTCGTCAGGGTCCGCAGCAGGCCGGGCGCGTTCTCCGGCATCCGCAGGCCCACGCAGAAGTCCGGGCTGCGCAGCACCGCGGTGGTGATCTCGTGGTCCACCGTGGTCCAGGTCAGCGCCGAGCGCACCATCCGGCCCTGGTCGCGGATCGCCTCGTAGTGCGGGTAGGGGTCCCGGACGACCTCCGGACTGATGATCATCTGGGCTCCCAGGTCGCCCTTCGACGCCTGCCGGGACACCTCCCGGCGCATCGCCCCGTGTCGCAGTACCCACCGGATCCAGCGCCGTGCGCCGCGCGATCCCGCCATGCCGACCTCCCTGGTCCGAGTCCTCGCCCTCGAAGCTACTCCCGGTAACCTACTTCGGGTAACCACCTTTCGGCCATCCCTGCGTGCCGGTCCGCAGGGGCGCCGGGTACTACTGGTCGGGTGCCCGCCCCCGATGGTCCGCGCCTGCTCGCGGTCAGCGACCTGCACGTGCGGTACCCGGAGAACGCCGAGATCGCCGGTTCGCTCGTCCCGTCCCATCCGGACGACTGGCTGATCGTCGCCGGGGACGTCGACGAGCGGGTCGAGGGGACCGTCGGTGCGCTGGCCGCGCTGCGCTCGCGATTCTCGACGGTCCTCTGGGTGCCGGGGAACCACGAGCTGTGGACCCGGGCCAAGAACGCCGACTCCGCCACCGAGTCGTTGCGCGGCGTGGCTCGCTACGACGAGCTGGTCCGGCGCTGCCGGGAGATCGACGTCGGCACCCCGGAGGATCCGTACCCGGTCTGGCACGGGCCGGGCGGGCCGGTCACGGTGGCGCCGCTGTTCGTGCCCTACGACTACTCGTTCCTGCCGGCCGGGACGTCCACACCGGACGACGGGCTGGCGGCGGCCTACGCGTCCGGCGTCGTCTGCACCGACGAGCACCTGCTCCACCCGGACCCGTATCCGTCCCGGCAGGCGTGGTGCGCCGACCGGGTCGCGACGACCACGGCCCGCCTCGACGCGCTCGACCCGGACCGGCCGAGCGTGCTGGTCAACCACTGGCCGCTGCGCCGCGAGCCGTGCGACGTGCTGCGCTATCCGGAGTTCGCGCTCTGGTGCGGCACGACCGCGACCGCGGACTGGCACCGCCGGTACGGGGCGGTCGCGGTGGTGCACGGGCACCTGCACATCCCGCGCACGGTGACCGTCGACGGCGTCCCGTTCGTCGAGTCCTCGCTCGGCTACCCGCGGGAGTGGCGGCGGCACTCCGAGCGGGTCGGCCGGCACTTCCCGGAGCTGTTGCCACGCACCGTGTTGCCGTCGTCTCCTTCGGTTTAGGTCAGGCTACCTAGCTCTAGCCTCGGGGTAGTCGACCCGAGGAGAACCGTGGAGACAGCACCGCTGCGCGTGGCTGTCGTCGGTGCCGGGCCCGCCGGCATCTACGCCGCCGACACCCTGATCAAGTCCGTCGCCGGCGCCGCCGTGGATCTGTTCGAGAAGCTGCCGGCGCCGTTCGGCCTGGTCCGGTACGGCGTCGCCCCGGACCACCCGCGGATCAAGCAGATCGTGCACGCCCTGCACCGGGTGCTCGACCACCCGAACGTGCGGCTGTTCGGCAACGTGCACTACGGCACCGACGTCGCGCTCGCCGACCTGCGCGAACACTACGACGCGGTGGTGTTCGCGACCGGCTGCGAGCGGGACCGCGACCTCGACGTGCCCGGCGTCGAGCTGCCCGGCAGTCATGGCGCCGCCGAGTTCGTGCGGTGGTACGACGGCCACCCCGACGTCGGCCGGGAGTGGACGCTCGACGCCCGCTCGGTCGCGGTGATCGGTGCCGGGAACGTGGCGCTGGACGTCGCGCGGGTGCTCGCGAAGTCCGCCGGGGACATGCTGGGCACCGAGATCCCGGACGCGGTGCACCGTGGGCTGGTCGCCAACCCCGCGACCGACGTGCACGTGTTCGCGCGGCGCGGGCTGGCCCAGGCCCGGTTCAGTCCGATGGAGCTGCGCGAGCTCGACCACGTTCCCGGGCTCGAGGTGATCGTCGACCCGGAGGACATGGAGTTCGACGCGGTCTCCGAGACCGAGGCGCGCGGCGACAAGCACGTCGGGATGGTCGTGAAGATCCTGCAGGAGTGGGCGCTGCGCGACCGGCGCGGCGATCCGCGGCGAGTGCACCTGCACTTCCTGACACGGCCGGACCGGGTGCTCGGCACTGACCGGGTCGAGGGCCTGCGGGTGGAGCGCACCGCTTATACCGGCGACGGGTCGGTCCGCGGGACCGGTGTGTTCACCGAGTACCCGGTCGGTGCGGTGTACCGGGCCGTCGGCTACACCGGTTCGCACCTGGCGGAGCTGCCGTTCGACCACGAGCGCGGCGTGCTGCCGCACGTCGCCGGGCGGGTGCGCGACATCGACGGCCAGGAGCTGCCGGGTGTCTACGCCGTGGGCTGGATCAAGCGCGGGCCGGTCGGGCTGATCGGGCACACCAAGGGCTGCGCCTCCGAGACGGTGCGCAGCCTGCTCGCCGATGTGCCCGGCCTGCGCCGCGCGCCGCGGCGGAGCCCGGACGCGATGCCGCAGCTGCTCGACCGGCGGGGCATCGACTACACGAGCTGGGACGGCTGGCTCGCCCTGGACAAGCACGAGCGCGGGCTGGGGGAGGCCCGTGGCCGCGAGCGGATCAAGGTCGTGCCCCGTGGAGACATGGTCGACATCAGCCGCGCCGGGCTGAGCACCGCCTTCCCGGCGTGACGCCGGGCCGCCGGGGCGGGCGGTCACGGAACTCCGTGGCCGCCCGCCCGACCCCCGTATCGGCCGCCTTCAGTTCTCCGGGCCGAGCAGTCCGCGGCGGCGCGGCGGGGTGACCGCACGCCGTCGGCCGGAGGTCGGTGGCGGGACCAGCAGGCACCAGAGCAGCCAGACTCCCGGACCGCTGCCGAGCAGGATCCCGACCGCGAGCCAGCCGTGCCGCCACAGCGCGCCGGCCACGATCCACCCGGCGATCCAGACCGCCAGTGCCACCAGACGGATCCGGATCCGCCGCCGGTGCTCCTGCGCGAGCGGTTCCCGCAGGTCGGTGACGACCTGCACGGGCTCGCCACGGCGCCGGCGCATCCTCACCGACGGTACGCCGCCGTGATCGGCACGATCCAGCCGATCAGCCGTGTCGGCCGCCGTAGCGGCGGCGGAACTTCTCTACCTGACCGGCGGCGTCCAGGACCCGGGTCGCGCCGGTCCAGAACGGGTGCGACGCCGAGGTGACGTCCACCCGGATCAGCGGGTAGGTGGCGCCGTCCGACCACTCGACCGTCTCCCGTGACGACTCGGTGGACCGGGTCAGGAACGCGTCTCCTGTGGACATGTCCTTGTAGACGACCGGGCGGTACTCGGGATGGATGCCGGACTTCACGGGGTTCCTCCTGCGTGCTCGACTGCTACCGTCGACGTTAAACGATAACGGTTCCGGTTTGCAGGAGAGGGTGGCCATGGACGGGTTCACGACGGTGCGGTGCGCGACCTGCGCACTCATGCCCTCCGGCTTCGACGACGGCCCCGCCGGGGGCGCCGGTGTGGTGGCCGCGCTCCCCGGCGTCGACGAGGTGCTGGTTGAGGGCCTGCGGGCGGTGGTGCAGGACTCCCGGCACGGCGTCCTGGTGACGGCGGGCTGCGTGCTGGGCACGAACCTGTGCGCCCACCGCCCGCCCGGGTTGATGCTGGTGGTGCAGGCCTGCGACCCCGGTCGCCGGCGCCCGACCTCGCCGGTGGTCGTCGTCGGGCCGATCCGCGGTACCGGTGATGTCCGGGTGGTCACCGGCTGGCTGCAGGGCGGCGGTGCGCCGGACCCGGCGGCCCTGCCCGTCCGGCTGCGGTGCGCGGTGACCCCGGCCGCATAGCGCACCGCGCCGGCACCGGCGGCGTCGAAACTCCGTCGCGCCCGGTGCGGCCGGACCGCAGGATCGGGGGATGGGCAGTTTCGAACGGGATCCGATGCCGCTGCGGGGCCGTACCGCGCTCGTCACCGGGGGAGGGCGCCGCGGTGGCATCGGGCACGCGACGGCGTCCCGGCTGGCCGCGTACGGCGCGAGCGTCGTGGTGCACCACTACGTCCCGCACGACGCGTCCCAGCCGTGGGGTGCCGACGACCCGGCCGCCGCGGTGGCGGCGGTGCGCGCGCACGCCGCGGACGGTGCGGTGGTGACCGGGGTGCACGCCGACCTGTCCGATCCGGACGCACCACAGCGACTACTGGACGCCGCGACGCGCGCCGTCGGACCGCTGGACCTGCTGGTGTGCAACCAGGCCCTCTCCGGTTCGGACGGTCCGCTGGGTGGGCTGGCCGACGAGCTGGACCGGCACTGGGCGGTGGACGCGCGGGCGTCGATCCTGCTGGCCCAGGCCTACGCGAACGCCCACGACGACGACCGCCCCGGCGGCGCGGTCGTCCTGCTGACGTCCGGGCAGGGGCGGGGTCCGATGCCCGGCGAGGTCGCCTACGCCGCGGCCAAGGCCGCCGTCGCGGGCGTCACGCTCACCCTGGCCGACCAGCTCGCCGACCGGCGGATCCGGGTCAACACGGTCAACCCCGGGCCGGTCGACACCGGTTATCTGGGGGAGGAGGCGTGGGCGGAGATGGCGCCGATGTTCCCGTTCGGCCGGTTCGGCGAGCCCGACGACCCGGCCCGGCTGATCGCCTGGCTGTGCACCGACGAGGCGTGCTGGATCACCGGTCAGGTGATCGACTCGGAGGGCGGGTTCGCCCGGCACCGGCACGGGTGGCGGCCCTGAGATCCCGGGTCAGACGAGATCGTGGCCGTCGTGTGACCGGGACGCCGGGGGCCCGCCGGCGAGCGCGTCGGTGATCCGGGCCGCGAACACCGGAGGCATCCTGCGCATCGCCTCCTCCGCGGTGATCCACTCGACGGCGCTGGTCTCGATCTGCGGCCCGGGCGTGCCGGCCCGCGGTGCGCAGCGATAGGCGAGTACGACGACGTCACTCAGCAGGTTCTTGTAGACGCCGGTCAGCCGTTCGACGCGGACGGTCAGGCCGGTCTCCTCGTGGACCTCGCGCCGCACGCCGTCCTCGAACCGTTCGCCGGCCTCGAGGATCCCGCCGGGAGGTTCCCACCTGCCGTCGTCACGTCGGCGGGTGGCGAGAACCAGGCCGTCCGCGGCGACGACGACGCCGACCACGGCCACCGAGTGGATGCGGGACACGACCCCATCATGCGAGAAGCCCCCGGCCGGAGCGGCCGGGGGCTTCCCGTGTGGAGCGGACGACGGGACTCGAACCCGCGACCCTCACCTTGGCAAGGTGATGCGCTACCAGCTGCGCTACGTCCGCATCCGCACCAACCTGCGGCGCGACGTGTGCACAATAGCGCACGGTACGGCGGCCGGGGCACACGGGGTGATTCTGTCACGTGCTTCGGTACGGCACCTCGGTGTTCGCCCTGTTCACCGGTGTCGCCCATCCGCTCGGTCTCGTGCTCGGCCGCGTGTCGGTCGGCGCCCCGTACGGCGAGAGGCGTACGGCCACCGGTGTCGCACGGCCGATTCCGGAACGCCCGGCTGTTCCTAGCGTCGGCCGTGTGACCGGAGAGCCCGGTCCGCGGACGACGGGGGTGACGTATGAGGACGAGACCGGCCACGGCCGTGTCGATCGTGTTCGCCTGGGTGGCCATCACGACCTTCAGCGGGGTGCTGATCGAGACGCTGCTGATCTACCCGAACATCTTCGCCGACGTGCCGACCTCGCTCGTGCGCGGTACCGCGTTCTTCTCCGAGGTCGGGCCAGGCGACGTCTTCCCGGTGCTGGGTCTGGCGACGCTGGTGACCGGCGTGGCAACGATCGCGGTGACCTCGCGCCTCCGGGCGGCCCGGTTCCGGGCGCTGGCCGCGGTGGCGGTTACGCTCGCCGGCGAGTTCGGCTTCTCGGCGTGGTTCTTCTGGCCGCGCAACACCGTGATGTTCGTCGAGGGCCCGGCGGTCCACGCCGCCGGCGAGCTGGTCCGCGTGGCGTGGGAGTTCGAGACCGGGCACTGGCTGCGGCTGGCCCTGTGCGGTGTGACGGCGGTGCTGGCGTCCTCCGCGCTGCTCCGGGTCCTCGCCGGGCGGGGCGAGGCCGCCGCGCCGGTCCGGGAGGTCGTGTGATGTGGGGGCTCGGGCTCTCCCCGGCCGCGATCCTCGCGCTGGCGCTGCTCGGGGTGCCCCGGGTGGTGGCACACGACCTCGGACCGGTCGGCGGGGTGCCGAACGCGCTGCTGGTGTTCGTCCCGATCGCCGTCTGGCTGGGCGTGGTGGTGTGGCGGCAGGTGTCCCGCCCGTTCCGGACGCTGCTGGCGATCGGCCTGGTCTACGGCGTGCTGGTGGGGGTGGCCCACCAGCTGCTGTGGCCGTGGGCGTTCGAGATCCCGCCCCGGCTCGGCGGGAATCTCGCCGGGGCGCTGTCGCCGATCGCGGAGTCGGCGGTGTTGCGCCTGTTCGCGTTCGGGAGCAGCGTGCTGACCGGGCTCGGTGTGGGGGCGCTGGTCGGCCTGGTCGGGTGGGCCACGCTCCGGGCCCGGGGACCGCGCACCCGCGCCGGCGGAGGAGCGTGAGGGAGTGGACATGACCGTCACCGGGCCGGGCGACGATGCACGCCGCGCCCGCGGGCTCGACGTCGTCCTCTCCACCGCGACGGTCGTCCTGGTGGGGGTGGCCGTCTCCGCCGATCTCGGCGACGGCGTCGGTCCGGGACCCGTCGCGTACGGGTTCGCCGTCGGCCTCGGCGGGCTGATGCTGGCCCGTCGCAGGTTCCCGGTGGGCGTACTGGTGACGACCGCGGCCGGCCTGCTCCTGTACTACCGGCTCGGGCAGCCCCCGATCGGGCTCGCCGTCCCGATGGTCGCCGCCTTGTTCTCCGCGGCCGAGCAGGGCCGCACCCGGTGGGCGAGCGCGGTCGCGGCTGCACTCGTCGTGGTGTCCACATCGGTGCGCGCCGTGCAGGGCGACGATCCGGGGCTGCTTCTCGGCTACGAGCTCCCGTCGACGGCGGCGTTGATGACGGCCTCGATCGCCTGCGGCGCTGCGGTGCGGGCCCGCCGCGAGTGGCACGCCGAGCGGCGGCGGCGGGAGGTGACCGCACGCTGGGAACGTGAGCGGGAGGCCACGGAGCGAGTGGAGCGGGAGCGGCTGCGGATCGCCCGCGACCTGCACGACCTGCTGGCGCACACGACGGCGGTGATCGCACTGCACGCCGACGTCGCCCGTGAGGCGCTACCCGAGGACCCGGACGCTGCCGACCGCTCCCTGGCGACGGTGCGTGCCGCGTGCTCGTCGATCACTCGGGAGCTGCGCGCCACCCTGGGGGTGCTGCGCGAGCCGGCGGACTCCGGCGGGCCCCCGCCGGAGTCCCTCGGGGAGCGGCTGGCGGCCCTCGTCGATGAGGCCCGGATCGTCGGCGTCGAGGTCTGCTTCGACGAGGGTGACGGGCTCGACGCCCTCCCCGCCGTCACCGCGACCACCGTCTTCCACGTGGTCCAGGAGGCACTGACCAACGTGCTCCGGCACTCGTCGGCGTCGCATGTGACCCTCACCGGTGTCGCCGGGCCCGAGCAGGTCACGATCCGGGTGTCCGACGACGGCGGGGCCGCCGCCTGCCAGGGAACCGGCGGGTGGGGGATCATCGGGATGCGGGAACGGGTCGAGCTGACCGGCGGGCGGCTCAGCGCGGCCCCCGGGCCGCGCGGGTTCGTCGTCGAGGCGACCCTGCCGTTCCCGTCCGGTGGAGGTGAACCGTGATCAGCGTCGTCCTGGTCGACGACCAGGAACTCGTCCGGGCCGGCCTGCGCGCACTCCTCGAGCGGGCCGACGACATCGACGTCGTCGGCGAGTCGGGTAGCGGCTCCGGCGGCGTCGCCCTGGTCGGTGCGGTGCACCCCGACGTGGTCCTGATGGACATCCGGATGCCCGGCACCGACGGGATCGCCGCCACCCGGGCGATCGTCGAGGACGAGTCGCTCGCGGGCACCTCGGTCGTCGTGCTCACCACGTTCGACACCGACGGGAACATCCTGGACGCGATCCGCGCCGGCGCCGCGGGCTTCCTGCTCAAGGACGCCGGCCCGGACACACTGCGCGAGGCCGTCCGTGTCGTCGCCGCGGGCGAGGCGCTGCTGTCCCCGTCGGTGACGCGGCGGGTGATGCGGGCCGCCGCGGCGTCGGACCGGCCGTCACCGGAACGCCTCGACGTTCTCACCGGCCGGGAGCGGGAGATCCTGGCCGAGGTCGGTGCGGCACGGTCGAACGCCGAGATCGCCACCCGGCTGCACATCAGCCCGGCCACCGCGCGGACCCACGTCGGACGGTTGCTGAGCAAGCTCGGCGCGCGGGACCGGGCGCAGCTGGTGGTGATCGCGTACGAGGCGGGCTTGATCCGGCCGGGGGACCGAGCCGTTCCCGAGAACGAGGAAACCCCCTGGCCGACCAGCCGCTCGCCGGGCTGACGACCAGGGGGTTCCCCTGTCTGGTGCGCGATACTGGATTTGAACCAGTGACCCCTACCGTGTCAAGGTAGTGCTCTCCCGCTGAGCTAATCGCGCGAGGCGGAGGCGGGAATCGAACCCGCGTACAGGGCTTTGCAGGCCCTTGCCTAAGCCACTCGGCCACTCCGCCAGGAAACCCATCGGTTGGATGGACATCCCGCAGGGAGGTCCCGGCTCAGGACCGATCCTCCGAGCGGACGACGGGACTCGAACCCGCGACCCTCACCTTGGCAAGGTGATGCGCTACCAGCTGCGCTACGTCCGCATGAGCACCGTGATCTGGACCATCACCGTATTCCGGTGTCTCGCCCGTCCTCGGTGCGATGAGAGAACATTAGCACCCGCCCCGAGGGGGTTTCACGCGCCCCCCTGTGCCGCCGCCGGATGTCCTCTCAACTGCGGAGATCGACTCCGCCCGGCGTCGGGTGCGCCGGATCAGTCCTGGGCGGTGGTGTCGAGCAGGTCGGCGAGGGCGGCGTCGAAGTCCAGCCACGAGTACTCGTTGGCCGGCGGGACGGCCTCGTAGGTCGCCTGCAGGAAGTCGGACAGCGTCTTCGCCGAGGTGGTGAACAGGGCGTGTCCGGACGGCGAGGTCAGCTCCAGCTCGATGGTGCCCGGGTCCTCGCTCATCGGCTGCACCCGGACGTCACCGGTGCCGGCCGAGTCGACCAGGCCGTCGGCGAGCAGGTCACGGGCGAAGACCCAGTCGACCGTGGTGTCGTGGCCGGTCTTGAAGGAGGCCTGGACCGCGTACGGGTCCCGGCTGCTGTAGGTCAGCTCGACGGACACGGACACGGGCGCGGCGTCCGGGGTGATGAGATCGAAGGTGGCCGTCGACCGGATCGTCGTGGACTCGTCGCGCATCGGTCATCCTCTTTCTGGGGGCGTTGCGTGGGGCGTCAGTCGGAGAAACGAGCCAACGGCTCCGGCGTGACGGGTTTGGCGCGCATCAACGTGGATCACCACGGCATGACGCCCGTTCGAGTCACAGCCGTGTAACTCGCTGCTGCCGCCGCGCGGATGAACGGCCAACCCGCCGTCCGTGTGTGTGAGATGGGCCCGGCGCGGCGACTACGCTCGCCGACACCGAACCGTTCTGGCACGGTCGTCGAACAACAGCAACGTGAGGACTTCGCTGGTGGCAGGCATCGCCGATCCGCCGGACCCCCCGGAGCAGGGGCGGTCCGACCGCGGTGGCGCGCGGCGTGAGCCGCCCCGTCGGGACGACGCGGGCGACCACCGGCTGGTGCAACGGATCGTGTCGGGCGATTCCACCGCGCTGGGTGAGCTGTACGACCGGTTCGGGCGGCAGGCGTACTCCCTGGCGCGACGGATCTGTGCCGACGAGGGGCTGGCCGAGGACGTGGTGCAGGAGGTCTTCCTGGCGTTCTGGCGGGATCCGTCGCGGTTCGACCCGGCGCGTGGGCGGTTCGGCACCTGGTTGCTGACGCTCGTGCACCACAAGTCAGTGGACGCGGTCCGCCGGGAGAGCGCGGTCCGACGCCGGACCGTCCCGGCCAGCGAGGACGGGGCGGAATGGTCCGCGCCTCCGGGGCCGGGTGCCGACGAGGGTGCGATCAGCTCGCTGATCGCCGGCGAGGTGCGGAACGCGCTGGGCCGGCTCCCGGCCGAGCAGCGGCAGGTGCTGGCACTGGCGTACTTCGGCGGTTACACCCAGCGCGAGGTGGCCGCCCTGACCGGGGTGCCGCTGGGCACCGTCAAATCCCGGATGTTCAGCGGGGTCGCGAGGTTACGGAACCTGCTCGGCCCGGTGCTCGGTGAGTCCGGCGGAGAGCTCGCCGGAGGTGTGTCGTGAACGGGGAGCAGGAGCCGGTGTGCCCGATGGCCGAGCAGACGATCGGCTGGGCGCTGCACGCTCTCGAGCCCGACGAGGACGTCGCGGTGATCGAGCACCTGGCCGGGTGCGAGCGGTGCCGGCAGGTCGCGGCCGACGTGTCGGAGGTGACGACCGGGCTGGCCTCCGTGCTGCCGCAGCACGAGCCGCCGTCCGGGCTGCGGGACTCGATCGTCGAGCACGCCCGCCGCACCCCGCAGCAGGGCCGGCCCGGCGGCACGGACGAGCGCCCGGTGCCGGGGGACCGGCTCGGCACGATGCCCACCGGCAGGCACGCGGCGTCGTCGCCTCCTGAGGCCCCGGCACCTCCGCCGACCCGGGAGCCGGCCGCGCGGCCGCCCGTGCCCTCGGCACGGCCGGGTGGGCCGGCCGGCCGGTCGCCGTCCGCCTCCGAGGGGAACGCGGATCGGCCGCCCGGACCGGGGAACGCACGCCGCAAGAGCCGTTTCGGGCGTCCCGGACGGCTGCTGGTGGCCGCCGTGGCCGTCGTCGCCGTCCTGGTCGGCGCCGGTGCGGTGGTCGGGCAGGTCCGGGCACTGCAGGCCGAGCGCGACGCGAGCCTGGCGCAGGCGCAGCAGATGCACGAGGTCATGAACATGATGGCCCAGCCGGGGACCGAGCACGCGTTCCTGGCTCCGGATGCTCCCGGCGCGACACCGGTCGCGGCCCTGCTCGTCCATGACGGGCAGCGCCAGCTGGTGCCGATGGGCCTGTCGCCGAACCAGGTGGACCAGCAGACCTACGTCCTGTGGGGGGTGAACGGTGACGCCGCACCGACGGCTGTCGGAACGTTCGACGTCCACGGAGACTCCGCCGGGCCGGTGCCGGTAGCATCGAGCGGCGGTGGGACGTTCGCCCAGTACGCCGTCTCGCTGGAGCGCGGACGGACAGCCCCGCCCGCGCCGTCATCGGTGGTCGCGGCAGGGCAGGTGGAGACCTGAGTACGGAGCAGGACGCAGCAGCAACCGACTCGTCGACGGTGGGACCGCAGAAGCCCCGGCGCCGCTACACCGGTCTCCGCAAGTGGTTCCGGCGGACCAAGGTCCGCTACCGGGTGTTCCGCGCCAACATCGCGCGCAACCCTGTGCTGGATCTGACCTACCGGATCACGATGGGCGTCCTCGGGACAGCCGTGGTGATCATCGGTCTCATCGCGCTGCCAGCCCCCGGGCCCGGCTGGGCGATCATCTTCATCGGCCTGGGCATTCTCGCCGCCGAGTTCCACTGGGCCAAGAAGGTCCTGCACTGGGTCCGGGTGCGTTACGACCTCTGGGTCGCCTGGATGGGTCGGCAGACGCGGCCGACACAGCTGCTCGTGATGACCGGGATCCTCGGTCTCGTCGCGGTCTGCGCCTGGCTGCTGGGGGTGTTCTCGACCGTCGGCGGGTGGGTCGGGATCGACTGGCCGTGGCTGGAGTCGCCGTTCGCACCGCTGCTGGTGCAGATGCTGGGGCCGGGAGTGCCACCCCGGTGAAGGGGGCGGTGACCGGCCTGTGTAGAGTCGGTTTCACCGCTGAGGGCGATTAGCTCAGGGGGAGAGCGCTTCGTTCACACCGAAGAGGTCACTGGTTCGATCCCAGTATCGCCCACGCAGGTCAGAGGCCCAATCCGATCCATTCGGGTTGGGCCTCAGTCGTTCCCGGGGAACACTTGGGGAACATTCCCAGATCACCTCAGCACCGCCATTGCGCCGGCCGGTCCATCGTCCGGGTCGTCGTCATCGGGGCCGTCTGCACCGAGCATCGAGCCGCCCAGCGCGTCAAGGATGCGGTCGTGGTTCTCGGTCCGCCGCGTGTAGAGCTGTAGCGTCGTTGTGACGCTCTCGTGGCCCATCACCCGCTGCACCATGTTCGGCGGGACACCGTCGTCGACGAGCCAGGTGGCATACGAGTGGCGTAGGTCGTGGAACCGCAGGCCCGTGCCTGCCGCGCTTGCCACCGCCTTCACCGCGGCCGCGTAGGTCTCCCGGGTGAGGGCGTTCGCGCGTCCCTCGTCGTCGATCCACCGGCCGGTGAACTCCTTCGACCCGGTGTGTTCCACGGAGCCGAGCAGCCCGGCCCGGACCAGGGACGGACGCCAGATCCGCGAGCGGAACAGCGTGCGCCGCAGCGGCTTGCCGACCGCGTTGGGGAACACCAGACCGCGCTCGCCGAGCCCGTAGCGGGCGACGTGGTCGCGTAGCTGTGGCACGAGCCAGCGGGGGAGCGGCACTGTGCGCCGGCCCGCACCGGTCTTCGGGTACGGCTTGTAGTCGGTGTTCCCGCTGACCTCGACCACCGTGCGGATCACCCGCAGGGTTCCGCCGGCCAGGTCCAGGGCGTCGCTCTGCAACCCGACAGCCTCACCCCAGCGCAGCCCGGTCCACGCCGTTGGCGCAACGAACATGCGGTACCGCGTCGGGACCGCCGGGAGCAGCAGCCCGGAGAGCTGGTCCCGGGTAACCACCCGGTCGTCGTGATCATGCTTACGGCGGCGAGGCAGCGCCACGTCCTCGCAGGGGTTGAACGGGATCAGCCGGTTCCGTACCGCCGAGCGCAGCACCCCCGACGTCAGCCGCAGCGCTTCCGCCACGGTGGCGGGGGAGCGGCGCCGGCCCAACTCGCTCACCCAGCCCTGTACCGACAGGTGATCGATCTTGCCGATCTGCCAGTCACCCCACCGCGGGAGCACGTGAGTGCGCATCACCGACGCGTCGCGGGCCCGGGTGGTCGACTCGCCGGTCGTGCTTGACAGCCACGCCTCGGCGTGCTCGGCGAACCGCAGACGGCCGGCCTGCGGGTCCACGTAGGTGCCGTTGGACGCCGACGTGCGCACCGTCGCCAGGAAGTCGCGGGCCTCGCGCTTGGTCGCGAAGTTCTTCGACCGCTGCCGGCCGGACGGGTCGCGCCACTTGGCCCGGTACTGCCCGCCCGGGGTTGCATGGATACTCACGACGCCGACGCCATGTCGAGTAGCCAGGCGTGGAACGACTCGCGGGGCACCAGCCAGCGGCGGCCGAGCCGTTTCGCCGGGATCTCGCCCTTGCGGATCAGCTCGTAGGTCATGCCCAGGTTGAGCCCGAGCAGCCCTGCGACCTGCCGCACCGTATACACCTGCGGTGCCGGGATGTCGTGCAACGACACCGCGTCGTCGCTGCGGTCCGGCAACCGCAGCACCAGGTCTTGATCTGTCATCTCCGTTCCTTCCTCATCCGGCCGTGCTGGTCAGCTCCTCACGAGCGGCGCGCCTCCTGTCCCTGGCTTGTGCGGCGGCGGTGTTGGCCAGGAGGGCGTCGGCGGTGGTGTGCCAGCCGATGCCGGCGAAGTGCAGCGAGGAGATGACGACCTCGGTGGTGTCGTCGCCGTCGTCCAGCCGCTCGACCTCATCGAGGTCCGGGCCCGCGGTCGAGTGGTCGCGTTGCCAGTCGCGGCGGGCCTGCCGCAGCGCGGTCAGCGTCGTGGAGTAGCGGCGGGAGCGGGTGGAGAAGTGGCCGGCGAAGCCGAGCATGTGGGCCCATCTCCAGAGTCGGCCCCAGGAGGTCGACCACTCGTCGGGGTCCCAGCCACCGGGGCGCTGCCCGAGCCGCCAGCAGGCGTCGATCTGACGGCCCGTGTGGGTGCTGTGGTCGGTGTAGGAGCGCACGGTGTCCGGGCGGAGCCGGGTCGAGAGGTGGCCAGCGGTCTCGGTGGCCTTGGTCGCGTACTTCGCGAGGTAGGCGGCGACGGCGGTCGTGGTGATCTCGGCGCGGTCGTCGAGGTCTCGCGGGGCAAGTCGGACCGGGCGGGGATCTACCTGGGCACCCCACTCGACCCACCATCCCGACCGCCGGTAGGGGTGCGGCTCGGTCAGGAATCCGACCCCGGTCACTGCCGAGCGCAGCAGCAGCGCCACCTGCGCGGCCGAGATGCCGGGCGGGGGCGGCAGGGTCAGGTGGGACAGGTTCGGGTCGGGGTCGCGGCCGTCGAGGCGCACGAGGGCGTGGAGATGGACCGCGCCGCGGGCCTGGAACTCGGCGACCTTCGTGTAGCTCAGGCGCAGCTTGGCGCCGGAGATCTTCTCGAGCGGGCGCAGCCCGCGGTTGGCGGCGATCATCGTGCGGCGCCACAGCTCGCCGACGTACATGTTCCACACCGCCTGGTGCGGGTGGTCGTAGCAGTCCAGGCACAGCGGTCGACCGACGCGCGGGTCGTCTTCGGTGTGGCGTTCCCAGCAGGCGTGACCGTTCCCGTGCTCGCACTCGGTGTCGTCGCGGCGGGGGCGGCAGGGCAACCGCCGGCCGCGGGAGTCGGTGCGGTGGGCATGAACTGGACCGAAGGAGGGTGCGGTGACGGTCAGGAACACGCACGGATGACCGGCCACGCTGGCCGGTGTGCCTTTGCCGCCGACGAGGCCGGCGGTGACGAGCTGGAACGTGTCCGCCCGGTACGTCTCGGCACATGACGGGCAGACGGAGGCGCGGCGGTTGCCGCAGGCGGTGTAGATCAGCCCGTCGGGCATCTCAGCCGTGTGCCGCTCACCGGTGATCCGGCCGGTGGACTGTTCGACCCGGTAGACGGTGCCGGAAAGCTTGACCGGGTACGCGCACCCGCCGGCGGGGCCAACATGGTTGAGCCAGGCCGGATGGTTGTCCCGTCGGCCGGCGGAGGCCACGAGCTCGGCGCCGGGAGTGTCTGCGGCCAGGCGGGACAGCCGTCGGGACGCGAGGGCGTCGACGGTGGCGTGGTCCCGACCGGCCGTGCTCATCACGCGACGGTCTCGCGCTCGGCGACGGCGGTGACGGTGGCGGCCTGCTGGTGCCAGTACCGCGCTACGCGGTGGGCGTTGTCGCGGGCGCCGAGCACCGCGCGGTAGAACACGAGCGGGGTGGTGCGGTCGTCGAGAACGTGGCGTTCGAGCACCGCCCACCACCGCACTCGGCGGGCGTGCAGCGCGGCCAGGATCCGCCAGTGGTGATCGAGAGTGATCTGTCCGCGGCCGTAGCGCGCGTCCGCGTGCCACATCGCCACGCCGGTGCGGTGGATCCCGGCCTCCACGATCTCCGGCACCGACGGCCGATCTGCGGCGGCGGTCATGACCGGCACCCGGTGTCGTCGACGTCCTGGTCGTCGGTGTCGTGCGGAGCGCGGCGGTGCAGGGTCGCGCGGTCGGCGAGGACGTAGACCTCGTCATCGGAGAGGTAGGCGGCCTTGACCCGCCGTGGGATGCCGCCCTCGGCGAGGAGGAACCCGATTCCCTTGGCCTCCGGCGCCACCGACGCGGCGGTGTAGCCGCGTCCGGCCCAGCCGTGCCCGAGCACGATGTCCGAGCTGGTGTCGGTGGTGCAGCGGAACGCCCACCGGTACCCGAACAGGTCCCGCAGCGAGGTGGGGATGATGTCCGCGGAGGGCCGCTGCGTGGCGGCGACGACGATGATCCCGGCCGCGCGACCGCGGGCCACCAGGTCACGGACCAGGACCGAGAAGGACTCTTGCTCGCGTTTGGTGCCGACGGTGGCGGCGAAGTAGGCCAGCTCGTCGAGCACGACCACGATCGGGGCGACGCCGTCGTCCGGGGCGATCTTGCGGCGGCGTTCCTCGTCGAGGACGGCGTACCGCTCGTCCATCTCGGTCTGCAGGTCCAGCAGGGCCTGGATCGCGTCGTCGAGGCTGTTCGCGATGAACCGCTCCGCACACGAGCGCCACAGGCCGAGTTCGACGATCTTGCCGTCGAACAACCACAACCGGCAGTCGGTCGACAGGGCGGCGTGGGCGACGATGTTGTTCAATCCGACCGACTTGCCTGCGCCGGGCTCTCCGGCGAGCAGCATGTTGCGATAGATCAGTGGGAGCCGCAGGGGGCGGCCGTCCTCGCCGACGCCGAGGTGGATCGGCTCCCAGATCGACGGACCAGCGGTCGTGCGGCGTTCGCGGCGGCGGTCCGCGTACTCGTCGGCCCACCGGGCGAGCACCAGCAGCGGACGCACGAGACGGCCGGGATCCGGGCTATCGGTGAGCGAGGCGGAGGGGGGCGGCGTGCGCGGGTGCTCAGACATACTCCGACCAGTCCCCACCACGGGCTCCGGGTTGCGGACCGTCGATCGCCGGTCGTGGGGCCGGTGGGATGACCGGCCGCGTGGGCTCCGGTCGCGGAGCCGGAGCTGGCACGTCCTGGCCGCCGTCGGGTGCGGACCAGCCGTCGTCGTTCGGGTTGCCGGAGGCCCAGCGGAACAGGTCCGAGCGGATCAGGTTCGGCGCCAGGGGGTCACGGCGGATGATCTCGACACGGACGATGTTGGTCGTCGACGCCCAAGCCGTGACCCGGCATTCGCGAGCGAAACACGCCGAGGCCAGTTCCTCGGCCTCCTCCTCGATGGTCTTCGGGGCGAGGCCGGCACGCAGGAACAGCCACACGACCTCCCCGACCCGGGTCGGGCGCGCCCACACGGCGAGTGGGCAGGCCCGCGAGCGGGAGTTGAGGACCCTGCGTTCGACCAGGGCCTGGCGAACCCGATGCCGCGACAGCACCGCCTGCGCGCGGTGGAACAGGAACCGCCGCGTCCACGGCAGCCCGACCAGCAGCAACGCCACGGCGGCGAACAACGCGGCGCGGGTCGTCGTGCTGAGACCCGGGCCGGGGCTATCGACGGGGACGCCGTCGGGGCTGGTCACCTGGTCCGGGCCGAGTGCGACCCAGGCTGTGATCAGGATGGTGGTGACGAACAGTTCCGCCCGCAGCCGCAGAATCAGTGCCAGGACGCGGATGACGGGGTTGCGGGGCGGCGCGGAGATGATCTCGAAGGAGTCGACGCGGGACTTCCCGGCACCGAAGGTGCGGGCGGGTGCGGCGTTGCGAGGCATGGCGATCGGCCTTCCGGACGAGGCTGACGAGCGGCGGGCGTGGGCTAAGCGGGGGTAACGCCGGGGAGAGGGCCGAGGCACCGGGGAAGCGAGTCTCGGCCCTCTCCACCGACCAGGCAGCGGACGAGCAGGCCAGCGCCGGTCAGGAGGCCTTGGCGGTCGGCGCCTGCGTGGGCTCGATCCGGTCGGCCTTGAACGCCACACCCGCGCGCTGGCCCTGCTGCCATGGGATCGCCACCAGAGCCACCGGACGGACCTCGGCGCCCTGCTCGACCTGCGGGGAACCGGGGGTGGTGACCGAGAGGATCTCCGCGCCCTCCGCGTCGACCTTGACCAGCTGCGTGATGAACAGCGGCGTCCCGGTCTGGCGGTCGGTCCGCTGTCGGCCCTCCATGTCGTTCTTCGGACGCGGAGCGGCGCCCACGGTGAAGCGGGTACCGGTGGTGTCGACCTTGATCATTGCCATGACCGTCCTCCAGGGACTCGATGAGATGGCCCCGGGCTCGGGGCAGTACCGAGAATCCGCTGATCAGTGAGACGGGCCTACCGCACCGCTGGACTTCTGGGGACGTCTACCGAATACTGGGACGTCCAAGACGTCCCTAGGAGGCGCGGTGGCCAACGACCGGCTCCGTGACGCGATCAACCGAGGCGGGCTGACCGTGAATGCGGTCGCCGAACATGTCGGCGTCGACCCCAAGTCCGCCGAGCGGTGGATCACCCAGGGCCGGATTCCCTACCCGAAGAACCGGCACGTGATCGCGGCACTCCTGCGGGAGTCAGAGAGCTACCTGTGGCCGTCGGCGGTGTCCGACGACAAGCTCACAGAGGCCTCCGGGTCCGAGGTGGTGCAGGTCTACCCGAGTCGGAGCGCAATCCCGCGTGAGCTGTGGGACCGGCTGCTCGACCAGGCCACTGGCCGGATCGACGTCCTGGTCTACGTCGGCATGTTTCTGACCGAGACGCCCAACCTTCTTCCGGCACTCGAAGCGAAGGGAGCCGCCGGCGGCCGGATCCGTTTTCTGTTCGGAGACCCGGCCAGCCGGGAGGTCACCCGACGCAGCACCGACGAGGGCATCGGCAAGAACGCGATTGCGGCGAAGATCCGCAACGCCCTGGCCTACTTTCAGCGCATCGCCGACGCCCCAGGAGTCGAGATCCGCTGCCACGCGACAACGCTCTACAACTCGATCTACCGCTACGACGACGAGATGATCGTCAACCCGCACGTCTACGGCTTGACTGCGCCGCACGCTCCGGCTCTGCACCTGCGTCGGCTCTCCGCCGGGTCGTTGTTCGAGACTTATGGACGCAGCTTCGACGCCGTCTGGGAGGCAGCCAAGCCGCCCAAGTGGTAAGCCTGATCAGGTGGGCCGCATCGACTACTACAACGATCCTGCTGCACCCCCAGCGAACAGTCTCGTGGTTGCCGTGGTCGTCGTCGTGCTCGACGGTCACCGGGTGCTGATGATTCAGCGCACCGACAACGGCCGATGGGCGCTGCCCGGCGGTGGCCAAGAGCTCGGCGAGTCGGTTCGCGATGCCGCGGTCCGGGAGACCTACGAGGAAACCGGGCTCGACATCGAGGTCACCGGCGTGGTCGGGATCTACTCAGATCCGCGCCACGTGATCGCCTACGACGACGGCGAAGTCCGCCAGGAGTTTGCGCTCTGCCTCACTGGCAGCGCGACCGGAGGGCAGCTGCAGACCAGCAGTGAGAGCAAGTGTGTCGAGTGGGTGCCGCTCGACGCCCTGCCGTCGCTCGATGTCTCGGCCTCGACCCGGCGCCGGATCGAGCACGCGGTCACCGACACCGCCCCTCACATCGACTGAAATGTGCAGCCTGGGCCCCCTCGGTTCGCAGTCGCTGATTGCGGCGTCAGCCTGTCGCGGTGCGCGGAGAGGTCGGCACCGCGCTGCGTAGCTGCACGATCGTGCCGTGCGGGTAGCTGTGCAGGTGTACCTGCGACATGAGTGCCCGCATGAGTTCCAGGCCGCGGCTGCGGAACGGCGCCTCGGTCGGGGCGCGCCAGTGTCCGCGGTCGGCGACGGTGATTCGGACGTGGTCCGGGCCGCGGTGCGCGGTCAGACACATCGTCCCGGCCTCGTCCGGGTGGTCGGCGTAGGCGTGTTCGGCCGCGTTGGCCAACGCCTCGTAGACGGCCAGGACGATGTCCTGGCGGTGCGGGTCCTCGACATCGATAGCCAGCCAGTTGGCGAACACCCGGCGCGCCCGGGTGGCGCCGGGCGGGTCGGCGACGGAGTCGAAGGTCAGCGGGGCCCGCAGGTCGCACCCCGTCTCGGAGGCCCGGGCCGACGTCCCAGCGGCGTCGTCGCAGGATCGGAAAGCTGGCCATGGGTGGGTCGGGTCGTGATGGAGCTGGTCGCGGTCACGACTGAACGACACGCGAGCACCTGCTCACTACGGGGGTCGGTCACTTCGTCGCAGCTGTACCCGCGGTGACATCTGGGCGAAACCGCGGTCGGCCGCGCCGATCATCAGCGCTGGGCGTGCGCGGCTCGGAGCATCGTCACCGCCTCGGCGGTACTGCGGTGCCGGTTCGGCCCGGCCGAGCCCCACAGGGTCGTGGCGACCCGCTCCAGGTGCACGGAGAGCCCGCACAAGGCGTAGTCGATCTGGTGCTCGGCGGCGGTGCGGGCGCTCTGGTTGAGCATGCTGAACGCGCGCACTCCGCAGAACCCCACCCTGGACAGATCGACCAGCAAGTGGCGGGGCCGAGCGTGGAGGCCGGCGCGCAGCGCCGATTGCATTCCGCGCTGGGTGGACAGGTCGATCTCGCCGGCCATCCGCAGCACCAGGATCGTGCCGGGGGCGCGCGGGTCGAGCGGCACGGTATCGAGCACGCACTCGAACCGGTCTGTGGCGCCGCCGCCCACGACGGTGTAGCCGGCATCGGGGCCCAGATCGGTCGGGCCGGTATCGGTGGCGCCGGCCACGATGGTGCCCGGCTCGGTGGGAACTTCCAGGTGTGCGGGGTCGACCACTAGGACGGACCTCATTCGACCATCTCGTGCGTTGGTCGCCGGGTCCGGGGCAACGGGACCCGGCCAGACTACCCACGACCAGGTGGCCGCCGCGACCTCGTGACGCACCCATGGCCGGGCCCGGGCGCCTTCGGCGCGTGGGACCGGCGGGTTTCGGTCGGGACCTTACGGGTCAGATCGACCTCGTCCCTCGGCGAGAGGGGGCGTTGTCGGTTCAGGTGACTTGCCCGGTGACGGTCGCGGGGTCGATGGTGCCCTCGACGACACTCCGGGCGAGATCGGTCAGACGCAGGCCGTTGTTGCGGGCGTGGGCGCGCAGCACTCCGAACGCCTCGCCGGCGGAGATACCGGTGTGTTGGGACAGCGCGCCCTTGGCCTGCTCGATGATGACCCGGCTGTTCAGCGCCCCCTGGAGCTGCTCGGCGACGGTCTCGGCGCGGCGCACAGCGCGCTCGTGCAGCAACCCGATGGTGGCGGCATCGGCCAAGGCCTGCCCGAGGCGGGCGTCGGGCTCGGTGAGGGTGTGCGGGCCGGTGTGGAGCAGGGTCAGCACCCCGATCACCTGGTCGCGGTGGCGCATCGGCAGCGCGTGCGCGGCGCGGAACCCACCGGCGGTGGCCTCGGCGCAGAACCGCGGCCAGCGGGCCCGCGCAGTCTCGGCGTCGAGGTCGTAGACGATGACCGGTGCGCCGGTGCGCAGGCAGTCCACGCACGGCCCCCCGTCGATGTCCACGGCGAACACCTCGAGCAGCCGCGAGCGCTCCGAGGACGCCGCGGCCACCGACAGCCCGCCAGCGTTGCCGTCGGTGAGGATGATCCCGGCCGCGGTGACGTCGAGGAGTTCCACGCTGCGCTCGGCGAGCATGGTCAGCATGTCCAGGGCGTCGAAGTCGGTGACCAGGGTGTCGGTCAGGGACAGGAAGGTGTCGATGACCTGGGGTTCACGACCGTTACTCATCTGTCTTTCTCCACATCGGGTCCGGGCAGTGCAGGTACTCATCCGGCTACCCGAGTACCCGCGTGTCCGTCTTGTTATCGCTCGTCGGGGTGTTCGTCGAGGGTCAGGGTGCGGTCGAGAATGCGGCGGGCGACTTCGTGGATCGGGTCGCTGTGGGCGTAGGCGTAGGCGCGGATGCGCAGCAGCGCCGCGTCCACCCCGATGCGCTCGCGTGCCGAGACCATCCCGGAGGCTTGATGGACCTCGACGTGCACTCCGGGCAGCCACAGCGGGTCCCCGACCGGCCCGGCCCCGTCACCGACCGCGGAGAGCCCGGAGTCCTCGGATCGTTCTCCCGGCTCGGCGGCGAGGTCGAGCAGGACCTCGGTGGCCATCGCGGCCAGCACCAGGGCGTCGGCGAGCTCATCGCGGCTCAGTGCACCGGGTGTGTCGCGGTGCAGGTCCAGGGTGCCCAACCGGACGGCACCGACCTGCAGCGGCAGCGAGAACAGCGCCGCCGCGCCCGCGGCGAGCGCTTCGGGACCGAACCCCATCCACCGGGCCGGGTCGGCGGCCAGGTCGCTGACCAGGACCGGGGCCCCGTCGGCGTAGGCGTCCAGGCACGGGCCCTGCCCCGTGGTCAGCTGCAGATCCTCCAGCCGCTCGATAATCGGATCGGTGGCCCACAGCTGGTCGCGGTCCCCGGCCAGCCCACCGGCGTGCCCGGCCAGCACCGTGACTCCCGCACCGCTGACCCCGACCTCGGAGACCGCGAGCGCGCACACCCGGCCCAAACGAGCCCGGCCACCACCCGAGCCGGCGCCGCAGATGTCGGTATCGGGGGGCGACAACAGCGCGACCAGACGGTCACGGCGCACCGCATCACCGGCACCATCGCCGCCGTCTCCGTTCCAGGCACGACCACCTGCCGCGTCGGCGCTGCTCATCGGGCGCTCCCCCCAGGGCGCCCCATCGCCGGCCGACGCGCCGGATCCCCGTACGCGGCATGACCAGGGGGGCGCGTGTGATCGACCATCAGACGGCTCCGCTCCAACCATCGGCAAGTGCAGTCGCCGGGTCCGGGGCAACGCAGCGTCAGTAGCCACAACAAACTCTAGCCGAAGGCCGGTGAACCCGCCCGGGCACACCCCGACCCGGCCACGCCATCGGGCAACAGCGACGGCTCGTCGCCGAGGTATCGCAGCTGGTCGGCTCGATGAACGCGCGGATCGACCGGGTCGGCATGGTGTCCGGCCGAGACCCGGGAATTCTAGTCGGGCAAATGTGGCCCACAGGCTGAACGTGCAGTTCATCGCCGACTCCATCGGCAGACTGGTGTGGATCTCCCCGCCGCTGCCTGGCGTTCGACACGACATGGGAACCGCCCGCGACTACGCGATCATCAAGACGCTGACCGCGCACGAGATCCCCGTGGTCGCCGACACCGCCTACCAGGGCGCCGACCCGAGGGTGGCTGTGCCGCGCCGCCGTCGGCGTCTCGACCCGGGCACCGGCCGCTACCGGCGCCTAGCGCGCAACCAGAAGGAGGTCAACGCCGCACACGCCCGCCGACGCGGGCCGGGGTCTGCTATCGGCCCTCCGGCGACTACCCGCCCCGGCACTCGCACGATCTTGGGTCCGTTGATCGGGCAGTTCCGGCCGTCTGGTGACCCGAGGTGATTATTGGGCGCAACGGTCACACATGCCGCGGGTGCGGCACTGGTTGACGTCTCGCAGCAAGCTACGTATGCGGGTGATGAACAAGATCATGGTCAGTTCCTTTCGGGGAACGGTGAGGTGCTCACGGTGTCCCGCTGTTGGAACTGCCCGCTTAGTATCTGGGTACCCGCTACGCAGGGCTCATACACGAGCCGGCGAGTCGCCGGATCGCCGCCCGTCGCGCCGTGGCTCGGAACCAGTGAGATGCGGGCCGACTGCTGATGGCGGGCCAGGGTCGCGGAGCGAGGACCTCTAGCGTGCGGTGAGGCGGGGGTTGTGCAGCTGTTGCGCGAGTTCGCGGCGAAGCTGGCCCATCAGGAAGGTGTAGCGGCCGTTGCGCGAGGCACGCGGCACACCCTTATAGTCAGGATGTTGCTGCCCCGGCCCCGGCAGCTGCGGCCGGCCGTGCCCTCTCGGTCGGCCACGGCCGTGGGGAGGTATCGGTGACGCTACGAACGGGTGCGGGCGACAGCATCGTCGACCCTGGGCACGAGCGTGTGGCCGAGCAGCTGTTCGAACGTGAAGGCACGGTGTGCTACTCGCTGGCCGTGCACCTGCTGGAGAGCCCGTCGGTCGCCACCGAGATCGTGGGACAGGTCTTGGGCGACGCCGTCCGGTCGGGACCTGCAGCCCGGACCCGCGAGCACCTACTGGACGAGGTTCACCGGCTCGCGGTGGTCCGGATCCGGGATCGACCACGCTCGCTCGACCCAACTGGTGTCGAGACCCGGGTGTGGAATGGTCTCATCGATCCACAGGTGTGCGCGGCGCTGACCGATATGCCGGCGTTGCCCCGCAGCGCCCTGCTGTTGGTCTATTTCGCCGGCTATCGGCTGCGGGAGCTGGCCGAGGCTCTCGACTGCACCCCGGATGAGCTTCGGGGCGCGCTGTGTACCGCGACAACGATCCTGGCGCGCGATCTGCGCACCAGGCGGACTCACTGATCGGGGTCGCAGCCGTGCGGTCTGCGTCGGATCGGTTGTCTGCCCGACAACGGGCGGTAACGGGGGAGGGTCTGGATACAGCAGAAGGCTTCGGCGCTGCTCGGTTTGATGGGATGGGTGAGCCTCGGCGTGTTGGCCTGTGTGCTCGCCGTCGTGGCGACGACAGTCTCGATCATGGCGAGCGTGGCTTAGCACGACGCCGGCTGCTACGGCTGGCACACCCAGCGCTCCGCCACCTCGCCAGGCTGGGAAGCGCGGAAATGGATGCTCACGCCGGGAACAAATGCCGCCGACCGGGAGTTAAGGAGAACAAGGTCGTTCAGTTTCGGTGTTCGTGTTCGTCACGCCCGCAGGAACAAGTCGGTACCCGAACCGGCCGCCCGCGTCATCAGGACGTCGGCCGCCGCGGATACCTGGGTCGGCCGGGCCCCGCAGTCAGCGGACAGGCCCCACCACCTGCGAGGAGCAGAAAAGTATGACACAGGGCACTGTGAAGTGGTTCAACGGCGAGAAGGGCTTCGGCTTCATCGCCCAGGAAGACGGCGGCGCGGACGTGTTCGTGCACTACTCGGGCATCGACGCGAGCGGTTTCCGCAGCCTCGATGAGGGCCAGCGCGTCGAGTTCGATCTCGGCCAGGGCCAGAAGGGCCCGCAGGCCACCGGCGTGCGGGTCGTCTGAGCCGGACGCCGCGTAGTGGCTGACGGCATCGTCACCTGGTTCGACCCGCGGCGCGGGTTCGGGTTCATCTCCCGGGCCGGGTTCGTCTCGCGGGAGGACGGCGGCGCGGACGTGTTCGTGCACCGCACCCAGCTCGAACCCGCCAACCAGCGACCCGCCCCGGGTGACCGGGTCCGGTTCACCATCCAACCCCGGCCAGAGGGCCTGTACGCGACCAGCGTGCACGCCCTCTGACCGATCGATCCCCGGCCGGTCTCACCACGGCACCGGAGCCCCGCTTCCTCATCGGGATGCGGGGCTCCGCGCGGGTAGACCGCCGCCACGGCCGGACCCTTACGCTGTCGCTTCGTCCGGCCGGTGGTGGGCCGTGACACGGCCATGAATGCGTAGCGGGTACGCGGGTACCCGCGTGTGTGGCCCCCAGACCTTGGGCGACAGACATCCACAGCGCAGCGCGCTGCATCAGTTCTGACATCCAAGGGAGAACCACTCGCTCGTGACCACCACCATCGCGCCCGCCCCTGACAGGGCGTCCGCCCCCGAGACCTCATCGCGTGGCCGGGCAAAGCCCGTGCTCGACGGGCGACGCCCACCGTTCGAGGCCGCACTGGTCTATGCCTTCACGATCCTTCCGATGCTGGCCCTGGTCGCGGCGGTCCCGTTCGCCTGGGGCTGGGGACTGTCCTGGCTCGACGTCGGGCTGGCCGCCGGCTTCTACCTGGTCTCCGCGCTCGGGGTGACCGTGGGCTTCCACCGCTACTTCACCCACCGCGCGTTCAAGGCCAACCGTGGGCTGCGGGTCGGGCTCGCCGTGGCCGGCAGCCTTTCGCTGCAGGGTGACGTGATCACTTGGGTGGCCGACCACCGCCGTCACCACGCCTTCGCCGACAAGGAGGGCGACCCGCACTCGCCGTGGCTCTACGGCACCGGCCCGGTCGCACTCGCGAAGGGCTTCTTCCACGCGCACCTGGGCTGGCTGTTCGACCGTGACCGCACCAACGCCGCCCGGTTCGCCCCGGACCTGCTCTCCGACCGCGACCTGGCCCGGGTCAGCCGCGCGTTCCCGTTGCTGACCGTGGCGAGCCTGCTCACGCCCGCCCTGCTCGGCGGGCTGATCACGATGTCCTGGTGGGGCGCGCTGACCGCGCTGTTCTGGGCCGGACTCGTGCGGGTCGCGGTGCTGCACCACGTCACCTGGTCGATCAACTCGATCTGCCACATGATCGGCGAGCGCCCTTTCGAGTCCCGCAGCAAGGCCACCAACTTCTGGCCCCTGGCGATGGTGTCGATGGGCGAGTCCTGGCACAACACGCACCACGCCGACCCGACCTGCGCCCGCCACGGAGCCATGCGGGGCCAGATCGACCCCTCGGCCCGGGTCATCTGGGCGTTCGAGAAGTTCGGCTGGGCCCACCAGGTCCGCTGGCCCACCACCGCACGGATGGCCCGCCTGCACGAGGCGGCCACAACCACCGTGTAAGCAACCGCGTTCGCGTACCAGTGAGCGACCGTTGAAGGAGCGGAGGCAGCCCCGTGACGACCACATCAGCTCAGCCCCGCCGACAGACGGGTCCCGGCGCCGGGACCGGGCGCCCCGCCTCGTCCGACCGGCTCACCTCGGTGGGCTCGCCGGCGGCGGTGGACCGCCGCGAGATCGAGCTTCACGGCCAGGCCGTGAGCTTCCTGGAAGCCGGCGCCGACAGTGGCGGGCCGACGGTGGTGCTGATGCACGGGCTGGCCAGCGGCTCGCACATGTGGGAACCGGTGCTGCCGCAGCTGGGCCAGCACGCCCACGTGATCGCGGTGGACCTGCTCGGCCACGGCGCCTCGGCCAAACCGACCAGCGGGGACTACTCGCTGGGTGCCTACGCCGCCGAAGTCCGCGACCTGCTGCTGGTGCTGGGCCTGGACCGGTCCACGGTGGTCGGGCACTCCTTCGGCGGCGGGGTAGCGATGCAGTTCGCCTACCAATTCCCCGAGCTCGTCGAACGGGTCGTGCTGGTCTCCTCCGGCGGCCTGGGCGCCGATGTCACCCCCGCCCTGCGCGCAGCCACCCTGCCCGGCGCCGCCGTGGTACTGCAGACCGCCGCGGCGCTGACCCCGCGCTGGCTGGCACGACTCACCCACCAGACCGCTCGGCTCATGCCCGGACGACCTGCCGCACTGTCCGGGGCCGACCTCGACGGCCTGGCCACGGCATTCACCTCGTTCACCGACGGCGGCGCCCGCGACGCGTTCGTGCAGACCGTGCGCGGCGCGCTGAACGGGGCCGGGCAGCGCCTGGAGGGCACCGACCGCCTCTACCTCCTCGACGGCGTCCCGGTCATGCTGATCGCCGGCTCCCGGGACCCGGTCATCCCCGCGGCACACACCCGCGCCGCGCACACCCTGATCCCGGGCAGCCGTCTGGAGGTCTTCGACCGCGCCGGGCACTTCCCCCACGTCGAGGACCCGCACCGCTTCACCGCCCTGATGCGCGAGTTCCTCGCCGCGACCACCCCCGCCCAGACCGGGCAGGAATCGCTGCGCCGCCAACTCCAGGACGCCAGCACCGAACACACCGAGAACCACGACACCGGCTGAGCCCGAAGCCCGTGTGGTGGTCCGACCGGCCGCTGAACCACCTACTGGCGCGTCAAATGCACCCCGAGGGGCTTTGCAGGCGCTGCACGTGTTGCAGCCTCGGCGAGGCGGCGTTACCGTCATAATTCGAGTTGCTCGCAACTCAGCTTTACGCCCCGGACCCGGTGTATCGCTCTCATCGCGAACACGGAGGTGCCGGGGGATTGGTATTCCCGTAGGTGATGATCGGCCATCCACGCAAGATGGATGCTGGCGATGCCCATGAAACGCAGGTGCACCGAGCCACTCATGGCGAGGCGTATCGCAGGCCGGAGCACTCACCGCTCGGAATCGACGAACTCACCCCAGTCGGCGATCGCGTGCGCAACCCTTTTGCTTTCGTGGGTGGATAGGTCCGTTGACGCGGCTGGGACCGGCCGTTTACCGACCTACGCCACCGTCCGGCCGTGCGCAGGAGCAAATGGCCGGGTGGATCAAATCTGAAAGTAGGGAGAAGATCCCGATGGACGGCTACATCGACGAGCGGGAGGTCATGCCGGCGCAACGCGACGGCGTCGTGGAGCGGATGCTCTCGGCGCTGCCATCGGCTCCTGCCGACGGTCGAGACGTGGTGACCGAGGCGATCGTGTCGTGTCAGGACTGCGCCCAGGCTGCGACGGCGTGCGCGGACGCTTGCCTGGGCGAGGAGATGGTCGAGGAACTCAGCGGCTGTGTGCGGGCGTTGCTCGATGCCGCCGATATCGCCGCGGTCACCGCCCGGGTGCTCTCACGCACCGCCACCGACCCGGCCGTGGTCCGGGCCCAGCTGACCGCGTGCTGGACGGCGAGTCGTCACGCCCGCGAGCAGTGCCAGGAACACCGGTCGATCCAGCACCACCGCGAGAGCTGCGCGCGAGCCTGCCGGCACGCCGAGCTCGCCTGCCGCGCCCTTCTCGACCGGCCATGACCACCCGCGACACCGCAGACGGGGAGGCGCACCAGTTCATGACCGCCAGCGAGGTCGCCGCCGAGCTGCGGGTCTCCCGGGCCACGGTGTACCGGCTGCTGCACGCCGGCACGCTGCCGGGCCGCCGCTTCGGCAAGAACCTGCGGGTCCCCCGCGACGCTGTCGCGACCTACATCCACAACTCCAGGACCGGCGGGACCTGATCGACCCGCAAGGCCGGGAGGCTCGGCCGCCGCCGGTGTCCCACGTGTACCGAACGAACCATCCACGATGGAGGAGATCCAGATGAGCAACCCCACCACCCAGTCCACCACCTCGACCTCGACCTCGCAGTCGCCGGCCCCGGCGCCGGGCACGTCTGTGTCTACGTCGACCGGTGGCGGCGCGCTGGCCAGCAGCCAGGGCGCCACGCACATCGCCGAGACGGTCGTCGCGAAGATCGCCGGGCTGGCCGCGCGGGACGTGCACGGTATCCACCGCCTCGGTGGCGGCGCGGGACGGGCGCTCGGTGCGCTCCGCGAGCGCATTCCGGGGGCGAGCACCAACGTCAGCCAGGGCGTGCACGTCGAGGTCGGGGAGAAGCAGGCCGCGGTCGACCTGTCCGTGGTCGTCGAGTACGGCGTCGCGATCGCCGACCTGGCCGCCGCGGCCCGGCGCAACGTGATCACCGCGTTGGAGCGGATGACCGGCCTGGAGGTCGTCGAGGTCAACATCAGCGTGACCGACGTGCACCTGCCCTCCGAGGACGACGACAACGACGGCAGCGGCGAGGGCGAGCACCGTTCCGGGGAGCAGGGCCGGACGTCCTCGAGCTCGCGCGTCCAGTGAGTACCCCGCGCACGACCGGGGCCGGGCCCGGTGAGGGCCCGACCCTCGGGCCGGACCCAGAGCGGCTCGTCCCGCTGGTGGAGGCCTGCCCGAGCGTAGCGGGGTTACACGGTGGCCGTTATGGCGAGGTCGGTACCTACCTGCCCGGGCGGCGGGTGCGCGGTGTGCGGGTGACCGGGTCCGGGGTGGAGATCCACGTCGTAGCCCGTTACCCGGTCACCGTGGCCGAGGTCGCCGCACAGGTCCGGGCCGCAGTCGCGCCCGAGGCCGGGGCGCTGGCGGTGCACGTGACCATCGCCGACGTCGTGTTGCCGGGCGATCCCGAGCCCGCCGGCCCGATCGAACGCGACCCGCTCCGCACCAGCCCGACCGGCCCCGACCACCCGGCATCAGCATCGGGGCCGGAGTCGGGATCGGGGGCGGAGCCCGTGCGGCCGCGGGCGGGCGCACCCGCGTTCCCACCGCCACCCACCGACCGCCCAGGCGATACGGCCGCGCCGTGGCCGCCCGCTCGCGGACTCGATGCGAAGGAGACCTCACGATGAACCCCAGTGCCACACAACTCGGACTGATCTTCGGCCTCGCGGTCGGCGCCGCCGGCGCGTTCGGCGGCTTCGCCGCGTTCGTCCTCGTACTGATCTTCGGTGCCCTCGGCCTGCTGGCCGGGCGCTACCTCGACGGACACCTCGACCTGTCCGACCTGGGAGTCGGACGGGACCGGGTGGACCGATGAGTACCACCGACACCCCCGCTTTCGACCGGCCCGATTCCGACGCGATGACCGGCCCGATCCCGACCGTGCCCGCAGCCTCGCCGGACGCCACGGCCACGAATCCTTCGATGGAACCGGTGACCGACTCCGGCCGGCATCGGCTCCGTCCCGACGCCGGGGGGCCGGGAGCGACCACGTTCGAGCGCGGCGCGGTGGAGAAGCTCGCCGCCCACGCCGCTGGCGAGGTGGACCGGGTCGGCGGCGCGGCCAACCGGCTGCTCGGGGTCGCGGTCGGCTCCGACGACGCCGACCGCAGCGCCAAGGTCACCGCCCAGCTCGACGGCACCGTCGCCACCCTGACCGTGCGGCTGTCGGTGCTCTACCCGGCCCCGGTCGGGCAGGTCACCGCGCACGTCCGCGAGCACCTGGCCGAGCGGCTGTCCACCCTGGCCGGGCTCGACGCCCGCCGCATCGACATCACCGTCGCCGCCCTGCACACCCCCGCCGCACCGGTCCGGAGACTCACGTGATCCGCCGCCACCGCCGGGTCCTGCCGGCCACGATCGTCGCCCTCGTCCTGCTGGCCACCACGGTATTGCTGGTCGCCTCATGCGTGCAGCTGCTGCTCGGACAGCCGCCCCTGATCCCGTTCGCCACCCTCGCTGACACCGGCGCGACCCTGCAGTGGGGCAGCGGCGCCGTCCTCGCCGCCGGCGTGGGCGTCGCCGTGGTGGGCCTGGTACTGCTTGCGTGCGCGTGGACGCGCGGCGCGGCGACGGTGGTGCCGCTGGCCGCGACCGAGCACAGCACCGCCGGCACCACCGCGCACAGCCTGCGCCACGCCGTCGCCGACACCGCCCGGGCCGTGGACGGGGTGCACGCCGCGTCGGCGACAGTGACCCCGCGCCGGGTGCGCGCCACGGTCACCACGCCGCTGCGCGACGCGACCGGCCTGCGCGAACAGGTGGAGACCGCGGTCGACGAACAACTCGGCGCGATTGCCCTGGACCGCACCCCCCGGACCCGTGTCCGGGTCACCACCGCCCGGAGCAGCTGATGGCACCCACCCGCCCCGGCCAGGCCGCCGCGCCTGCGACACCCAACCGGCCCGCACGGCTCAACCGCAGCCTGCTCACCCTGATCGGGCTGATCCTGCTACTCGCCGGCGCCTACGCCGCGCTACGCGGGCTGGGCGTGCTGACCCCGCTGTTGGGCCAGAGCCCGCAGGACCCGCTACTCCCGCCCGGGGTCAGCGCCCCGGGCTGGCTGCCGGCGGCCGCGATCGCGCTCAGCGTGGTCGTCGGACTGCTCTGTCTGGGGTGGCTGCTCGCCCAGACCCGCGCTCGCGCCCACCGGCCCGGCACGTGGCGATTCACCGACGCCGCAGAGCAGGGCAGCACCGCCATGGCCAGCACCGCCGCCGCGCACGCGGTCGCCGCCGAGATCGAGACCTACACCGGAGTGCACACCGCCCGCGCGGTCCTCACCGGAGACCGGGCGCACCCGCAGCTGCACCTGAACCTCGCGATCACCGAGCACGCCCCGGTCACCGAGATCCGGGCCCGCATCGACGACGAGGCCCTCCCCCGCCTACGCCAAGCCCTCGAACTCGACGCCCTGCCCACCGAGATCCTGCTGCGCCTGAGCGGACCGGTGTCCAGCCGCACCCAGTAGCGACACCCGGCATCATCTGCTGAGCTCCCCGGCCCGACTCGACCGAAGGTGCATCGACATGGTGGAGCAGAACAAGACCGGCCTGAACCGCATCAGCGGTGTGTCGGCGGCCGATCTCTCGGCCGCTGCGCGGGCGTTGCAGGTGGCCCGTTCGGAGGACGAAACTCTCGCTGCGATCGTCGGGGCGGCGGTGTCGACGGTGCCCAGCGCCGAGCAGGCCGGAATCTCGCTGATCCACGGTGCCGGTGCCATCACCGCGCGCCATCCCACCAGTGAGCGGATCGCCCTGGTGGATCAACTGCAGGCCACCTACCGGGAGGGCCCGTGTGTGATCGCGCTGGGGGAAACCCACATGGTCGTGGTCGACGACCTGGCCGCCGAAGCCGCGCGCTGGCCGCGTTTCGCGCCGGAAGCCGCCGCGCACGGGGTGGCCAGCATGCTCTCGTTGCCACTGTTCACCAGCGCGGACTCACTCGGCGCCCTGAACCTGTACTCCAGCCAGCACGCGAGCTTCACCCCAGACTCGCACGTCGTCGGCGAACTGTTCGCCGCCCAAGCTGCGATCGCGCTGACCGGCGCCCGTCACCAGACCCAGCTCGAGCAGGCCCTGCGTAGCCGGGACATGATCGGGCAGGCCAAGGGCATCCTGATGGAACGCTTCGGGATCTCCGCCGACGACGCGTTCGCCATGTTGGTCCAGAGTTCTCAGAACACCAACGTCAAACTCGTCGACGTCGCCCAGTGGCTGACCGGCAGTACCGCTGGGGCAGCCGAGCAGGTTAGCGGCGGCCCCATCGGGTAATCGCTATGTAGGTCGACGTCGCCCCCGGGAGCGAGGAAGCCCAATATTCTACCGTCCTGGCCCCAGCGGTGGCCCTACCGTGCTCCTCGGGAGGCGGACTCGCGCCAGGCAGGCTGCCATCCAGGATAGTCGGGTAGCCGGCGTCGACGGCCGCGAACGGGTCGGCGGTGTAGTGAGCGAGCTGGAGGCGCGGGCCCCGCGCCGCCGCAGGCGGCGCCTTGATCCCCACGGGGCGGACTCTGCAGCGGCGCGAAGGGCACGAGTGAAGCGAGTGCCAGGCAGACTGGTCACTGCTGGTCGGATCTTGACCTCATTCTGGATGGTCAACCGCGAGTCCTGCAGCGAGTATCCGAACCTCCGTCCGGTGGATCGCAGCGCGCAAGTCCGTCTCGGCCTCGGTCAAGAAGCGCGTCACGATATGACCCGGGCCATATCGTTCCTGCACCTCTGCCCATCGTTCGTCGGGGCTGAACCGTTCACCTCGAGGTCCGGTAACGGCGTCGCAATACCATAGCGCATCGCGAGTCGGCGTTGCTTCATCGAAGAACTCGCTCATGCCGTCGATCCCGCGGAGCCGCGCCTCACGAATCGCGCATGAGTGATGCGCCACAAGATGGACTACTCGATCCGAGACACCCAGGTCGGCGAGGTATCGGGCGCCATCGAGCGGATGGAAACCGGTTCGGGCGGTGGCCGGCGCGTAGCCGATGTCATGCAACGCTGCTGCATCGCTCAGGATCTGAGCGTCGACGCCGGATAACGCGGGGCCGAGAAGCACCGCCTGAGCACTTACGGCCTGAACGTGGAGCCACCGAGCCGGTAGCGCATCCGCCAGCAGCTCTCCGGCGAGCCGTAGCGCCGGACTCTCGCTGTCCACAGGTCCATCCTATCGGTCGGCCGGAAGACTGGACCGTGCTCACGCACAGCCCGCTCGTGTCCGGTGAGGACTTTCTTTACGTCTTCAAGCCGGCCCTGACGGGCCGGACGGGCGGCGTCGCTGCCGTCCGCCTCCTGCCTCCGGCCCGGCGCCCGGCGCGCGCACGCCCGCCATCGCGGACTAGCTCGAACACGAAGAAGCCGCACCGCCGGGCGAACCGGAAGTGCGGCCACGAGCAGAAGCCGGCGCCCGAGCACCACCGCGGTCACAACGGACGGCCGGACCGGCCGCGCGAGGCCGAGGGAATGCCCCTCAAGGCCGGGGCGGGCCGAGAGATCAGATGGACCGCCTCCGGCGGGGACCTGACGGCCCCGAAGCGTCACACGGGCTCCCTCAGCATCAAGGGTGCTACGCATCGGGCTAGCGCCGACGGCCTGGCGGCCGCCCCTTGACCCTGAGCCTCCGAGCCCATGTCCCGCCGCTCCGCGCGGTGGCGGGGGAACGCACCCCGCTCCCTCAACTCGGGGCCATCAGGCCCACGACCGTCGCGGAGGCCAGGATCATGCCCACCTACTCGCAGATGTTCGACACCATCCGAACCTGGAACGCTTGGAACGGAGCTGACTACGGCGCCCGGGTCGCCGAGGCCGAGGGACGCCAGGTCACCGCCGCCGACCACCGTGCATTCCGCGACACCCGCACCGTCGACCCCCTCCACGTCCTTCAGACCACGTACGAGCTGATCGAGTCCCTGCACGCCGGCCGATGGGACGCCATCACCGAGGCCCGGCTCCGAGGCGCCACCTGGGAGGAGATCGGGCGCGCCATGAACGAGCGACCCGACGCCGTCCGCTGCGAGTACGCCGCCATAGTCGACTGGGTCGCCACCCACCGACCCGACTTCGTGGACCTGAGCCGGTACCGCACAGCGCTGTAGTTCAGGCTGGGCCCGCAGGGCCGAGCAGGTCCCAGCGGTTGCCGGCGATGTCGCGGAACACGACGACGCGTCCGTAGGGCTCTGTCTGTGGTTCGGTGAGGAACTCGACCCCGGCCGCCCGCATGTGCGCGCACCTGCTGTCGAAGTCGTCGTCCCAGAGGACGAACCCGACCCGCCCAGCATGCTGGTCCCCGATCGCCGCGGCCTGGCGCTCTCCGTCAGCGCGAGCGAGCAGGATCCCTGTCTCAGCGCTCGGCGGGCGGACGACGACCCACCGCTTGGATCGGCCGTCGTTAGTTCGTGCCGGGGTGTCCTCGACCAACTCGAACCCCAGGGAGCCGGTGAAGAAGGCAATGGCCTCGTCGTAGTCGTCGACGACGATCGCGGTGAGCTGAAGGAACGCCATGCCTGCAAGGGTGGCGGTGCCTTCTGCCCCGAGGAGTACGACCGTTGCAGGCTGACCACAACCGCGACCGCAACCCACATGAGGACAGCGGCACTCCACCGGACGCCGACGGACGGCTGACCAGCCAGAAGGCTCCCGCGACCTGGCGTCTCAGCCACCTTGGAAGCGAGCACCCGGCGGACGCTCGTGTGTTGACCCGCGGAGTCACCTTCACGATGATCAGGAGGAACATCGAGGGAACATGCCGACCGTTGCTCGCCGGGTCCGGCCAGGACTCTCCGCGACGACCCCCGCAGGTCAGCGCCCAGCACGAGCCACGGCAGCACCAGGACGGCAAGCCTGGCCGCATTCACACCGAAGAGGTCACTGGTTCGATCCCAGTATCGCCCACCGGCACAAACGCCCTTTCTCGATCTTCGAGGAAGGGCGTTTCGTCTGCTTTTGACACAACTTTGACAACAACGTGACCGCTTCGGTCGGTCCGAAGGTGTCGCGGGCAGAGGCGCTGGTCAGAGGCATGGGCGTTGAGATGTCGACAACAACGTGGGCGCGCGATGGGGCCCCCTCATGTCGTGAGGCCGCCGCCCTGGTCTGCCATCTTGTACGGCTGAACCGTGGCCAGCAGTGGGTCGAACGGGTGGGGCGGAGACCCGGGCGGTGCCCGTCGCGAAGAAGGACCTGGTACTCGCTGGTGTCGCGTCTCGAACGTGTTCGATCCGGCTTCTGCCGCGTACAGCGACGGGTCCCACGTCGTCAGGACGACGTATGCTGGCCTCATGAGTGACGCGGGACTCGATCTGGAGTTGGTGGTGTCCGAGGATTCGGCCGTGACCATCCCGGCTGCTGACCTGGCTCGTCTTCCTGCGCTGCCTGGTCAGCGTGTCCGGGTCCATGTCGAGGGCGTGTGGCCGGCGCGGCGGAGCATGCTCGGTGCGCTGGCGAAGCCCGGGCGGCCGGTCGTGTCGTTGGAGGACTTCGATGCGGTGTCCGATGAGTTGTGGCGAGACAGCGGTTACGGGCGTCCGAGCGAGGGGTAGTGGCCGGTGCGGTCCGTTGTCGCCGACACGCATGCGTTGATCTGGTACTTGACGGCGCCGGAGCTGCTCTCGCCGACCTCACGTGGGGTGCTGGAAGACGTTGTGGCCGCAGGTGGAGCGATCGCGGTGTCGGCGGTATCGCTGATCGAGCTGGTCTATGTCGCAGAGAAGCGCTCGGACAGTATCGACGCCGAGACTCTGGGACTTGTGCTGGATGTGGTCGAGGAGCCGTCGTCGCCGATCTCGCTGTTGCCGCTGTCGATGGAGGTGGTCAGGGCGATGGTCGAGATTCCGCGTGTGCACGTCCGGGATCCGTTCGATCGGGCGATCGTCGCGACGGCGCGGACTGCGGGCCTGCGGCTGGTGACTCGTGACGGTCTGCTGACGAGGTTCTTTCCGGAGTTGTGCCTGTGGTGAGCCACCTGTGCCGGCGGGTTTCCGTCCTGGCCCCGGCCTTCGGCGGCCTGGAGTTGTAGGACGAGACAGTGGTCATGTCGGCGCAACTGTCGGACGGCGAGCTGGAACGTCTGAGGGCGGAGAATGCCCGGCTGCGGCGTCTGCTGGAGTTGACGCCCGAGCAGGCGCGTCCGCCTGGGGCCGCGCAGTCGGGGCTGTTCCTGGAGCGACCGGGCCCTGTGACGTCGGCCTCGTCGGCGCAGGACAAAGTGGGGTTCTTCCGAACGTTGTTCGCGTCGCGCAGGGACGTGTATGCGACCAGGTGGGAGAACGTCCGCAGTGGCCGTTCCGGTTGGATGCCGGCGGTGCGGGGTGGCTGGCGCAAGGGGACGAGCCGGCCGTATCTGCACATGACTGATGAGGTACTCGCGGCGCATCTGACCGGTGATGTCCACATCGGCTTCTACCCGCTGCTCGACGGCGACGTGTGCCATTGGCTCGCCGCGGATTTCGATGGTGGGTCGGCGATGCTCGACGCGTTATCGTACCTGAAGGCGGCGCGGGCGATCGGTGTCCCGGCGGCGTTGGAGGTGTCCCGGTCGGGGATCGGCGCGCACGTGTGGATCTTCTTCGCCGGTCCGGTACCTGCTGTGACGGCGCGGGCGCTGGGTACTGGCCTGCTCGGTGAGGCCATCGCGTTGCGCGGGCGGATGGATCTGTCGAGCTACGACCGGTTGTTCCCGTCCCAGGATGTGCTGCCGGGTTCTGGTGGGGTGGGCAACTTGATCGCGGCTCCGTTGCAGGGTCGCTCCCGGCGAGACGGGGCGACGGTGTTCCTTGATCTCGCCACCATGGAGCCGCACGAGGACCAGTGGGCCTACCTGTCTTCGCTGAATCGGTTGTCGCCGCGCGAGGTGGATCGCCTTGCCGGGAGCGTCCGTCCAGTACAGGTCGGTGCTGCCGTGGCGCGGTTGAACCGGGCGACGGCATCGCGGACGCAGCCGCAGCCCTCGCCGGTCGTGCACGCGAAGATCAGTGCAGGCATCAGCGTAGACATGGGTGAGATGACGCCGGCCGTGCTGGCCACGCTGAAGCATGCGGCGTCGATGTCGAACCCGGCCTTCTACGACCGGCAGCGGCGTCGTTTCTCCACCTGGGGTGTTCCGCGGTTCCTGCTCAGCTTCGACGAGACTCTGGATAACCGACTGGTCCTGCCTCGGGGGCTGGTCGATCTGGTGTCCGGTGTCGTCCGGGAGGCCGGCAGCACCCTTGAGGTCGTCGACGACCGGGCCTCCGGGACGGGGCAGTCGTTCGAGCTGACGGCGATGTTGCGCGACGATCAGGCGAGTGCGGTCGCCGATCTCGTCGAGCACGATCTGGGGGTGTTGGTGGCTCCCCCGGGAGCAGGCAAGACGGTGATCGCCTGCGCGCTGATCGCGCGGCACGCCGTGTCGACACTTGTACTGGTGGACCGCAAGGCGCTGGCCGATCAATGGCGGGCTCGTGTCGCCGAGCATCTCGGCGTTACCGCGGGCCAGCTCGGCGGAGGCCGGACGAAGCTACGAGGCACGATCGACGTCGTGACTCTGCAGACCCTCGCCCGACGCGATGACCTGGTGGAGCTCACCGCCGGGTACGGCTTGGTGATTGTCGACGAGTGTCATCACATCCCGGCGGCTGCCTTCGAGAACGCTGTTCGTCAGGTCCGGGCCCGCCGCTGGATCGGGCTGACCGCTACTCCGTACCGCCGTGACGAGCTCGACGACTTGATCGCGCTGCAGCTCGGGCCCGTCCGACACACGATGTCCCCACCGGAGCCGGGTACCTTGGCGGCGGCCGCCGGGGGAGTGGCGGAGCGTTCGCTGACCGTCCATCTGACGGGGTTCGACTACCGAGGCGACGCGGACCCGTCGGCTCCCGGCGGGATCGCAGCGATCTATCGGGATCTGGTGGCCGACGTTGCCCGAAACCGTCAGCTGATCGCCGACGTGCTGGCTGCGCGGGCGCGGGGTCGTCACTGTCTGGTCCTGACCCAGTGGACCGCCCACGTTGATCTTCTCTCCGAGCTGCTCCGCGATGCCGGACACGACCCGGTCGTTCTGAAGGGTGGAATGGGTGTCGGGAAACGGAGGGAGGCCTTCGATCGACTCCGTCCCGAGGATGGCCCGTTGCTGGTGGTCGCGACCGGCTCCTACGTCGGCGAGGGGTTCGACTGCCCGGCCTTGGACACGCTCTTCCTGGCCGCACCGATCGCCTTCAAGGGCAAGCTTGTCCAGTACGTGGGACGCGTACTGCGCCCGGCACCGGGAAAGGTGTTGGTCGAGGTGCACGACTATCACGACGTGGAGACCGGTGTCCTGGCGTCGTCGTTGCGCAAACGAGCGGCCGGCTACACCAGCCTCGGCTTCCCCGACCCGCGCACGCTGCGACACCGTGAGCCGGCTGAGCCATGACGGCGTTCTTGCTGGTCGCTATACCCCCGCCCCGGGCCTGCGCGCCCGCGGTGGTCCCCTGGGTCGTTCGGCGTGGCTGTCGCGTGGTCGGCTCGTGGTCCGGCTGTGCTGACACAGCTTTGACAACAACGTGGGCTGGGCTCGGCTGCCGGGGACGACGTCGACATACGCATACGACGAGGTCAGAGACCGATAGTCGGGTGGTTTCGCGACTTCACACCGAAGAGGTCACTGGTTCGATCCCAGTATCGCCCACAGTCAAAACCCCTGGTCACAGGCTCGAAAATCCGAGTGTGGCCAGGGGTTTCGTCGTTCTTGAGATTGCTGCTTGTCCAACTGCCTGACTATCGCTCTTCGTCCGGGAACAGGTCGTTCATGGCGGTAGCGCCGTCGTCGATGACCGGTCGAATCTGCTTGCGGTAGACGAGTTCGGTCACGGAGCTGCCGCCGGCGTGGCCGACGAGTCGCGCGATCTGGTCGACGGTCATGCCGCTGTCGGACAGCAGGGACACAAGCTGTGGCGTAGCTCTCGCGGGGTCCACTCGGTCGCGTCGATCCCGGCGGTGGTGAGGACGCAGCGGAACCCGCGCCGGACATTGGCCGCGTCGAGGCCGGTGCCGGTTTCGGAGGCGAACACGAGGTCGTGGTCGTGCCAGCGGGCACCGGCCCGTGCGCGGTGGCGGTCCAGCCGGGTGCGCTGCGTGCGGAGCACGTCGATGCAGCGGCTCGGCAGGGCGATCGTCCGGCGGGACTTGCGGGTCTTGGTGTCGCCGTCGACGCGGACCGATCGCCAGACCTTCATGTGCGGCGGTACGGGCGGGTCGGCGCCCGGGTCGCCGACGAGGTCGACGTCAGCTCAGACGAGCGCGCGCAGTTCCTCGGTGCGAGCGCCGGTCAGCAGGCCCAGGACGACGTAGGCGCCGTAGGTGGTGGCGTCGTCGCGTTCGAGCAGGGCGCGGGCCTGGGCGAACGTGAGTGCCTTGGACGGGCGTCCGGTTCGGCCGGTCGGAGTGCTGCACAGGAGCACGACGTTGCGCTGGACCTTGTCCCGGGCCTGGGCGCGCTTGACCGACCGGAGCAGGATGGACCGGATGTCCTGCAACGTCCGAGTGCTCAGCTCCCGGGCCTTGCTCGCGAGCCAACGGTCGACGTCCTCCGCGGACAGGTCCCGTAGCTTGCGCGCACCGAGAGCCGGGATGACGTGCTGTTCGGCGAGGATGCGGCGGGTCTCGATCGTGCCCTCGGCGCGACCGGTCATGCCGTAGGTCAGCCAGTCACGGACCGCCTGTTCCACGGTGTAGCCGTGTTCGGCGACGGCGTGGCCGTCTTCAACGGCACGCACGATTTCACGCAGCTTGTTCTTGGCGGCGGTCTTGGTTCGTCCGCTGACCGACGAGGCCGAGCGCCTGATGTTCACCGTCGAGCGGCGGATCATCGACCCGCTACAGGAGTGGGAGCCCACCGGAGACGCTGTCGTGGTCTGCGGGCCGGCGTCCGCGCACGTGGGCAACTGGCTGGTGCAGCGCGACCCGCTGCTCACCATGACCATTGGCGACGGTGCCCGCTGGGGGATCGTCGACAACGAGACCGGTGAGCGGTTCGTGTCCCCGATGGACGATCCCGAGCCGCGTCGGGCCGACGTTGCCTACCTCGCACGCCACGTGATGCCCTCTGGTGCCGTTGTCGTCCACATCGCCGGGCTCCACGCCCTGGGCTCGGTGGGGGCCGCGCACTACCTCACCGAGCACGTCGCAGAGCTGGGGGAGGAGTCGTTCAGCATGGTTCTCAGCAGTGAGTTCGACGAGCTGACCCCCGCCACGCTGAAGGTGCTTGTTCCTCCGCGACGATGGCCTCGATGAGCACCCACGGCGCATCACTACCGGGAGCAACCGGCCCTGGACAGGACCGCTGGGCAGCCACCCCGAACGGACTGATCGTTCTCGACGGCGCCACCGCCATCGCCCCCGATGTTCCACCAGCAGAGCATTACGTCGACGCCCTGCTCGACACACTCCGGAAAGGCCTCAGCACCGGAGACCTGCGGACCGTCATCGCCGAGGCCATCGACAGCGTGTCCGCCGAGCTCGACCTGACCCCGGGCGACGGCCCGTCCTCGACAGTCGCGCTGCTGCGGTGGACCGACGCCGGTGTCGACGCCGCCGTACTCGGCGACAGCACGATCATCCTCGGTACCCGGGACGGGCACGAGATCCGACTCTGTGACGAGCGTCTGGAGACCATCGCGCCCACGGAGCGTCAGAGCTACCGCGAGCGGCTGCAGCGGGGGAGCGGCTACGACGAGACCCACCGGCAGCTCCTCGCCGACGTTCAGGCCAACGAGCGCCACGCCCGTAACTCCAATGGCGGTTACTGGATCGCCGAAGCCACCAGTGAGGCCGGCCACCACGCCACGATCCGTCACACCGACGCCGATGATCTCCGCTGGGCAGTACTCGCCACCGACGGCGCCCAACGCACCATCGACCACCTACACATGCCCTGGCACGACTGAACCGCCCCGGCGTTTCCGGAGACTTGATCTTCTGAGGAGATGGAGTCATGACACGTCGCTCCCCGTCGTATCCCAAGGAACTGCGCGAGCGGGCGGTTCGGATGGTCGCCGAGCTCGAGCCTGA
>NZ_JBKGXT010000027.1:0-80493 GCF_046546495.1 Pseudonocardia nantongensis | reverse complement strand
TGGCCACTGGTGATCGGCACAACCATGACTCGCCAACCCGAACCCGGGCGGCACCCACGCTAGGAGCCAGATCACCAGCGGCCAGGATCCCAACCACCGCAACGCGGCAACTGCACCCTGACACTGAGCCGCCACGCTAGCGGGCGCGGTCCGGCCCGCGACCACGCGCGCCCGGTTCAGCGGCGGCGCAGGCCCAGCCGGCGGCCGGAGCCGCGCGGCGCAGGGGCCACCCCGGGCCCGCGGACGGCGCGGCCCTTACCCACCGCGCCACTCTCCCGGCGGGCAGCGCCCTCCGGGTCGAGCCGGCGGCGCACCCCCCGGGCCATCGCCCCGGCGCGCCCGGCCACCCGGCGGCGCAGCGGCGGGCGCAGGCCCAGCCGCCGGGCCGAGCGGGCGGCGCGGGCGACCGCGCGGCGCTGGCGGACCGGAACGTCCCAGGCCTCGGGGTGCCGGGCCAGCCACCGGTAGCGGTAGGCCGTCCAGGGCAGCATCGCGAGGTAGCCGAGCGCGGCCAGGGTGAATCCGAGGAACGGCACGGTCAGCAGCACCGCGGCGATCGCGCCGACGCCGACCAGCAGCGGGGCGATCGCCCGCTGGGGCACCCGGACCGTCTTGAGCGAGAGCGTCGGGATCCGGCTCACCATCAGGCTCGCGGTGACCAGTGCCCAGGCCGCGACCACCCACTCGGCGGTCCACCAGCCGTCGCCGAGGTGCAGCCACAGGTAGAGCGGGATGCCCGCGACCATCGCCGCGGCCGGCGCCGGGACGCCGACGAAGAACTCGCGCGCGAACGGCGGGTCCGTGTCGTCGTCGATCAGGGTGTTGAACCGGGCCAGCCGCAACGCCATGCACACCGCGAACACCAGCGCGACGATCCAGCCGACGCGGGTGTCCTGGAACTGCCAGATGTAGATCACCAGCGCCGGTGCGACGCCGAACGACACCAGGTCGGCGAGCGAGTCCAGCTCGGCACCGATCCGGCTGCTGGCGTCGAGGAGCCGGGCCAGGCCGCCGTCCAGGGCGTCGCACAGGGCCGCCGCGAGCACCGCGGCGATCGCGAAGTCGAACCGGCCCTGCAGCGCGAAGTACACGGCGGACATGCCGCCGCAGAGGTTGAGCACGGTCACCGCGTTCGGCAGCAACCGGACGCCGGCGGGGTAGCCGCCGGGGGGGCGTCCGATCCCCACCGCGTCAGCCCTCCGCCGGCGGCGCGGGCGGGGCCGTGGCCGGCTCCCCCAACACCGTCTCGGCGCCGACGGCGCGCTGCCCGGGCCGGACCAGCGGCACCGTCCCGGGCGGGAGGTAGGTGTCCACCCGGGAGCCGAACCGGATCAGGCCGAACCGCTCCCCGGCAGCCACCTCGGCACCGGCGGAGATCCCGCAGACGATCCGGCGCGCGATCAGCCCGGCGATCTGCACGACCCCCACCCGGTACCCGTCCGCCGCGTCGAGGGTGATCGCGTTGCGCTCGTTCTGCTCGCTGGCCTTGTCCAGGTCCGCGGACAGGAACGCGCCCGGCCGGTACTCGACGGCGCGCACCCGGCCGTGCACCGGCGTCCACTGGACGTGCACGTCGAGCACGGACAGGAAGACCGACACCCGCGGGTGCGGCACCCGCGGCAGGTCCAGCTCGGCGGGCGGCTCGACCTCGCCGACGGTCGCGACGGTGCCGTCGCACGGGGCGAGGACGACGCCGGTCCGGGCCGGCGGGGTGCGCTGCGGGTCACGGAAGAAGGCCGCGGTGGCCGCGGTCGCCAACAGCCCGGGGAGGGCGCCACGGCCGCTGAGGGCCCGGATCCCGGTCGCGGCCAGCGCGACGCCGGCGACGATCGGCCGGCCGCCGGGGTGCATCGGCGGGATCGCCTCCCGGACCAGGCGTGCGATGTGGGTCGGCGAGGTCCCGGTTCCTTCGGGCATGGCGGGTCGACGGCTCCTCGGGCTCCGGTCTGGGGATCGTCACGCTACGCCGAGCCCGGTCCCCGATCGCCAGCGGGACGCACCCCGGGGACACCACCGGTGGCCGCCCTGGCACGATCATCGCCTCGCGGGCGTCGGTGCCCGGAACGGGCACCGGTACGAAAAGGGCCGGGGCCGCCGTCCCCCGAGACGACGACCCCGGCCTTGGAACCGCTCGTCCGCTCCCCAGCGACGGGCGGTGGGTCCTGTGCTGTGAAGGGGTTACCCCTTCGCGAGCAAAAGTATTCCTCCCCGACGACCGGCCGTCCAGGTCACGGTCGAGGACAACCCCGATCTACCTCTTTCGGCCGAACGCACACCTCGTACGACGTCGCGCGGGGTGAAATCGTTGCCCCGGATGCCGGTGAGATGGGTCACACATTCGGCCCAGGTCTGGTGCCGAGCGGGATGGCCGGTCACGGAGACGATCCGGCACCGAGCCGGGGCGGGCCGCTCGGCGCCGCCGCGACGCCGCTCAGACCTCCAGCAGCCAGACCGTGACGGGTTCGCCGGCGGCCACCGCGGTGGTGTCGGCGGGCAGGTCGATCAGGCAGTCCGCGCGGGCCAGCGCGCCGATCAGGTGCGAGGCCGGGGTGCCGATCTCGGCGACCGTCCCGGACGCGGCGTCCAGGATCCCGCGGCGGAACTGCCGGCGGCCGGCCGGCGACGACAGGTCCCCGGACAGCCGGGCGGTGACGATCGGCCGGTCCGGGTCGGGATGCCCGACCGCGGCCCGCAGCGCCGGGCGGACGAACACCTCGAACGAGACCAGCGCGCTGACCGGGTTGCCGGGCAGCGTCGCCACCGCGACCCCGGTCCGGCCGGATGCGGTGTCCAGCTGCAGCGTGCCGCAGCCCTGCGGCCCGCCGGGCTGCATCGCGACCTTGCCGAACTCGACGCCGTGCCCGGTCAGCGCGTCCTTCACCACCTCGTAGGCGCCCGCGGAGACCCCGCCGGAGGTGAGCACCAGGTCCGGGCGGGCGGGCGAGGCCGCCGCCATTTTCTCCGCGAGCACGGCGCGGAACCGCTCCACGTCGTCGGGCACGAACGACAGCAGCTCGGCGGTCGCACCGGCCTCCCGCACCGCGACGGCGAGCATGGTCCCGTTCGACTCGTAGATCTGGCCGGGGGCCAGCGGCTCGCCGGGTGCGACGAGCTCGGAGCCGGTGGACAGCACCAGCACGTGCGGGCGGCGGCGCACCGCCAGGTCCGGCCGGCCGCACGCGGCCGCCAGCCCGATCTGCGGGGCGGACAGCACGGTGCCCGCGCCGAGCAGCGCCTGCCCGGCGGCGGCGTCCTCCCCGGCCCGCCGCACGTGCGCGCCCGGGTCGGCGGGCGCGGAGATACGGACCCGCGCGGTGCCGGCGTCGGTCCGTTCGACCGGCACGATCGCGTCCGCGCCATCGGGCACCGGGGCGCCGGTCATGATCCGGGCGGCCGCGCCCGGCGCGAGCGGCGGCACGTCGGTCCGGCCGGCCGGGATGTCCGCGGCCACCGGCAGCTCGACCGGGGAGTCGGCGGCGGCCGCGGCGACCTCGGCGGCGCGCACCGCGTAGCCGTCCATCGCCGAGTTGTCGAACGGCGGCAGCGACACCGCGGCCGCCAGCTCCTCGGCGAGCACCCGCCCGCTCGCGTCCGTCAGCGCCACCCGTTCGACGCCGGTCGGAGCCAGCAGGGCCGCCACCGCGGCCCGGTGCTCGTCGACGCTGCGCGGACCGGTCTCCGACCAGGTGCTCATGGCGCCATCCTGCCTCTCGCCGCACGGCCGCCGCGCACCCGTCCCGGACCCCATCCGATCGCCTTGCACTCGCACCGGGCGAGTGCTAGAAACGGGCGCAGCATCCACTGGCACTCGTGTCCGTGGAGTGCCAGGTCGGGTCGGTGAGGGCGGCGCAGGGTAGCCGCCCGTCCGTCGCGGGCACCGCATCCGATCTCTCGACTCACCTCTATCGGAGGGCAACACCCCATGGCGAAGCAGATCGCGTTCGACGAGGAGGCCCGTCGGGGCCTCGAGCGGGGCATGAACACCCTCGCCGACGCCGTCAAGGTGACGCTGGGCCCGAAGGGCCGCAACGTCGTGCTGGAGAAGAAGTGGGGCGCGCCGACCATCACCAACGACGGTGTGTCGATCGCCAAGGAGATCGAGCTCGAGGACTCCTGGGAGAAGATCGGCGCCGAGCTGGTGAAGGAGGTCGCCAAGAAGACCGACGACATCGCCGGTGACGGCACCACCACCGCCACCGTGCTGGCCCAGGCGCTGGTCCGCGAGGGCCTGCGCAACGTGGCCGCCGGCGCGAACCCGATGTCGCTGAAGCGGGGCATCGAGAAGGCCACCGAGGCCGTCTCCCAGTCGCTCCTGAAGAGCGCCAAGGAGGTCGAGACCAAGGAGCAGATCGCGGCCACCGCGTCGATCTCCGCCGCCGACAAGCAGATCGGCGAGCTCATCGCCGAGGCGATGGACAAGGTCGGCAAGGAAGGCGTCATCACGGTCGAGGAGTCGCAGACCTTCGGGCTCGAGCTCGAGCTCACCGAGGGCATGCGCTTCGACAAGGGCTACATCTCGCCCTACTTCGTGACCGACGCCGAGCGGATGGAGGTCGAGCTCGAGGACCCGTACGTCCTGCTCGTCTCCTCCAAGATCTCGACCGTCAAGGACCTGCTCCCGCTGCTGGAGAAGGTCATGCAGTCGAACCGGCCGCTGGCGATCATCTCGGAGGACGTCGAGGGCGAGGCGCTGGCCACCCTGGTCGTCAACAAGATCCGTGGCACCTTCAAGTCCGTCGCCATCAAGGCCCCGGGCTTCGGTGACCGCCGCGAGGCGATGCTCGCCGACATGGCGATCCTGACCGGCGGCGAGGTGATCTCGGAGAAGGTCGGCCTCAAGCTGGAGAACGCCGACATGTCCCTGCTGGGCACCGCGCGCAAGGTCGTGGTGACCAAGGACGAGACCACCATCGTCGACGGCGCCGGGGACAACGACCAGATCGCCGGCCGGGTCAACCAGATCCGCGCCGAGATCGAGCGCACCGACTCCGACTACGACCGCGAGAAGCTCCAGGAGCGCCTCGCCAAGCTGGCCGGCGGCGTCGCCGTCATCAAGGCCGGCGCGGCCACCGAGGTCGAGCTCAAGGAGCGCAAGCACCGCATCGAGGACGCCGTCCGCAACGCGAAGGCGGCCGTCGAGGAGGGCATCGTCGCCGGCGGCGGCGTCGCCCTGATCCAGGCCGGTGCCGGCCTGTTCGAGGGCCTCGGCCTGGACGGTGACGAGGCCACCGGTGCGAACATCGTCAAGGTCGCGCTGGAGGCTCCGCTCAAGCAGATCGCCATCAACGCCGGCCTCGAGGGCGGCGTCGTGGCGGAGAAGGTCCGCCACCTCCCGACCGGTGAGGGCCTCGACGCCGCCACCGGCGAGTACCGGGACCTGATCGCCGCCGGCATCATCGACCCGGCCAAGGTGACCCGCTCGGCGCTGCAGAACGCGGCCTCGATCGCGGCCCTGTTCCTCACCACCGAGGCGGTCATCGCCGACAAGCCGGAGAAGGGCGGCGGCGCCCCCGCCGACCCGACCGGCGGCATGGGCGGCATGGACTTCTGATCTCGGAGTAGATCGGAGCCTGCTGCGCACGCAGCCCAGCACCATCCGCGGGGGCGGTACCGGTTCGCCGGTGCCGCCCCCGCGGTGCGTTCCGGACCCGCCCGGCCGCGGCGCGTTCGCGGGACCTCCCGGCGGGTAGGCGGGGTCGGGTTCCACCGGCCACGCCTCGCAGGCGTCGCGGGCGTCGGCGGGGCCACGACCCGGGTCGGCGAACGGGGCCGCCGCGTAGATCCGGGCCCGGGACTGCTCGGCCTGCTCCGGGGTCTCGCGCTGCTCGTCGAGGCAGCCGATGGCCAGGTTCGTTGCGGTCCGGTTCTGACCGCTCCCGTCGCGCAACGGCCGGTCCAGCAGCGGTCGCACGACCTGTTGGAAGCGCTCGGTCGCCCGGGCCGGACCCGGCCCCGGCGCACACTCCGCAGGCGACACGCACAGGGCGGCCATCCGCTCGAAGGAGTTCTGGAACGACGCGTACTGCTGCAGCCGGCGCTGGTCACCGGCCTGCGGGTCAGATCGCCGAGCGGTCCGGCGGCGAGCAGAACCTGGCCCATGTCGGTTCCCGGGACACCGACCTCCGGAGTTGGGGATCAGCGTCCCCTGCGACTCACCGCGAGCGGGCACGCGCAGCATCGCGATCTGCCCCGTCGGGCCGCCGGGATCGTCGTGGTCGCGCGGCACCTGCATCCGCGCGCACCTCGGCGCGCGGGATCTCGGTCCGGTGTTCCACCTCACACTCCTGGCGGTGTTGACCGTGCCGCTACGGCACACGGTCCGATCGGCCTCGACCGACCCGCGACCACAGCGAAGGAGGCCGCCATGGGCCGCCCGGACACCATCGCCGTCGAGGACTTCCTGCGCCCGCCCGAGCGCAGCCGCGCGACCATCTCCCCCGACGGCACCCGACTCGCCTACCTGGCCCCGTGGCGGGGCCGGATGAACGTCTGGGTCGAGGACCTCGACGACGACCGTGCCGAACCACGCTGCGTCACCGCCGACGACGTCCGCTCGGTGCCGGAGTACCACTGGACCGCGGACCCGCGCTGGATGCTCTACACCCAGGACGACGGCGGCGACGAGAACTGGCACCTGTACCGGGTCGACCTGGACACCCCGGACGCGCCCGCAGTGGACCTCACCCCCTGGCCCCGGGTACGGGTGCTCGCTCTGGAGCTGGCCGCCCGCCGTCCGGGCGTCGCGGTCGTCCGGCTCACCGGGCGCACGAGCACCGCGATCGAGCTGTGCGAGATCGACATCGGCACCGGCGAGCTGACGGTGGTCTCCGGCGACGTCCCCGGCGCGAGCAGCGTGCACCGGGTGGGCGACGGCTCCGTCCTGGTCGAGCGCCTCACCGCGGGCGGGGACCGCGAGCTGTCCAGGACGACCCCCGGATCCGACGAGCTGCACCCGATCACGACCTTCCCGGGCGCCGACCACCCGGTGGCGGTGTTCCCGTTCGTCGTCACCCCGGACGGCACCGGCGCGTGGATCGGCTCCCACCGCGACGACGACGGCGACACCGACCGCGTCCGGCTCGTCCGTCTCGACCTCGAGACCGGCGCCGAGGCCGAGGTCGACAGCCACCCCACGCTCGACCTCGACTCGCGTGCGCTGGCGTTTCCCTCGCTGCCCGCACCGCTGATCCGCGACCGTGCCACCGGCGAGCTGCTCGGCGTGCGCTACCTCGGCGAACGGCAGGTGGTGCGCGCGCTCGACCCGCACTTCGCCGAGGTCCTGCCCCGGCTGGAAGCGCTGTCCGACGGCGACCTCGGCTCGGTCTCCTCCGATCGCGACGGGCGCCGGTGGGTCGTGTCGTTCTCGCACGACCGCGAACCCGGCGTGACCCATCTCTACGACCACACCACCGGCACGAGCCGGGTCCTGTTCCGCCCCGACTCCCACATCGATCCCGGCCGGCTCGCACCCGTCACCCCGGTCACGATCACCGCTCGCGACGGTCTCGCCCTTCCCTGTTACCTGACCCTGCCGGTCGGCGTGGACCCGCACGGACTGCCGCTCGTCCTGCTGGTCCACGGCGGCCCGTGGACCCGCGACGCCTGGGGTTCGGACCGCGCGGTGCAGATCCTGGCCGACCGCGGCTACGCCGTGCTGCAGGTCAACTTCCGCGGCTCGACCGGCTTCGGCAGGGCCCACATGCAGGCCGCGCTCGGCGAGCTCGCCGGGAAGATGCACGACGACCTCCTCGACGCCGTGGACTGGGCGGTGGAGCAGGGCTACGCCGATCCCGACCGCGTCGGCATCTTCGGCGGCTCCTACGGCGGGTACGCCGCCCTGGTCGGGATCTCCTTCACCCCGGACCGGTTCGCCGCCGCGGTGGAGTACGTCGGCATCTCGAACCTGGTCACGTTCCTCGACACGGTGCCCGAGTACGCCAAGCCCGGCCTGGGTCCGAACTGGTTCCGCTACGCCGGCGACCCGGGCGACCCGCACCAGGCCGCCGATCTGCTCGCCCGCTCGCCCCTGAGCCGGGTCGACGCGATCCGCACCCCGCTGATGGTCGCGCAGGGTGCCAACGACACCCGGGTCGTGCAGGCCGAGTCCGACCAGCTCGTGCAGGCACTGCGGGCACGCGACGTCGACGTGGACTACCTCGTCTTCGACGACGAGGGCCACATGTTCAGCAGCCCGGAGAACCTGACCGTGATGTTCCGCTCCGCCGAACGCTTCCTCGCCCGCCATCTCGGCGGGCTCGTCCACGACGGCTGAGGCGGCCTTGACCGGGCCGTCCACATCGCATACGTTTTCTATATCGAAAGTTGATGCAGTTGGGAGAAGGACATGTCCGACACACCCGAGCTCGACCGGGTCGCCGATGCACGCCGCGCGCTCTCCGCCCACGCCGGGTTCCCGCGCGCCTACTGGGCGCTCTACGGGGTCGCCCTGGTCCTGATGGCCGGCATCCCGATCTGGGTGTCGCTGCTGCCGGCCGGCGCCCCCTACATCTCGTGGGTGCTGCTCGCGGTCGCCGTGGCCTCGGCCCTCTACTCCGTGCTCCGGCGCCGCCGGACCGGGGTCCAGCTCCCCCGCCGGATCGGCGCCTACCCGAGCGCACGCCTCACCTGGCTCGCCGTCCTGGCCCTGTCCGCCGCCGGCCTGCTCGGCATCTACGCGCTGGTGGGCGCCGGACAGCGTGGCGCGGCGTTCGTCGCACTGGCTGCCGTGGCCGTGGTGACGTTCCTGGGCCAGATCCGGGTCCGCACCCTGATGCGCGCCGACATCGCCGCCGGCCGGGTGGCACCGTGACCGCTGCCGGTCGTCCCGGCGCCGGGGCCACCCCGGATGCGGGCCAGCGGCACTCGATCTTCGAGACCGGGCCGCGACTGGCGTTGTGCGCGTTGCTGCAGGGCGCCGACTGGGTCGAGTTCGCCACCGCGCGCGACCTGGTCGGGGTCAGCGACTCCGCGATCTCCAAGCACAGCCGCACCCTCGAGGACACCGGCTACCTCGAGATCCGCAAGGGTTCGGTCGGGCGCAGGCCCCGCACCTGGTTCCGGTTGTCCGCGGACGGGCGCGCCGCGCTGCGCGACCATCTCGCCTGGCTGGCCGGGCTCCGCCACGCCATCGACGATCCGCCCAGCGGCCCCTGAGAAACCACAGCTGAGGGACCACAGCCGTCCACCGCCCGGGTTCTCCCTGCCCGGCGTCACGACACGAGGAGAGCCATGCCGAACCACCGCTCGGCGTCGCCGACCAGCTCGGCGAACACCGATGACCCGACGGTCCCGGGGCAGCGTCCGCTTCGCCGGGCCGACACCGTCCGGAGCTCGTCCCCCCAGGTGTCCGTCGTGGTGCCGACCCGCAACGAGGCCCGCAACCTGGAGATCGTGCTGCCGGAGCCTGCGGTTTCGCGGTGGCCACCGGTGACATCGTCGTCATGTTCGACGCGGACGGGTCGGCGGATCCGGGAGAGATCCCGGCCTTCGTCGAGGCGCTCGTGGACGGCGCCGACGTCGCCAAGGGAAGCCGGTTCCGCTCCGGCGGCGGCAGCGACGACATCACCGCGCTCCGACGGTGGGGCAACGCCGGCCTCGACGCGGTGGCCAACCTGCTGTTCCGGACGTCCTACACCGATCTCTGCTACGGCTACAACGCGTTCTGGGCAGACGTCCTGCCGGTGCTCGACCTGCCCGCCGTCGAGACGCCGGATACCGGCGGTCCGGCCGGCCCGGGGCGACGGGTTCGAGATCGAGACCATCCTCAACTGCCGGGTCGCCGCAGCCGGACTGAAGATCACCGAGGTCGCCTCCGAGGAACGGGCCCGCATCCACGGCGAGACGAACCTGCGGACCTTCGCGGACGGGACGAGGGTGCTGCGGACCCTGGTGGCCGAGTACCGGCGGTCCCGGTCGTCCCGGCGTCCGGTGTTCGCGCCGGCCGCATGACACCTGTCATGCCCGCATCGTGCGGCTCCCGGCCGCGCCGGATCCGCACGGGTTCGCTGCGTTCGCACGAGATCGGACCTCGTGCGAACGACGGGCACCCGTGCGGATCTCGGCGCCGTCGTCAGGAGACCGGGGCGATTAGCCAGGCGGCGAGGTAGACCAGGGCGAAGGCACCGCCGGTGGCCAGGGTCAGGACCAGCACGCCGATCCGGAGCAGGGCCGCGTCCACGCCCAGGTCGGCGGCCAGCCCGCCGCACACCCCGCCGAGCATCTTGTCGGTGGCGCTGCGGCGCAGCCGGAAGGCCGCGACCCTGTCGCCGAGCGACGTCCCGCCGACCGGATCCGGTGCGCCGGTCCCCGGCGCCGGGAGGCCCGGACCGGCGGGGCCCGGGTTCCACGGTGCCTGCCCGGCACCGGCCGTGGCCTCCGGGCCCGGCGCCTGCTCGGGAGCGACCGAACCGGAGGGCTCGGCCGAGCCGGTCGGGTCGGCCGAGCCGGTCGGGTCGGCCGAGCCGGTCGCGGCGGTCGGGGCGGCCGGGGCCGGGTCCGCGGGGACCTGGTCGGTCGGCGGGTCCAGCTCACCGCCGTCCGGGCGTCCGGTGCCGGCGGAGGTGTTCATCGCTGCGATGTCCATGCGTCCAGCGTGTCCGCCGGGCGACGCCCGCGGCTCGGGATCGCCCCGGAGAACGACCCCGGCCCGTCCCCCGCACGGCTCGGGGTGGCGTCAGCCGCCGGGCGGGGGTCGCGGCGAGCGCGGCTCGGGCGGGCAGCGGGGCGGCGGGGTGACCGGGCGCTCCTGCCCGGGCGACGACCGGTCCTCCGGCGGGTCGGGGACCTGGCGGTCGCGCAGCCGCACGGTCCGGCCGAGCAGCAGCGCCAGAGCCAGCGCGACCAGGATCCACACGCCGACCCCGATGAGGATCCACATGACGGTCGACATGCGGTCCTCCGGGCGGGTCGGCGGGGTGGTCACGACCAGTGTGCCCTCCGACACGCTGCGCCCACGACCCCTGTCACCCGGTGTCGGGAAGGGCCGGGCCGAGGAGGTCATCGGCGTCGACGATCCGGTAGGCGTAGCCCTGCTCGGCCAGGAAGCGCTGCCGGTGCGCCGCGTAGTCGGTGTCCACCGTGTCCCGGGAGACGACCGAGTAGAAGTGCGCCTGCCGGCCGTCGCCCTTGGGCCGCAGCAGCCGCCCGAGCCGCTGCGCCTCCTCCTGCCGGGAGCCGAACGTCCCCGACACCTGCACCGCGACCGTCGCCTCGGGCAGGTCGATGGAGAAGTTCGCGACCTTGCTGACGACCAGCCGGTCGATCTCACCGCGGCGGAACCGGTCGAACAGCGCCTCCCGCTCCTTGTTTCGGGTCGAGCCCTGGATGACCGGGCAGTCCAGGACCTCGCCCAGCTCGTCGAGCTGGTCCAGGTAGGCGCCGATGACCAGGGTCGGCTCGCCCCGGTGCCGGTCCAGGATCGCCCGGACGACGGCGAGCTTGGTGTGCGCGGTGGAGGCCACCCGGTAGCGCTCCTCGGACTCGGCGGTGGCGTACGACATCCGCTCGGCGTCGGTCAGCGTCACCCGGACCTCGGTGCACTCGGCCGGGGCGATCCAGCCCTGCTCCTCGATGTCGCGCCATGGCGCGTCGTAGCGCTTCGGGCCGATCAGCGAGAACACGTCGCCCTCCCGGCCGTCCTCGCGGACCAGGGTCGCGGTCAGCCCGAGGCGGCGCCGGGACTGCAGGTCCGCGGTCATCCGGAAGACCGGCGCGGGCAGCAGGTGCACCTCGTCGTAGATGACCAGGCCCCAGTCCCGGGAGTCGAACAGGTCCAGGTGCTTGTACTCGCCCTTGGTCTTGCGGGTCACCACCTGATAGGTGGCGATGGTGATCGGACGGATCTCCTTGCGCTCCCCGGAGTACTCGCCGATCTCCTCCTCGGTCAGCGACGTCCGTGCGATCAGCTCGCGCTTCCACTGCCGTCCGGCGACCGTGTTCGTGACCAGGATCAGCGTGGTCGCCCCGGCCCGGGCCATCGCGGCCGCACCGACCAGCGTCTTCCCGGCACCGCAGGGCAGCACGACCACACCCGAGCCGCCGTCCCAGAATCCGTCGACGGCCTGCTGCTGGTAGTCGCGCAGGGTCCACTCGTCCTGCACCAGCTCGATCGGGTGCGCCTCACCGTCCACGTAGCCGGCCAGGTCCTCTGCCGGCCAGCCCACCTTGAGCAGGGCCTGTTTCAGGCGTCCCCGCTCGGACGGGTGCACGACGACGGTGTCGTCGTCGATCCGCTCGCCGAGCATCGGGCTGATCTTCTTCTGGCGGAGGATCTCCTCCAGTACCGCGCGGTCCAGCGCGGTCAGCACCAGCCCGTGCGCGGGATGGTTGCCCAGCTGCAGCCGGCCGTACCGGCCCATCGTGTCCACCACATCGACCAGCAACGGCTGCGGCACCGGGTAGCGCGACCAGCGGACCAGCGCGTCCACCACCTGCTCGGCGTCGTGCCCGGCGGCGCGGGCGTTCCACAGCGCCAGCGGCGTCACCCGGTAGGTGTGCACGTGCTCGGGGGCCCGTTCCAGCTCCGCGAACGGGGCGATGCCCGCGCGGGCCTCGGCCGCATCGGGGTGGTCGACCTCCAGCAGCAGGGTCTTGTCGGATTGCACGATCAGTGGACCGTCGGTCACGGAACGAATCCCTTCGACGCCGGATACCGGAGCAGTGTGGGCCCGCCGGGCACCGAGCGGAGACGAGCGGTCGGCGTGTGTCACATCACGTGACCGGTCGGTGAGCGTCGCTACGCCACTCGGGACAGGCCCGTTCGGGGGGCTAGACTCCTGAGCCGTCCGTCACGCACAGACGAGACCCGGCCCGATCATATCCGTCCGGCTCCCCCGGGACGCGGTACCCGCCGCACCGTGTCGGAGCGGAGTGGTCGAACGGGCCCGTCGTGACCCCGAAAGGCGCACCGGACCACCTGATGCTCCCTCTCGACCCGTGCACCGACATCCGGCGGGTTCCCCTGCCCGCCGCTCGCCGGCATCGCCCGGGAGCACCCGTGCCCGCGTGCGGACCGGAGACCGACAGGGAGACCTCGACGTGACCACCGTGACCAGCGCGGAACGCCGGAGTGCCTGGCAGGAGCGACTCGACCCGCGGAACTGGAGCCTGGTCGCCAAGCTGGCGGTCGTCGGCCTGGTCCCCACGGTCCTCGCCCTGTCCATCGGCGCCATCCGGGTCGTCGACCAGGCGAACGTGGCGGAGGAGCTGAGCCGCGGCAGCGGCCTGGTGGACGTCCACCGGCAGATCGACACCCTGACCGGGACGCTGCAGGCCGAGCGGAACGCGGCGGTCGAGTTCGTCGCCCGGGACCGCCCGGGTGACCGGGCCGGCCTGGACGGCGCGCAGGCCGCCACCGACGAGGCGGTCCGGACCACCACCGGACTGCTGGACACCGCCGAGCAGCAGGCCCCGCAGCTGGGTACCGCCGTCCAGCAGGCCGAGACGACGCTGGGCCAGCTGCCCATCATCCGGTCGCAGGTGGCCGGCGGGCCGACCCCGACCACCGACGTGACCAGCCGTTACACCGCCGTCGTGCAGCGGACCCTGGCGCTGGACCGGGCCCTGCTGGGCCGGTTGCAGACCGCCGAGACCGCGGGCCTGACGACCGCGCTGGGCGCCGGGCAGAACGCCCTCGAGGCGCTCGCGCTGGAGCGGGCCGTGGTCAACGGCGCGATCGCGTCCGGACAACTCGACGAAGCCCAGCGGGCCCAGATCATCAACGCCGGGAACTCCTTCCAGGCGGCGGCGGGTGACTTCCGGGCGTCCCTGACGCCGGAGCAGGCCGAGTCGTTCGGCGACTTCGCCGGCGACCGGGCCGTCGGGCAGCGGCAGGCCCTGCTGGACCAGGTGCTGGCCGGCCCGCCGGGGTCCGCGCCGGCCGTCGAGGCGCCGGCGTGGAACGCCGCGGTGGACACCTCGGTGCAGGCCACCCGCGGCGCGGTGGACCAGGCCGAGGAGGCCTTCACCGGCGAGCGGGCGGCGGCCGCCGAGCAGGCCGGGAACACCGCAGGCCTGAACTCGGTGCTGCTGATGCTCACCCTGCTGCTCACCGGCGGGATCATCCTGCTGCTCGGACGGCATATGGTCCGGTCGCTGCGGCTGCTGCGCAGCTCGGCGCTGGACGTCGCCGAGCGCAAGCTGCCGGCCGCGGTGCAGGGCATGCGGGCCGGTCAGGCCCCGAACGCGCTGGTCGAACCGGTGCCGCTGGAGAGCCGCGACGAGATCGGCGAGGTGGCTCGGGCGTTCGACGCCGTGCACGGGCAGGCGATCCGGCTCGCGGCCGACCAGGCCGCGCTGCAGCAGAACGTCAACAGCATGTTCGTCAACCTCTCCCGGCGCTCGCAGGCCCTGGTCGAGCGGCAGCTGCAGCTGATCGAGCAGCTGGAGAGCAACGAGCAGGACCCGGACCAGCTGTCCAACCTGTTCCAGCTCGACCACCTGGCGACCCGTATGCGGCGCAACAGCGAGAATCTGCTGGTCCTCGCGGGCACCGACCTGGCCAAGCGAAACGTCGCGCCGGTGCAGGTCGTGGACGTGCTCCGGGCCGCGGTGTCCGAGGTCGAGCAGTACCAGCGGGTCGTCGTGCAGACCCCGCCGACCGCGACGATCGCCGGGCGCGCCGCGAACGACCTGGTGCACCTGCTGGCGGAGCTGCTGGACAACGCGACGAACTTCTCGCCGCCGGACTCGCAGGTCGTCATGTCGACCACCCGGACCGCCGACGAGTCGCTGCTGGTCGAGATCTCGGACCGCGGTGTCGGCATGACCGACGCCGAGCTGGTGGACGCGAACCAGCGGCTGTCCGGGCCGGCCGAGGTCGACGTGTCGGCGTCGCGGCGGATGGGCCTGTTCGTGGTCGGCCGGCTGGCCGCCCGGCACCGGCTCGGCGTCCGGCTGGCCTCGGCGACCGGCGGCGGCGGTTCGAACGGGCTGAGCGCCTCGGTGACGGTGCCGCCGCAGCTGGTCCCCTCGGCCGCGCTGCCCGAGCAGCGGCGCGACCCGGGTCCGGGCGCCCCGCAGGTGCCGGGCCGCCCGCCGCAGCAGGACGTCCCGATGTTCGCCACCGCGGACGCCTCGGGCGGCCCGGACGAGGGCCCCGCGGCGCCGCGGACCGCCGTGAACGGTGCCGGGCGCGGCGGGCCGCTGCCCTCGATGGTGGCGGGTACCGACGGGCCGCTGACCCCGACGTTCGAGGCCGGCTCCGCCGGCGGCGCCGCCGCCCGGAACGGCTCGAGCGCGGCGCTGCCGACCCGGACCCCCGGTTCGGCGCTGCGCCGGAACCGCCCCGAGCTGGCCGATGATGCGGTGAACGGGAAGGAAGCGTCGCTCAACGGCTCCGCGCCGGGTGGCCTGCAGGCCTTCGCGCCCTCGCCGCAGCAGGATCCGACGCAGGAGCGTAGCCCGGCCGACGTCTTCACCCCGGCCGACGGCGGGACCGACGGCAGCACCGCCACCGATCTCGCCGGCCCGCCCGAGCAGGGCACCGACCCCACCGGCACCGGGCCGCACGGGCCCGGCGGCTCCGGCCCGCACGGGCCCGGTCGCTCCGGGCCGGACCGCACCGACGGCGCCGGAGACGCCGGGGACACCTCGGACGACGACGAGCGTTCCGAGGACACCGGGCGTTCCGAGGACACCGGGCGTTCCGAGGGCACCGGGCGTTCCGAGGGCACCGGGCGTTCCGAGGGCACCGGGCGTTCCGGGGACACCGGCGACGAGCGGGACACGGCCGTCGCGACCGGTTCCCGCACCGCCGATGCCGGTGGTGGGGCCGGGACCGGCGTCACCGACCGGGAGAGCGACGCGGACACCGACGGCCGGCAGCCGGCCGACGGTGCCGACGCCGGCCCGGGGCCGGGCAGGATCGCCGGTGCCGCGCTCGGTGCGACCGGCATCGCCGGTGCCACCGCGGCCGCGATCCGTGCGGGTCGCCGCACCGGGCCCGAGAACGACCGCACCGAGAACGACCGCACCGAGAACGACGGGGCCGACACCGACCGGGCCGACGCCGACCGCACCGAGGGTGCCGACCACCGGAGCGGTCCGGCCGGGCCGCCGGACCGGCGGGAGATGGACGACACCGTCGTCATCGACGCGGCGACCGGCGACGGCCCCCCGGAGCCCGACGCGTCCGCCGCCCGGGCCGCCACGGCCGGCGGGGACGCCGACCGTGCAGGAACCGACCGTGCTGGTGTCCGGCCCACCGCGGACGGCGACCGGGACGACAGCGGCGGGAACGTCAGCGGCAGGAACGACGGCCGGGACGACGTCGGCCGGGACAGCGCGCAGGACGGCGCGGCCGGCGAGGACACGCCGTCCACCGGTGCCGGAACCGGTACCGCCGCTGCAGCGGCCACCGGCGCCGCAGAACCCGGATCCGGCGCCACCGCATCCGAGGCCGCCGGGCTCGGCGGAACCGCCGAGGACACCACCGGGGCCGCAACCGGGGACACGACCGGCACCACCGCGGCACCGGAGACCCCGGCCCGCCGGACCGGTGACACCGGGTCCACACCGGCGGTCGCGGACGGCGGTGCCGCCCGCCGGGCACCCGCGGACGCGCCGGACGGCACGGCCGACCCGGAGACGGCGTCCATCCCGACGGTGCGGCCGTCCGGGCGCGAGCCGATGGGCCGCCCTGGCGGATCGGGCCCGGGCGGGACACGGCCCAGTCCGACCCCGCGGCCGGTCATGCCGATCGGCCGTGGTCGCGGTCCGGCCCCGAACGGAGCCGGGTCCGCGCCCGTACCGAACGCGCCTGCCTCGAGCGCACCCGGACAGGCCCCGAGCACACCGGCGCCGAACACACCGGCGCCGAACGCACCGGACGGCGTCCCCCCGCTGCCCAAGCGGCAGGCCCCGACCGCACCGAGCCGCCCGCCGCAGGGCGGTGCGGTCCAGGGCGGTGCGGTCCAGGGTGGTGCGCCGCAGTCCGGGGACCAGGAGGCGCTGTTCGCGCCCAAGGTGCCGGTCGAGGGCCGGGACCGCGGCCAGCTGCGTCGGCCGGGTGCTGTGGAGCCGGTCCGCGCGACCCAGGCCGACCCCGAGTTCGACATGAGCCAGACCACGCCGATCTTCGACGACATCGCGTCGGCCTGGTTCCGCTCGAACCGGTCGGTCCCGGTGCGATGGCAGGACGGCGGCACCGCGACGGTCGCGCAGGCGGGAACGGCACCGGGCCGCTCGGAGGAGTCGCAGGAGGGCCCGGACACCGGGTTCGCCTCCCCCGCCGACGACGCCTGGCGGCAGGCCCGCGAGGTGTCCGGGGACGACGCGGAGGACCCCGGTGCCGACGACCTGACCCACGCCGGACTGCCCAAGCGGCGCCCGCGCGCGCGGCTGCTCCCCGGCAGTGCGGCAGGATCCACCGTGCTGAGCCCGCCGTCGGGCACCGCCGAGGCGCGCAGCGCCGACAGCGTGCGCGGCCGGCTGGCCAGCTACCAGCAGGGCGTGCGGCAGGGCCGGGAGAGCGCTTCCGGCCGGCAGGCCACGCGCAGCACGGACGGCGACCCCGAGCCGTCCGGCGACCGTCCGAACCAGTCCGACCCGGAGGAGAACCAGTGAGGGCACCGCAGGCACAGCCGAGCCAGAGCCGATTCGGCTGGCTGGTCACCAACTTCGCCGAGCGCGTCCCGGGCGTCGCGCACGCGATCGTGGTGTCCGCCGACGGGCTGCTGCTGACCGCGTCCGACCGGCTCCCCCGGGACCGCGCCGACCAGCTGGCCGCCGTCGCGTCCGGCCTGATCAGCCTGACCCAGGGCGCCGCGCGCTGTTTCGACGCCGGTGGCGTGGTGCAGACCGTCGTCGAGATGGACCGCGGGATCGTGCTGCTGATGTCGATCAGCGACGGGTCCTGCCTGGCCGTGCTCGCCTCCCCGAGCTGCGACATCGGCCTGGTCGGCTACGAGATGACGTTGCTGGTGGACCGTGTCGGCCAGCTGCTCACCCCGGAGCTCCGCGCGGAGCTGCAGGGCTCCTTCGGGCCGTGAGCGAAGCTTGCACAGCGGAGCCCGGCGACGCGTTCAGGCGTTACCGTCATGACCCCCATCGCAGGATCGGCCAGGGTAGGTGAGATCCGATGACCCAGGAACCGGACGGACACGGTCCCGAACCGACGTTCGCCGACGTCATGAACGGGTTCAGCCTCGACTCGCGGCGCAAGCCGAAGAAACGGCGGTGGGGGCGCAACCGCGACACGGACGACAGCGGCGGTCAGCCGGAACCGCCGCAGGCACCGGCCGAGATGACCGGGCCGATCAGCGGGTCGGCGGCCTACGGGCTGCCGCCTACCCCCGCCGAGCGGGAGGCGGCTGCGCCGTCCGAACCGCCGCCACCGCCACAGCAGCCTCCGCCTGCCGCGGCACCGGCGCCGTCCCCTCCGGCCGCGGGCGGGGCGGCCTCGGTCCGCCCGTACGCGTGGACCCGCGGCCGGACCAAGTCGGGCTACGAGCTGGCCGTCGAGACCCTGGTCTCGGTCAGCAACCGGGCCCGCAGCCAGCTGGAACTGTTGCCGATGGAGCATCGCGCCGTCGCCGACCTGCTGCTCGAGCAGACCCGCTCGGTGGCCGAGGTCGCGGCGCTGCTCTCGCTCCCGCTGGGCGTGGCCCGGGTACTGCTCGGGGACATGGCCTCCGGGGGCACGGTGACCGTTCACCAGACCGCGAGCACCCCCGGCAACGTGCCGGATCTCGCGCTGATGGAAAGGGTGTTGAGTGGACTCCGTCGGCTCTAGGCCACAGCCGTCCCAACCCGCCGCCGGCATGTCCCGTACCGCGACGATGTCGGCCAAGATCGTCGTGGCCGGCGGGTTCGGCGTCGGGAAGACGACCTTCGTCGGCTCGGTCTCGGAGATCATGCCGCTGACCACCGAGGCGGTGATGACCGAGGCGAGCTCGTCGCACGACGACCTCTCGGCCACCCCGAACAAGCGGTCCACGACCGTCGCGATGGACTTCGGCCGCGTCTCGCTGGACTCCGACCTGGTGCTCTACCTGTTCGGCACGCCCGGCCAGCAGCGATTCTGGTTCATGTGGGACGACCTGGTCCGCGGCGCGATCGGCGCCGTCGTCCTGGTCGACACCCGGCGGCTGGCCGACTCGTTCGCGGCGATCGACTTCTTCGAGGACCGCAACCTGCCCTACGTGGTGGGGGTGAACGCGTTCGACGGGCACCTGCAACACGGTCTGGAGGACGTCCGCGAGGCGATGTCGATCAACCCGGCGGTGCCGATGGTGGTCTGCGACGCCCGGCACCGGGAGTCCACCAAGGAGACGCTGATCGCCCTGGTGCAGCACGCCATGCACCAGCGGATGGCGGCCGGCGCCCGGTAGCCCTACCGGGCGCCGCCGTCGTCGTCCCCGACCGGGGCGATCGAGGTGATCCGGTGCAGCTGGATCCGGCGCAGCTCACCGTCGAGCGCGTCCCGTCCCTCGACGACGCCGCCGCCGACCGAGGTCGGGGCCAGCACCCGGTCCCCGGCGACGCCCTGCGCGTCGACGTAGCCGATCCACACCGTCTGACGCTCGCGGGCGGCCTCCTGCAGCGACGCCAGGGTGACCGTGGCCTCGGACCCGCGCAGCGTGGTCGCCCGGTCGGCCACGCTGTGCCGCACGCCGGCCAGCGCGTCCCCGGCCCGTAACCGCTCCACCAGCTCCTCGGCCCGCCTGGTCGGTGCCCCCTCCGCGCCGCCGGCCCCCGCACGGCTGCCGGCCCGCCGCCGCGGCTCGGCCCGGCGCCCGCGCCCGGCCAGGTCCAGCACCGCGCCGCCGGAGTCCTCGGCCGCCGGGCTGAAACCCGCGGCCCGCAACCCGTCCAGCACCTCGGCCAGCGACAGCGCGCTGACCAGCACGTTGGGCGCGATCCGGCGCAGGCCCAGCTCCCCGGTGGCCGGGTGCGCGAGGACCTCGGAGACCAGCACGTCGTCGTCGGAGCGCAGGAAGCAGGCCACCGCGCCGCCGCGCAGCCGGCCGTGCCGGCGGGCGACGTCGTCGACCAGGTACTCCAGGGTCTGCGGGACCGGGGTGCGGGACCGGGCGTGCAGCACCGCGCGGACATCCTCGGCGGTACGCCCGGTGTCCAGCGCGCGGCGCAGGCTGCGCTCGGTGAAGCGGTAGACCGTCGCCCCGCCCGCGGACTCGACGTCGGCCAGGATCGCCAGCTCGTTCGCCAGGTCCGCGGACAGTCGTCCGGGTGCGACGGCAGTCAGGTCGGCCTGCAACAGGATCTCCTCGACCGGCGCGGGCAGCGCGGCGTGCAACACCGCGGCCAGCTCGGTGGGGTGCCGGGACTCGCGCGACGCCGGGTCGAGCAGCACCCGCCCGGTCGTGGTGAGCGCGTCCAGGGCGACGACGCCGAGGGTCGTCGCCTCCGCGACGGTCCAGGCCACCGTCTCGTCCCGCAGCCGGCCACCCCGCCGGGGCGCCCGCCAGGCAAGCAGCCGGGCCAGGTCCTCGGCCGAACCCACCGAGGTGCCCGGGGGGAGGGCCGCCAGCGCCTCGAGAACCCGGCGCCGGTCCCGCCCGGCCGGTGGCCTGCGCGGGCCGTCGGACAGCGCGGTGATCGGCTTGTCGGCCTCGTCCCGCCGGCCGATCAGGCCGGGCAGCCGGGGCAGGTCCAGCCAGGCCGTCGCCAGCACCGCCCAGCGGCCCTCCTCGGGACCGGCCGACCAGGCGTCGGCGGCGGTGGTCGGCAGCCACTCCGGCGACGCCGACTCGGTCTCGCCGAGCAGGTCGGCGGCGAACAGCAGCTCGACCAGCAGCGCGGCGGTCGGCTCGTCGGCGTCCGCCGCCTTGGCCACCCGGCGCAGGTCACGCACGCCCAGGCCGCCGGATCGGAGCACGCCCGGCGCCTGGGTGCCGAACCACTCCAGCATCAGGTCGGCCCGGCGCAGGAGCTCCAGCGCCGCGCCCGCCCCGGTGCCGTCGACGACGTCGCTGTCCCGCTGCCGGACCGGGACGTCCGGTCGGCCGATGTCGAGCCGGCCCATCGGACGGTCCCCGCGCAGTGCCAGCCCGACCTGGCGGGGCAGCTCGACGGTGCCGGAGTCCCGGCGGACCAGCAGGCCACGGGAGAGCAGCGCACCGACCGGTCCGGAGCCGTCTCCGGCGCTGCGCGAGCGCCCGATCGGCGGGCCCTCGGCGAGCACGTCGAGCACCTTGCGCTCTTCCGGGGTGAGGGCGTCGAGCAGGGCGGGCAGCTCGCCGGTGGCCGCCGGGCCGGTGGTCTCCCGCCCCAGGCCACCCGGGAACGGTCCGACGACCTCGGCCGCGGCGGGGACGACGGACAGCGCCTCCTCGGTGCCCCAGGCCAGCGCGCGGTCGAGCAGCGGCCGCAGCCCGGCGCCGAAGGTGGCCTCGTCGACGTCCGGACCGAGGTAGCCGCGGACCTCGGCGGCCGGCACCGGCGCCCGGCCGGCACCGGTCAGCACCAGCGCCTCCAGCACGGTGAGCGCGACCGTGTCGAGCTCCTCGCAGGCGCGCTGCACCGACGCCCGGATCGCGGCCCGGGTGGCCAGGACCGTCAGGTCCCCGGGCGGGGGCACGGCGAGATCGGAACGCAGCCGCAGCAGGGCGGCGAGGAACTCGTCGTCCCGCCCGCGCAGCCACTCGACCAGGGACGTCTGCACCGCGACCAGGGTAGTCCCCGATCACCCGCGGCGGGCCCGGGCACCGTTCGGGGACCGCGACGGGACATCGGCGGCACCCGTCCGGGATACTGGTGTCCGACACCCGAGCGCGATGGAGGGACCGATGGCCGCCAAGCACGGCGACACCGACCGGATCGACCCGGCCTGGCCGGACCTGCCCGACGGCGAGCACCCGCTGACCGAGCTCCTGGGCACCGTGCAGGGGAACATGTCGCCGTTCGGCGACGTGGCCTTCCCGCTCGACTCCGTGCCGTACGAGCACCCCGTCACCGAGATCAACCGCTGACCGTGGTCGCCGGCCTGCTGCTCGCCGGAGGTGCCGGACGACGGATGGGCACCCCGAAGGCCCTGGTCCGACTGCACGGCGAACCGCTGGTGGTCCGGGCGGTCCGCACCCTGCTGGCCGGTGGCTGCTCGCCGGTGACCGTGGTGCTGGGCGCCCGCGCCGAGGACGTCACCGACGCGCTGCTGCGCGCCGGGCTCGGTCCGGAGGTGGGCGCCGTCGTGGCGGAGGACTGGGACGAGGGCATGGGCGCCTCGTTGCGCCGCGGCCTGGACGCCCTGACCCACCTGCCCGGGCTCGGCGCGGCCCTGGTCCACCTGGTCGACCTGCCCGGGGTCACCGCCGAGGCGGTCCGGCGCACCACCGACGGGGCCGGATCCGCGTCGCTGCGCCGGGCCGCCTACGACGGCACGCCCGCCCATCCGGTGCTGCTCGGGCGGGACCACTGGTCGGGCGTCGTCGGACGGGCCGCCGGCGACTCCGGCGCCCGGGACTACCTGGCCGGGCACCCGGCCCTGGAGCTGGTCGAGTGCGGTGACGTCGCCGCCCCGGACGACGTGGACACCCCCGAGCAGCTCCGCCGCCTGGCCGGTATCTGACCGGCCCCGTCGGGGACGGTCAGACGGTCAGCTGCTGCCCAGGGAAGATCATCTGCCCGGCACCGAGGTGCGGGTTCTTGGCGAGCAGGTCCTTCCAGTTCGCCATCCCGTTCGCGGAAGCGATCTTGCCGAGGGTGTCCCCCGACTTGACCGTGTAGTTGCCGCCGGACGGCGCGGCGGGAGCGGCGGCCGGGGCGCTGAGCTTGACCCGCTCCGGCGCCTGGGACCCGCTGTCGCTCTCCGGGCTGCGCGGGGTCGACGAGCCGGACGCGCCGGTCTTCTTCGAGCACGACGGCCAGGCGTTCCAACCCTGCTCGGCGAGCACGTTCTCGGCGACCGCGATCTGCTCGGCCCGGGAGGCCTGGTGCGCCGACGACGCGTACTCGCCGCCGCCGAAGGCCTTCCAGGTGCTGGGCGTGAACTGCAGGCCGCCGGAGAAGCCGTTGCCGGTGTTGGCGGCCCAGTTCCCGGTGCTCTCGCACTGCGCGAGCTCGTCCCAGGTGGAGTCGGTGGCGGCGTTGGCCGCCGGCACGATCGCCACCATCGGGGCGCCGAGGACGGCGCCGGCGACGGCGGTCCGGGCGACGGCGCGCCCGGTCGTGCTGGGTTTGCGATGCTTACCGCGGTAACGAGCCATGACAGGTCTCCCGCGTGGCGCGTCCCGACTCCGCCCGGGGAGTGGGCGGCGGTGCGACGGCCGGGGAGTGGCCGTCGACCGGAGCACGGTCGGCCCTGTCCCACGTGCGTTGCCTCGGGGGCCGGTGCCCGCCGGACAGGGAGCGCTGCGGTACCGGGGCCCTGCCACAAGGGGGAGTCGGCGGGACCGGCGAGGACGGTACGTCCTCATCACGATGACGGAAAGAGGGCGGCAACCCGGCGCGTGCACGCTCGTCCCGCAATCTTCAAGATCGAACAATCCGTTTTCGCTGCTCACGAAGCCCGATCACGAAGACGAAACGGAGCGGAAAAGGTTGCATTCGCCACATCAAACGTGATTCAGATCACTCCCCGATGGCCCTGTCGGGCCCCGTACCGGCCACCCGCCGTGGCCGGATGGCCCGTAGGGTCGGTGGCGTGACCGAGCTCAGCCACGTCGACGAGGCCGGCGCCGCGCGGATGGTGGACGTCTCGGAGAAGCAGCCCGGGCCCCGCGCCGCGGTCGCCACCGGCGTCCTGCGGACCACCACCGAGGTCGTCCGCCTGCTGCAGACCGACGGCCTGCCCAAGGGCGACGCGCTGGCCACCGCCCGGATCGCCGGGATCATGGGGGCCAAACGCACCCCGGACCTGGTCCCGCTCTGCCACCCGATCGCGATCAGCGGGGTCACCCTGGACCTGGACGCCGCCGACGACCGGATCACCATCCGGGCGCGGGTGCGCACCACCGACCGGACCGGGGTGGAGATGGAGGCGCTGACCGCGGTCACGGTCGCCGGGCTGACCCTGCACGACATGGTCAAGGCGGTGGACCCGGCCGCGGTGCTGGACGCCGTGCGGGTGGAGACCAAGGACGGCGGCAAGACCGGCAGCTGGACGCGCCCGGAGGACCGGCCGTGAGCGCGCGCACGGGAGACGCCCCGGCCCGGGTCGCACGAGTGATCACCGCCTCCAACCGGGCGGCGGCCGGTGTGTACGCCGACCGCGGCGGCCCGGTGATCGTGGACTGGCTGCGCGACCGCGGGTACGAGACCCCGGACCCGGTCGTCGTCGGCGACGGCGAACCGGTCGGCGAGGCCCTGCGGGCCGCCGTCACGGACCGGGTGGACGTCGTGCTCACCACCGGCGGCACCGGCATCTCGCCCACCGACGCAACCCCCGAGGTCACCCGCGGGGTGCTCGACCACGAGGTGCCCGGCCTGGCCGACGCGATCCGGCGGGCCGGCGAGTCCCAGGTGCCCACCGCGGTGCTCTCCCGCGGCCTGGCCGGGGTGGCCGGGCGCACCCTGGTCGTGAACCTGCCCGGGTCCACCGGCGGGGTGCGCGACGGCCTGGGCGTGCTGGAGCAGGTGCTCGACCACGCCGTCGACCAGCTGCACGGGGGCGACCACACATGACCGGGTCCGCCGGACCGGCCGAGGTGGTCCGCGCCGCCGTCGGCGAGGAGCCGCTCGACGTCGACGAGCACGCCCGCCTGGTCGAGCACGCCGCGGCCGGCGCCGTGGTCACCTTCGCCGGGGTCGTCCGCGACCACGACGGCGGGAAGTCGGTGCGCGGACTGGAGTACAGCGCCCACCCGACGGCCGGGCGGATCGTCGCCGAGGTGGCCGGGCAGATCGCCGCCCGCTCACCCGGCGTGCGCGCGCTGGCGGTATCGCACCGGGTCGGCCCGCTCGACATCGGCGAGGTCGCGCTGGCCTGCGCGGTCGCCGCCGAGCACCGGGGCGAGGCGTTCACCGCCTGCGCCGAGCTGGTGGACGAGGTGAAGCGGCTGCTGCCGGTGTGGAAGCACCAGCGGTTCGCCGACGGTACCGACGAGTGGGTCAACTCGACCTGAACGAGTGCCCTGAACGACGGAACGGCCCGGGCTCCGCGTGGGAGCCCGGGCCGTCGTCCACCGGGGCGGGTGTCGGGGACACCGCACGCCCCGAACTCACCTCCACGGGTGGCGGCCCGTGGAGGCGGGGATCAGCGGACGCGCCGCTGGGCGGGCGTCAGCGCAGCGCCAGCTGCTGCCCGACGTCGATCGAGTCCGGGTTCCCCAGCCCGTTGGCCGACACCAGCTTCGAGACCGAGGTGCCCTGCGCTGCGGCGATCTTCGACAGGGTGTCACCGGACTTCACGGTGTAGCCGCCGGAGGTGGACTTCGAGGCATTGGAAGAGGCCTTCGGGGCGGCCGACTCGGCCGGCGCGGACGCCTTGACCCGCTTGCCCGGATCGGCCGAATGGCCGGTCACGCCCACCTTCTTCGAGCAGCTCGGCCAGGCGTTCCAGCCCTGGGCCGCGAGAACCTTCTCGGCCACGGCGATCTGCTCGGAACGGCTGGCGTTCGCCGCCGAGCCCGAGCCGCCGTAGGCCTTCCAGGTGGACGGCGCGAACTGCAGGCCGCCGTGGTAGCCGTTGCCGGTGCTGGTCGACCAGTCGCCGCCGCTCTCGCACTCCGCGAGGCGGTCCCACACGCCGTCCGGGGCTGCGGTGGCGGTGCCGGCGATCGCCGCGGACGCGCCGACCGTGACGATGCCCGCCACGGCCATGCGCAGGAGACTTCGGCCCTTGGTTCCCTGAGACATTGCTCTGCTCCCACCGCGCCGCCCGAGTGACCACCGCCCGCCCAGCGGTCCCCGGGGCACACGGGTGCCCACCGTTCGTCGCGGGTGCGTCGATCGGGACCGGGGAGCGACGTCGGTGACGCCCGCGGAGTGGTCGTGCTCGTCCCCGTCCCGTTCGTGTTCCTCGGCGGACCGGACTTCCGCGGGACGGGGGTCCTCGGCGCGGCGGTTCCGGATGATGGCTCGTTCGGTACGACCGCTCCTCGTCGGATCGGCCGAGGCGGAACAGTGAATGGATACGACGAATCCGTCAACGAGCGAATGCGTGAGCGAACTCACGACCACACGCTTGTTATTATCAATTCGCCGCTAAACGCGCTGGTCGACGACGTCACATCACGGCCGCATCACGCACCTGTGAATAGCTCCGGAACGGAAGGACCATCCGGCGACGCCTGCTGTGGGCGCCGCCGCCTGCCGTCCGGCATGCTGGTCGGGTGAACGTCTCCGCACCCGCCGGCGCGGGATCGACTCCCGCCCGCCCGACCCCCGGAAGCCCGGCCGAGCTCGCCACCGCGCTGCGCGCGACCGGTTACCTCGCCGACGACGGTCTGGCGACGGCGGCCTTCCTCTCGATGCAGATGAACCGTCCGCTGTTCTGCGAGGGCGAGCCGGGTACCGGCAAGACCGCGCTGGCCCAGGCACTGGCCGAGACCCTCGACGCCCCGCTGATCCGGCTGCAGTGCCACGACGGTATCGACGCCGCGCAGGCGCTCTACGACTGGGACTTCCCCCGGCAGCTGCTGCACCTGCGGGCGCTGGAGGCCGCCGCCGGGGTGGACGGCGCCACCCTGGACGCCGACGCCGTCGAGGCATCCCTCTACGACGAGCGCTTCCTGCTCTCCCGGCCCATCCTGCGCGCGCTGCGCACCAGCCCTTCGGTGCTGCTCATCGACGAGATCGACCGCGCGGACGACGAGTTCGAGGCGTTCCTGCTGGAGGTCCTGACCGAGCACGCGGTCACCATCCCCGAGGTCGGGGAGATCCGGGCGCAGGTCCCGCCGGTCGTCGTCCTGACCTCCAACCGGACCCGCGAGGTGCACGACGCGCTCAAGCGGCGCTGCCTCTACCTCTGGCTGGAGCACCCGAACATCGATCGGGAGATCGAGATCCTGCACAGCAGGCTGCCCGGGGTGCCGGAGCGGCTGGCCGCCGAGGTCGCGCGTGCCGTGCAGAAGCTGCGGCAGACCGACCTGATCAAGCCGCCGGGCGTGGCCGAGACCCTGGACTGGGCCCACGCGCTGCAGCTGGTCGGGGCCCGACACCTGGATCCGGAGTCCGCCGCGCACACCCTCGGGGCGGTCCTCAAGTACCGCGAGGACGCCGACCGGGTACACAAGCAGCTCGACACGCTGCTGGCGTCCTGAGGCGATGGCTCCGAACACGCCGGCGCCACCGGAGGCCGACGCCGGCACGCTACTGACCGGGCTGGTCGGGTTCACCGAGGTGCTGCGCAGCGCGGGCGTCCCGGTCACGAACGACCGGGTGACCGCGTTCCTGGAGGCCCTCGACACGCTCGACGTCACCGACCGAGAGCAGGCGTACTGGGCGGGCCGGCTCACGCTGTGCGGTGACCCGGACGACGTCGTCCGCTACGACCTGGCCTTCCCGGCCTGGTTCGAGCCGGCGCAGGGCCGCCGGGCCACCAACCGCGACGAGCGCCCGCCGGCACCGCCGAAGCTGGCCGCGCTGGTTCCCGGCCGCGAAGGTGCCGGGGACGACCAGGACGACGACCCCGGCCCCGAGATCAAGGCCGCGGCGACCGGTACCGAGGTGCTGCGCAGCCGGGACCTGGGCGAGCTGTCGCCGGCCGAGCGCGAGCACCTGCGCCGGTTGATGACCTTGCTGCGGCCGGAACCGCCGACCCGGGCGTCGCGGCGCAAGCGGCGCAGCCGCCGCGGGAGCGCCGACCCGCAGCGCACGCTGCGCGCGGCGCTGCGCAACCAGGGCGAGCTCGTCGACATCCGGCACCGGGACGCCTCGCGGCGGCACCGCAAGGTCGTGCTGCTGATCGACGTGTCCGGGTCGATGGAGCCCTACGCCGACGCCCTGATGCGGTTCGCGCACGTCTTCGTGCGCCGGTCACCGCGTTCGGTGGAGGCGTTCACGCTCGGCACCCGGCTCACCAGGATCACCCGGGAATTGCGTCAACGTGACCCGGAAAGGGCCCTCGGTGCCGCCGGAAAGGCCATTCCCGACTGGTCCGGAGGGACGCGTCTGGGCGAGGTGCTGCAGGCGTTCGTGGATCGCTGGGGACGCCGCGGGGCCGCCCGCCGGGCCGTCGTCGTGATCTTCTCCGACGGTTGGGAGCGCGGCGGGACCGAGCTGCTCGGCACCCAGGTGGAGCAGCTGTCCCGGCTGGCCCACCGGCTGGTCTGGGTCAACCCGCACGCGGGCAAGGACGGTTACGCCCCGGTCCAGGGGGGAATAGTCGCGGCCCTGCCGCACTTGGACGATCTGCTGGCCGGGCACAGCCTGGACACGATGGAGAGACTCCTACAGGTGGTGCGAGATGCGTGACGTGATCGACCAGCTCGAGGGCTGGTGGAAGAACGACGAGCCGGCGGCGCTGGCGACCGTGGTCGGCACCTTCCGCTCGGCTCCGCGGCAGCCCGGCGCGTCCATGCTGGTCGGCGCGGGCGGCGAGGCGGTCGGTTCGGTGTCCGGTGGCTGCGTCGAGGGCGCGGTCTACGAGCTCGGCCAGCAGGTGCTCGCCGAGGACCGTCCGGTGCTGCAGCGGTACGGCGTCTCCGACGACGACGCGTTCGCCGTCGGCCTGACCTGCGGCGGGATCCTGGACGTCTTCGTGGAGAAGGTCACCCCGCAGACCTACGACCAGCTCGGCCGGATCGCCGAGGCGATCCGGGACGAGAGCCCGGTCGCGGTCGCCACCGTCGTCGCGGGGCCGGTCGAGCGGCTCGGGACGCGCCTGATCGTCTGGCCGGACCGGGTCGAGGGCGGCACCGGCTCGGACCGGATCGACGACGCCGTCCGCGACGACGTGCGCGGCCTGCTCGACTCCGGCCGCAACGCCACGCTGACCTACGGGGTGCACGGCGAGCGTCGCGGCGAGGGGCTGCAGGTGTTCGTCGAGTCGTTCGCCCCGCCGCCGCGCATGATCGTGTTCGGCGCGATCGACTTCGCCGCCGCGGTGGCCCGGATGGGCTCGTTCCTCGGCTTCCGGGTGACGGTCTGCGACGCCCGCCCGGTGTTCGCCACCGCCAGCCGGTTCCCCGGCGCGAACGAGGTCGTCGTGGAGTGGCCGCACCGCTACCTGCAGGCCGAGGCCGACGCCGGCCGGATCGACTCGCGGACCGCGCTGTGCGTGCTCACCCACGACCCGAAGTTCGACGTGCCGCTGCTCGAGGTCGCGCTGCGGCTGCCCGAGGTCGGCTACATCGGCGCGATGGGCTCCCGGCGCACCCACGACGACCGGATCGAGCGGCTGCGCGGGAAGGGTGTCACCGAGGCCGAGATCGCGAAGATGTCGTCGCCGATCGGGCTCGACCTCGGCGCCCGCACGCCGGAGGAGACCGCGGTCTCGATCGCCGCCGAGATGATCGCCCAGCACTGGGGCGGCGAGGGGGTCCCGCTGGCCGGGCGCGAGGGCCCGATCCACGCGCCGTGAGGGGCCGCACACTGCGGATCGCAACCCTCCCGCGCCGCCCTCCCTCGCCGATCGAGGGGGACCGCGCGGAGGGGGTGCCCTGTACCGTGTGTCGCACGCTCGTGACCGAGCCGTGACCGCTCACGGGCCACGGTGGACGAACCACGACGCGGGAGGAGGGCAGCGTGGTCCTCAGCGGCCCATCCGGCACGACGGATGCCCCGGGCGTGCCGAGCATCCCCGCCGCCGAGTGTCCGCAGCCCGGACGTCCGCGACTGTCCAAGTTCCACGCCCCTGAGATCGTCTTCGGGCAGGACTCGCTGCCCGAGGCGGCGCACGCCGCGCTCCGGCTCGGCGCGCGGCGGCCGTTCGTCGTCACCGACCCGGGCGTCACGGAGGCCGGCTGGCCGGCCGAGCTGCTGCGGCGGCTGCGCTCCGCCGGTCTCCGGCCGCAGCTCTGGAACGAGATCACGCCGAACCCGAAGGACCACGAGATCCAGGCCGGGTTCGAGCGGTACGAGAGCTCCGGTTGCGACGTCGTGATCGGCGTCGGCGGCGGCTCGGTGATCGACGCTGCGAAGGGCGTGGCGCTGCTCGCCGCGAACGGCGGCGCGATCGGTGACTACGAGGGCATCGACCGGATCGCCAACCCGATCCCGCCGATGGTGATGGTGCCCTCGACCTCCGGCACCGGGGCGGACGTCTCGCAGTTCTGCATCGTCACCGACACCGAGCGGCGCACCAAGATCACGATCATGGGGCGGGCGCTGGTCCCGGACGTCTCGGTGATCGACCCCCGGCTGCTGGTCAGCATGCCGGACTGGCTCAACGCCGCCACCGGGCTGGACGCGCTGACCCACGGCATCGAGGCGTTCGTCTCGCTCGCACACGGCCCGCTGACCGACACACACGCGTTGCACGCGGTCCTGCTGGTGCACGCGAACCTGCCGAGGACGATGATCCGCAGGCAGGACGACGGCCCGCGGACCGCGATGGCCCAGGCCGCGCTGGAGGCCGGGCTGGCCTTCACCAACGCGATCCTCGGCGCCACGCACGCGATGAGCCACCAGGTCGGCGGGATGCTGGACCTGCCGCACGGCCTGATCAACGGGATCCTGCTGCCGCACGTCATCCGGTTCAACGGCTCCGACGACCCCACCCGGTTCGTCCCGATCGCCCAGGCCATGGGCCTGCCCGCCCGCCCGGGGATGGCCGGGGACGAGGCCGTCGACATGGTCGCGACCGAGGTCCGCAAGCTCGCCGACGAGGTGGGTGTGCCGACCGGGCTGGGAGCGATCGGCGTCCGGGACACCGACGTGCCCCGGCTGGCCCAGCTCACCCTGGGCGACGCCTGCCTGACCACCAACCCGCGTGCCGCGACCGCCGCCCAGATCGAGGACCTGTTCCGGAGGGCCCTGTGAGCGGCGGACCGCGGCGCGCGCCCGCCGGCCGATGACCGCCGCACGGTTCCCCGGCCGCCGCACGCCGCCGCCGACGGGGCTGCGGACCCGGCCGGACCTCGACGCGCTCACCGGGCTGCGCTCGGGCAAGCCGTCGTTCTACCCGGAGTACCGGGTCAACGCCGAGCGCCTGCGGCGGGTCATCGTCGCGCTGGACCGGATCTCGGCGGCGCTGGTCCGGACGATGGAGGGCTCCGAGGCCCTGGTCCGGGCCGTCGCCGACGCCGCGGCCGACCACCTGTCGGCGGACTGGGTGATTCTCGGCCTGGTCGAGGGCGAGCTGCCGGACGCGCTGCCCCGGCACGTCGTGCTGGGCCCGGACGGCGTGGAGTGGGCGGACCTGGGGCTGGTGCCGGACAAGGTGCGCCGGCACATCGCCCTGGTGCAGGCCGGCGACGCGGCGAGCGGGCACTCCGGTGCCGAGCACCGCTCGCACGTGCACGTCCCGATCCGGCTCGACGGTCGCACCGTCGGCGGGTTCGTGGCCTGGACGCCGCCGGATCGGGAGATCGACGAGACCGACCACTCGGTGCTGCGCATCCTGGCCGGGCAGACCGCGGCGGCCCTGCAGAACTGCGCCCTGCTGGACCGGTCCGAGCGGCTGCACGCCCGCACCGCCGCCCAGGCCGAGGACCTGCGGGCGCGCAACGACGAGCTGACCCGGGCCCAACAGGAGCTCGGTGCGGCCCGCCAGCGCGAGGTGCTGGACAACGAGCGGCACCGGATCGCCCGCGAGCTGCACGACAGCGTGACCCAGTACGCGCTGTCCGCGGGCATGCACATCGAGCTGTGCCGTTCGGAGATCAGCGACCCGAACCTGCTCGGGCACCTGGACACGGCCAAGGACCTGACCCGGCGCGCCGTCGAGCAGCTGCGCTCGGCGATCTACGCGCTGAACGACGACGACCACGCGGACAAGGACCTGCCCTCGATGCTGCGGCAGCTCTCGGCCGTGCACATGCCGGACGAGCTGCGGGTCGAGGTGGCCATCGGCGGCACCCCGGCGGTGCTGCCGCACGAGCACGAGCAGTCGCTGTTCCGGATCGCCGGCGAGGCGTTGTTCAACACCGCGATGCACGCGTCCGCGTCCCGCGCGGTGGTGCGGCTGGCGTACCAGACCGAGCGGGTCCGACTGTCGGTCTCCGACGACGGCGGCGCCTCCCCCGACCAGATCCGCCGGACGCTGCGGGCCGCGTCCGTGCGCGGGCCGTCCGGGGAGCACCGCGGGCTGGTCAACATGGACGCCCGGGCCCGGGAGATGGGCGGGACGCTGCGCTTCCGCCGGTCCCGGATCGGGGGTCTGCAGGTGCAGGTGGACGTCCCGATCGGTGGGACGGCCGGGATGGAGGTCTCATGAGCCGCCTCGACACGTGCTTCCCCGCGGGGGCGTCGTGAACGGCGCCGTGCGCACCGTCCCCGGTCGGGCCGGTGATGGGGGTGACGGCGGTGCCGGCGTGCGACCGGTCCGGATCGTGCTGGTCGACGACCACTCGATCATGCGGCAGGGGCTGCGGGCGGTGCTCGAACGCGAGGACGACCTGCGGATCGTCGGCGAGGCGGGCAGCGCCGCGGAGGCGATCACCGCCGTCGCCGCCGGGCGGCCGCAGGTGGTGCTGCTGGACCTCAAGCTCGCCTCCGGCCCGCAGACCGACGGCCTGGAGGTCTGCCGCAGGCTGTGCACCGACCACCCCGGCATCGGGGTGCTGGTGCTGACCACCTTCGCCGAGGACCGGCTCGTCGTGGAGTCGGTGCAGGCCGGGGCGCGGGGCTACGTCGTCAAGGACGTCGACACCACCGAGCTGGTCCGGGCCATCCGCGCGGTGTCCCGGGGGGAGAGCGCGTTCGACGCCCGCAGCGCCTCGGCGATGGTCCGCTCGCTGTCCGGCGGGATGCCGGACCGCGAGCGGCTCACCGACCGCGAGCTGGACGTGCTCCGACTGCTGGCCCGCGGGCTGTCGAACCGGGCGATCGGCGCCGAGCTGTTCATCTCCGAGACGACGGTCAAGTTCCACGTCGGGAACCTGATGCGCAAGCTGATGGTGTCCCGGCGTGCCGAGGCGGTCTACACCGCGACCAAACTCGGCCTGCTGTAACCCGCTTCAGCTCTGCCCGTGCAGGAACTCCGCGACCCGCGGGACCTGCCCGAGCAACGCGTGCCCGGCGGCCGGTAGCACCTCGACCCGGGCCCGCGGGGTGAGCCCGGTGAGCCGGCGGACCGTCCCGACGGAGTCGAACACCCGGTCCCGGGCCCCGACCACCGCCAGGACCGGCATCGTCAGCCGGCGCAACCGGTCGTCGTCGAACACCGGGAAGCGCTCGGTGCGCGGACGGAAGCCCCGGAAGCTCCGACCGATCTCGTCGAGGACCGCGCCGTGCTCGCGGGCGTCGAGCCCGGTGATGAGTTCCGCGGAACGCCGCCGCCCGCGTGCCCCGAGCAGGCTCAGGAAGAACGCCGGGGCGAGTCTCCCGATCGTCTGCCGCCCGATCCCGGCCGGGCACAGCAACGCCAGCCGCTCCACCCGCTCCGGGTGCCGGCTCGCGAAGTCCGTCGCGGTCCAGCCGCCGAGCGAGAGCCCCACCAGCGCGGCGCTGCCGACGCCGAGCAGGTCGAGGGTCTCGGCGAGCCAGTCGGCCGTCGTCGCGGTCGTCAGGTCGAGCCGGACCGGGTCGCTCAGACCGGGCTCGCCGAGCAGATCGACCAGGACGACCGGCCGGTCGCGCGCGAGCAGCTCGACGCCGTCCGCCCACACCGCGCTGTTCCCGCCCGAGCCGTGCAGCAACACCACCGGAGGGCCGTCGTCGGGGCCACAGGTCAGGACGAACGTCCGGCCGGCACGGGTGTCGAGCATGTGGCGCTGCGCGGGCACCGGCCAGGCGGCCAGCTGCTCCTCGTAACGCGTGCGGACCGCGACGGCAGCCGCCTCGCTGGTGTAGATGGCGCCGGCAGCGAGGTCCCCGGTCATGTCCCGCGCCCCCGCCCGCTCGTCGGACCGACACCCCACCACGTGCCCGACTGCCACCGCGACCCGGTTTCCGGCCACCCGACACCGGGTCGCTCGGGTCCCGCGGGCCGCCGGTCAGGGGCGCCGACCGGAGGTCGCCGCTCAGGGGCCCGCGGCCCGCCGCCCGCCACGCACCGGCAGCGCCGCGCCCCGCGCCCCGCACCCCGCAGCGCGTTCCGCGGAACGCGGCCACGGGTTCGCACGGCGTCGCTGTCAGACCCACGTGCCATCCTGATACGAACATCAGTTCGATACATGGGAGCGTCCGATGCCCACCTCCACCAGCTTCGACACCGAATCGGTCGCTCCGCTACCGACCTTGCCCCTGCCCGAACTCGAGTCGGAGTTGCTCGGCCTGGCCGGACACATCGCCGCGGCGGAGTGCCGGTTCCTGCGGCTGCTGGCCGAATTCGACCGGCGCGGCGGCTGGGCCGGCATCGGCGTGCGCTCGTGCGCCCACTGGCTGGCGTGGCGGGCGGGCATGAGCCTGCGAACCGCGACGGAGCACCTGCGCGTCGCCCACGCCCTGGCCGAGCTGCCCCGCATCACCGCCGCGTTCGCCGCCGGACGGATCTCCTACTCGAAGGTCCGGGCGATCACCCGGGTGGCCGGCTCGGAGAACGCCGCGCTGACCCGCATCGCCACGACCTCGGGCGGCCCGGCAGCCACGGCCGCGGGTGCCGGCGACCACCGCGACGCCGACACCGGACACGCCGCAGACACCGGACACGCCGCCGACACCACCGACGAGGACGACGCCGATTCCACCACCGACCCGGCGCCGTCAGGTGGCCCCGAACCGGACTCGCGGCCCGACCCCGAGGTGGCCGAGCAGGTGCTGCTGGACCTCGCTCTGTCCGGCACCGCGAGCCACGTCGAGACCGTGGTGCGGGCCGTTCGCCGCCGCACCACCCCGCCCGCGGACACCACCGCACGCCGCGGCCTGACCTGGCACCACGACGTCGACGGCTCCCTCGTCGTGCGCGGTCGGTTCACTCCCGAGGACGGCGCCGTACTCGTCGCCGCGATCGAGTCCCGCCTCCCGGCACCCGCCCCGAGCCCGAGCTCGGACGCCGCACCACCGAAGGACCTCGACCAGCGCGGCCTCGAGCAGGAGCCCGGCGCGGCGGTCGATCGGCTGGCGGCCCGCCGCGCCGATGCACTGCTGGAAGTGGCCCGCCAGCACGACGACGCGACCGGACCGGTGGTCGCCCGCGGTGCCGCGCAGGTCGTGGTTCACGTGGACATCGGTACCGGCACCGCCCGGGTGGCCGGCGGCCCCGAACTTCCGGAGAGGACCGTCGAGCGGCTGGCCTGCGACGCACGTGCCCAAATCCTGCTCGACGACCGGGTCACGAACCGGCTCTACCTGGGCCGATCCCGGCGTCTTGCCACGCCCGCCCAGATCGCCGCGCTCACCGCACGGGACACCGCCGATGGTGGCGGCTGCCGGTTCCCGGGGTGCGGGCGCACCCGGCACCTGCACGCCCACCACGTCCGGCACTGGCTGCGCGGCGGTACCACCGACATCGACAACCTGATCCTCCTGTGTGGACACCACCACCGGCTTGTCCACGAGCACGGCTACCGGATACGGCTCCGGGAGAACGGCCGCTGGGAGGTCCGCCGTTCGGACGGCGGAGCGGTGGCACCGTCCGGCGAACCACTGAACGGGTCCGCCGAGGCGCTCGTCGAGATCAACACCCGGGCAGGCCTGAAGATCGACCGCAGCACCCTCACCCCGGACTGGTACGGCGACCGTCTCGACCCGGAGCCGATTCTCGACGCCCTGCTACCACCCCGGACCTCCGCTTCGGCTGCGGCCTGAGTCCCGGTTCCTGCAGGGAAGGCCGCAGCAGGTTCCGCGGAACGCGAGCCGGCGCCCGGCCCGGTGATATCGGACCTCGCCACACCGAGCGACACCTGCCTCCGCGTCCCGTGCCGGTCGTGCCGGGCGATGCCGCCAGGGTGCGGTAGACATGGCCGATGCGGTGGTACGCGGAACGCCCGGGGCGGGTCGCCCGCCAACTGGTCGCGGATCTGATCGCGCTGCTGTGGGCGGTGCTGGCGGTCGTCGCCGGGACGACGGTGCGGGAGGGGCTGAACGCGCTGCGCGGGCCGGGTGACGCGCTGGTCGGGGCCGGTGGGCAGGTCACCGACTCGTTCACCGAGATCGCCGGGACGGTGTCCGGGCTCCCGTTCGTCGGGGGCGATCTCTCCCGTGCCCTGGATCCGGCGGTCGGGGCCGGCACCCGGCTGGCGGACGCCGGCCAGGAGTTCGGTGACACCGTCGCGACGGTCGCGGACTGGGCAGGCGTGCTGATCCCGCTGCTCCTGCTGCTGCCCGTGCTGCTGGGTTGGCTGCCGCTGCGACTGCGCTACGCCCGCCGGGCCGGTGCCGCGGTCGGTGCCCGTGGGGTCGCGCCCGACCTGCTCGCCGTGCGGGCGCTGGCCCGCGTCCCGGTGGCGCGACTGACCCGGATCGCCCCGGATCCCGCCGCCGCCTGGCGCTCCGGGGGCCCGGAGGTGGTGCAGCGCCTCGCCGAGCTGGAACTCGCGGACCTGGGCCTGCGGGCCCCGTGACCGGACTCCGAAACTGCCTCGCACGCCGCTGACCGCGGCCGCTGTGTCGTCGGACGACGTCAGACCTCGCGGTCCGGCGAGCTCGCGTGCGCCCAGTGGCGGCGCGGGATCCGCCCGGCGTGCCGCGCATCCCAGCCGGCCTCCACCCCGCGGCGCATCGCCCGGGCCATCCGCTCCGGCTCCGCGGCCCGGGTGACGGCGGTGGCCAGCAGCACCGCGTCGCAGCCGAGTTCCATCGCCTGGGCCGCCTCGGACGCGGTGCCGATTCCGGCGTCGAGCACGACCGGGACGCCCGCGCCGTCGACGATCATCTCGATGTTGTGCGGGTTGCGGATGCCCAGCCCGGTGCCGATCGGTGATCCCAGCGGCATGACGGCGGCGCATCCGGTCTGCTCCAGCTTGCGGGCCAGCACCGGGTCGTCGTTGGTGTAGGGCAGCACGGTGAACCCGTCGTCGACGAGCTGCTCGGCGGCGTCGAGCAGCTCAACGGGGTCCGGCAGCAGGGTCCGTTCGTCGGCGACGACCTCCAGCTTGACCAGGTCGGTCTCCAACGCCTCCCGGGCCATCCGCGCCGTCAGCACGGCCTCGGCGGCGGTCCGGCAGCCCGCGGTGTTCGGCAGCACCCGGATCCCGAGCCGGGACAGCAGTTCCAGCAGCCCGGTGCCGCCCTCGACGTCCACCCGACGCAACGCGACCGTGGTCAGCTCGGCCCCGGAGGCGACCAGCGCCCGCTCCAGGATCTCCAGGTTCGTCGCCCCGCCGGTGCCCATGATCAGCCGGGAGTCGAACTTGGCGTCACCGATCGTCAGCGGCGCGTCCGCGATCTCGCTCATCTCATCCTCCCTGCACGGCGGTCAGTACCTCGACGCGCGTGCCCTCGGTGAGCCGGTGCTCCGGCCAGTCGGTGCGGCGGACGACCTCGCCGTCGACGGCGACGGCGACGCCCCGCTCGGGCAGTCCGGCCTCGGCCAGCACCCCGGCGAGGGTCGCCCCGCCCGCCGTCTCGCGGCTCTCGCCGTTCAACACGATCCGCATGTCACTTCCTCTCCGCCGGGAGGCGATCGACGCTCGCTCCGGCTACGCGCCACTCGGTACCGAACCGGCTCGGGTCCGCCACCCGGGCGGCCTCCGGCACGGCTTCGCCGCGCAGCAGCGCACCCACCGCGGCCGCCGTGACCGGGGCCAGCAACATCCCGTTCCGGCCGTGCCCGGTCGCGACCAGCAGCCCGTCCGGGCCGGTCCGGCCGATCAGCGGCAGGTTGTCCCGGCTGCCGGGGCGCAGCCCCGCCGCCGCCTCGGTGAGCGCGTACTCGGCGATCCCGGGCAGTACCCGTTCGGCGTCCCGGAGCAGGTCCCGGACGCCGCCGACGGTCACGTCGGTGTCGAACCCGTTCTCCGCCGTCGTCGCACCGACGACCAGGTCGTGCCCGGGGCCGGGACGTGGCACCGCGTACACCGGGCGGCCGTCGACCAGGGCCCGCACCGTGCGGGACGGCGGCGGCAGCGCCCCGGCCCGCCGGGTCAGCCGCAGGATCTCGCCCTTCACCGGACGGACCAGGCCGTCCAGCGCCGGGTGCAGCCGCGACGACCACGCCCCGGCCGCGACCAGCACGGCGTCGGCAGCCACGTGCTGGGACGGGGCTGAGCCGTCGGCGGCCAGGTGCACGCCGGTGACCCGGTCGCCGTCGTCGGCCACGGCCTCGACGGCCCGCTCGACGACCGCCACCCCGGCCCGCTCGCAGGCGGCCCGCAACGCGTCCAGCAGGGCCCGGTTGTCCACCGACGGGTCGTCGGGGACCGAGAGCCCGCCGCGGACGTCCGGGCCGAGCGCGGGCTCCAGGCGACGCAGCTCCCGGCCGGTCATCCGCTGCACCGGGCGGCCCAGGGTCTCCAGGTGCCCGGCCAGCGCGGCCAGCTCGTCCCGGTCTCCCGGACCGGTCGCCGCGACGACCGTGCCCTCGGGGTGCATCCCCGCGTCGGTGCCGGCCTCGGCGGAGAGCTCGCGGGTGAACTCCGGCCAGCGGGTCACCGAGTCCAGCCCCAACGCGAGCAGGTCCTCCTCACCGGGCCACGCCTCCGTGACCGGCGCGAGCATCCCGCCCGCCACCCGGGACGCACCGGAGCCGGGCGCCGGATCGAAGACGGTCACCCGCAATCCGCCCCGCGCGGCCTCGCGGGCCGCGGCGAGCCCGATCGCGCCCGCGCCGACGACCGCCAGCCGTCCGATCATGGTGGTTGCACCTCACTCCCTGCGCCGGCATGACCCGGATCAGGTTCGACGGTCGGGACCGGCAGGTCCCCTCTCAGCCTGCTGCGGCAGGCTCCCGTGGTTCTCGCGTCCGCCGTCCACGGTACGCCGTAGCGTGCGTGCCGTGTCCTCCACCGAGACCCGCACCGCCGAGACCCGCACCGCACGCCCGGACCGGCTCGATCGCCTGGAGCGAGCCCGGCTCTACCTCTGCACCGACGCCCGCACCGACCGCGGTGACCTCGCCGAGTTCGCCGACGCGGCGCTGGCCGGCGGCGTGGACGTCGTGCAACTGCGGGACAAGGGCGGCCCGGACGGACCGCTGGAGGCCAACGCCGAGCTCGCGGCCCTGGAGGTGCTCGCCGACGCGTGCCGGCGGCACGGCGCGCTGCTGGCCGTGAACGACCGGGCCGACGTCGCCCTGGCCGCCGGCGCGGACGTGCTGCACCTCGGCCAGGACGACCTGCCGGTGCGCTGGGCGCGCCGGGTGGTGGGCGACGACGTGCTCGTCGGCCGGTCCTCGCACAGCACGGACGAGACCCTCGCCGCGGCGACCGAGGACGGCGTCGACTACTTCTGCGTGGGGCCCTGCTGGCCGACGCCGACCAAGCCGGGCCGCCCCGCGCCGGGCCTCGACCTGGTCCGCACGGTCGCCGGGCGGGCACCGGACCGGCCCTGGTTCGCGATCGGCGGGATCGACGAGCAGCACCTCGACGAGGTGCTCGACGCCGGGGCGGAGCGGATCGTCGTCGTCCGCGCGATCACCGGCGCCGACGACCCGCAGGCCGCCGCCGCCCGCCTGAAGGCCCGGCTGACCCGCTGATCCGTCGACCCCGGTGGATCATTCGGTCGGGGAGGCGCCGCCGCCGTCCTGGCCGGAGTTCTGCTGGCCGGAGTCCGGCTCCTGGGTCGGCAGCACCCGGTTCAGCCCGTCCTGCAGCCGGTTGCCGCTGTCACCGTCGGACCCGGAGCCGCTCTCCTCCGATTGCTGCTCCCCCGACTCGCCGGTGCTCGTCCCGGACTCCGAGCTGCTCTCGGTCGAGGACTCACCGGTCGAGGTGGCGCTCTCCGAGGTCGACGACGAGTCGGTGCCGCCGCTCTGCTCACCCTCATCGGTGGCCGGTGCCGGCGGCCCGGGACGGACGACGCCCCCGAGCGAGGTGCCGGAGCCGTTGCCGGACAGCGACGACCCCTTCACGACCTCGATGCCCGTGATCAGGAACATCGAGACGGCGAAGGTGAGGACCCCGAGCACCGCGGACACGATCAGCGTCTTGCGGGTGGGCCGGACCCGGCGCCACCCGCCGCGCCCGGCCGCCGACCCGGCCCGCTGCCTCCGGCCGGGCGCCTGCGACGGGTCGAGCCGCACGGTCTCCTCGCCGGTCGGCCCCGCCGCTCCGCGCCCCGACGACTGCCGGGCCGCCATGGCCGTCCCCTCGGCGACGCCCTTGCCCTTCCGGGCGGCCGCCTTGTCCTTGAGCTCGAGCGCCTTCCCCTTGCCCTGCTCGATCCCGCGGGTGAGGAACGCGCTGGCCAGCGTGTAGACGATCGAGCCGAGGGCCGCGCCGAGCACGGTGCCGACCGCGCCCAGGAACGAGCCGAGGATCGCGCTGACGATCGACGCGCCCGCCCCGGCCGCGATCTCCTTCGGGCTGAGGCTCTCCTTGAGCGAGCTCGTCTCCTGCGCGGAGTTCGCCCCGCCGCCGACCGGACCGTTCGGCTCACCGGGCCCGGCGGCCGGACGCAGGTCGCCGGCGCGCAGGTCGGCAGGGCCATCCATCGCGCGGGTGCGCGGGTGCCCACCCGGAGACGCGGCCGGCGGACCACCCGGGCCGGGGACGACCCGGGTCGGCCGGCCGGCCGGTGGGCCGGGGGCCGGGCGCGCTTCGCCCGGCCTCGTCGTCCGGGTCGGGCCGGCACCGGCGCCGGCCTGCGGCGGGCGCGCCGGTTCGGCGCGCCGCTGCTGCGGGAGGCGGGGCACGTCCGAGGAGGCGACGCGGGGTGGGCCGGAGGGGGACGCGGGGCGGGACGGTCCGGGGACGTTGCGGTCGACGTCACCGCGGCCGGGCTCCGGCGGGCGCTGCTGTGGCATGGCTCCTTGCAGTGATCGTCGGTGTGGCGGTTCCAACAGAGAGAACGTCCGGGCGCACCGAAACGCACCCGACGATCACCCGATGTGGTGACCTTCACGAGACGGAGTGAGAATCACGGTAAGATCACGATTTTAGCCGCACCCGGGGTCAGCACCCGTCACCGGGGGTGACGAATGCCCGGGTGATCGTCCGGCAACGCCGTACGCAGCAACGGCCACGATGCGAGCACGCTCAGGCCGACCAGGACCGGGCTCAGCACGGTGCGCGCCAGGCCGAGCAGTACGACCGCGTCGGCGGCCCACAGCGGCACGAACACGGCCAGCCGCAGCACGTACTGCGCCACCCACGCCCAGGACGCGCGCTGGTACCCGCGCAGCAGATCCGGGTCCCGCCGCCAGCGGGTCCGCTGGCCGAGCAGCCCGCCGACCACCACCCCCAGCAGCGGCCAGCGGATCACGATCGAGATCGCCCAGGCCAGCGCGCTGCCGGCGTTCGAGACGATCTGGAGCAGGAAGAAGTCCGACGCCCGGCCGGTGGCCAGCGCCACGCCGGCCGCGGCCACCACCCCCGCCAGGCCGAACAGCACCGCCCGCGGACGACGCCCGCGGGCCAGCCGCCAGAGCGCGACGGCGGCCCCGGCGACGACGGCCGCGCCGGCGCCCCAGTTGATCGGGAACGCCGAGCCGGCCCATCCGGCGACGAGCCAGCCGAGCACGAACGCGACGACCGGCACCGAGGCGTCCACCGCGCCGGCCCGGCCACCGAGCAGCTCGCCCAGCCCGGGATCCGGCCGGCGAACCGGTTCGGCACGAGGCGCGGGATCGGGGCTCACCCCGTTAAGGGTGCCCTACGACGCCGTCCGGGTCGACGCGACGTCGGCGGAACCACGTGGCGCGCACCACCACGAGGGCCGATCATGTGTGCACCGCCGTAACACCGGGCAGAAGCGCGGTGAACTGCATCGTGCACACGAAACAGGAGCAGGCCGAGGCGCGTCCGCGCCCCGACGGGGACCGGGAGGAGGCGGTGCGCGTGCGGCACCGGAGCTACGTCGCGATCGGCGACAGTTTCACCGAGGGTCTCGACGACCTCGCCCACCGGTTCGACGCCGCGCTCGTCCGCCTGGCCGCGACCGGGGCCGAGGTCCTGATCTTCACCGGCTTCGACCTGCGCCGGATGCAGGGCGTGGGGTCCGGACCGGGTGCACCTGGTCCCGCACGCGCACGAGCGGGTGGCCTGGCGGGTGCTGGAGGCGCTCGGCGAGCCGGTGCCTGCCGAGACGGGTGGCCCGCCCCGGGTCCTCGATCCGGGGCGGGCCACCCGGGAAGCACTACCGCACGGGAGTGAAGTCCCGCGCCCCGATGTGCTCGGGCCGCGGCTTCGGCGCCGCGAACGGCTGCACGCACGTGTTCTGCACGCTGTTGAACACCAGGAAGATGTTCGAGCGGGGGTACGGGGTGATGTTGTCCCCCGACCCGTGCATGCAGTTGGCGTCGAAGAACGTCGCTGCGCCGGCGTCACCGGTCATCATCGCGATGCCGTGCCGGTTACCCAGGGAGGTGACCGAGTCCGCGTCCGGGGTCCCGATCTCCTGTTCCTTCAGCGACGACAGGTGGTTGTCCTCGGGCGTCTCACCGACGCAGGAGACGAACGTCCGATGCGACCCCGGCATGATCATCAGGCACCCGTTGAACGGGTGGTTGTCGGTCAGCGAGATGGAGCAGCTGACCGCCCGCGGGCCCGGCATGCCGTCCTCGGCGTGCCAGGTCTCGAAGTCGGAGTGCCAGTAGAAGCCGCCACCACCGAGGCCGGGCTTGTAGTTGATCCGGCTCTGATGCACGTAGACGTCGGAGCCCAGGATCTGTCGCGCCCGGGAGAGCACCCGCTCGTCGCGGACCAGCCGGCCGATGGCCTCGGAGATCCGGTGCACCTCGAAGATCGAGCGGACCTCGTCGGAGGACTTCTCGATCACGCACCGCTCGTCGGAGCGGACGCCCGGGTCCTCGGCGAGCCGGTCCAGCTCTGCCCGGTACGCGGCGACCTCGTCTCCGGTGAGCAGGCCCGGGACCTGCACGAAGCCGTCGCGCTCGTGCGCGTCCAGCTCCTGGGCGCCGAACATCCCGGCGCTCGAACGGTCGCCCCACACGGTGGGCTCCGCGCGGTCGATGAACGCGGGCACCTGCGAGACGCGGGTGGGGTAACGATCCCCGGCGGTGTTCCGGAGTCGGGTGAAAGCGTCGTTGCCGACCACGGCCGTCATGGCGCATTCCTCCTTGCGGTGTCTTTCGGTTCCTTCCCACGGAGGGCCTGTAGCTAGACCAACAGGGGCGTTCCCGCTGTACCGCAGCGGAAACGCCCCTGTCTGTGGTTCTGTGTTGCGGTGCTTCAGTCTCCGACGACTCAGTCCTCGACGACGAGCGGGTAGACCCCGTTCTCGTCGTGGACCTCGCGGCCGGTCACCGGCGGGTTGAACACGCAGACGGTCTTCATCAGCGTCTTCGGGCGGAGCTGGTGCTTCTCGTTGCCGCTCAGCACGTAGATCGACCCCGGCGCCAGCTGGTAGGTGACGTCGTTGTCCTTGTCGTAGAGCTCGCCCTCGCCTTCGGTGATGAAGACGGCCTCGATGTGGTTGGCGTACCAGAAGTCGTTGATCGTGCCCGGCTGCAGCACGGTCTCGTGGACCGAGAACCCGACCTTGTCGTTGGCCAGCACGATGCGCTTGCTGCGCCACTGCTTGTTCTCGGACTCGACATCGCGCTCGGTGTCGGTGATCTCGTCGAGAGTACGGACGATCATGTGCTTATCAGCTCCCGGTCACGGTTCGGACGGACTCCGCGATGATCTCAAGTCCCTCGTCGAACTCGGCGTCGGTGGTCGTCAACGGCGGCAGCAGCTTGAGGACCTCGTCGTTCGGCCCCGCCGTCTCCAGCAGCAGCCGCTGCTCGAAGGCCTTCGCCGCGACCTCGTCGGCCAGGCCCTCACCCTCGAACTGGATGCCGCGCGCCAGCCCGCGACCCTTCTGGAAGCACTCGGTGCCCTTGGTGTCGGCGATGATCTTGTTGAACGCCTCTTCGATCTTCTCGCCCTTGCGGACGGTCTCCTTCTCCAGCGTGTCGTCGGTCCACCAGTTGCGCAGCGCGTGCGCGCCGGTGACGAACGCCGGGTTGTTCCCGCGGAAGGTGCCGTTGTGCTCGCCGGGGCCCCACTGGTCGTACTCCGGCTTGATCAGCGTCAGGGCCATCGGCATGCCGTAGCCGGAGATCGACTTGGAGATCGTCACCATGTCGGGCTTGATGCCGGCGATCTCGAACGAGAAGAACGGTCCGGTCCGCCCGCACCCCATCTGCACGTCGTCGACGATCATCAGCAGGCCCTTGCGGCGGCACAGGTCCTCGAGGCCCTGCAACCACTCGATCCGTGCCGGGTTCAGGCCGCCCTCGCCCTGCACTGTCTCCACGATCACCGCGGCCGGCTCGTTCAGGCTGGAACCGGCGTCGTCGAGCGCCTTCTCGAACCACAGGAAGTCCGGGAACTTGCCGTCGAAGTAGTTGTCGAACGGCATCGGCGTGGAGTGCACCAGCGGGATGCCCGCACCACCGCGCTTCATCGAGTTGCCGGTCACCGACAGCGCGCCCAGCGTCATGCCGTGGAACGCGTTGGTGAAGTTGATCATTGCTTCTTTGCCGGTGATCTTCCGGGCGAGCTTCAGCGCCGACTCGACGGCGTTCGCACCGGTCGGCCCGGGGAACTGGACCTTGTAGTCGAGACCCCGCGGCTTGAGGATCAGGTCCTCGAAGGTGTTCAGGAACTCGCCCTTGGCCGTGGTGTACATGTCCAGGCCGTGCGTGATGCCGTCCCGGCTCAGGTAGTCCAGCAGCGGCTTCTTCAGCACCTCGGGGTTGTGCCCGTAGTTGAGCGCCCCGGCGCCGCCGAAGAAGTCGAGGTAGGAGTTGCCGTCGACGTCGGTCAGACGGCTGCCCTTGGCCGTGTCGAACACGACCGGCCAGTTGCGGCAGTAGCTGCGGACCTGGGACTCGAGATCCTCGAATACGGTCACGTCTTCTCACCCTCTGTGTTCGAAGCGATCGGGCCGATGCGGTAGAGGTGCTCCGGCTCGCGCTCGTCGCCGAGCAGGTCCGGACCGAAGAGGTCCTCCCGCTCGATCGTCGTGTCGTGTCGTCTGGCGAAGGAGCTGAACAGCTTGATCGACGACTCGTTGTCCGGCGTGATCGTGGTCTCCATCCGGGCCACGCCCGCGGTGGCGACCGCCCGGTCCCAGGCCGCGTCGAGCATCCGGCCCGCCAGCCCGGCACCGCGCGCGACCGGGTCCACGCACACCTGCCAGATCAGCAGCGTGTGCTCGGACTCGGGGCGCAGGTACCCGGTGACGTAGCCGACGGCCCGGCCGTCGTCCCGGCGCGCGATCACCGAGGAGCGCGCGAAGTCGCGGCACCAGAGCACGTACGCGTAGCGGGAGTTGGCGTCCAGCGTGTGCGACTCGACAGCGAGTCGCCACATGTCCACCCCGTCGGTCGGGACCGGCGCCACGATCTCGTAGGAACGTCCGCCACCGGCGTCCGCACCCGGCGCGGAGCCACCGGCTCCGGAGAGGGTGCTGGACGCCCGAGGCTCGGCCTGCTCGGGTGCAGTCATGTCGGTCGAGGTTAACGGGACGAGCGGCTCGACGCAGCCGCTGAGGGGGCCGCGCAGCATGGTGAGCTGCCGTTCTCGTGACCTGGCCCACATCCGGCAACCCGGCGCCCCGAACCAGCGTCCGCCCTGTTGGGGCCGGGGATCCGCCGGGTCCGGCGGGGGCCGTCACGGGAGCCCCGGACGCGCCTTCGTAACGCTCGCCACGCTGTGCCACGACGGCAGCTGCACATTCGGCCGTTCGTGCGGATGCACTTGCATCTGCACGAATCTCGGGTGACCATGGAGCTTCCGCCGATCCCTGCCGGAGGAGACGCCGTGTCCGTACCGCCCGTCAGTACGCGCCAGGGGTCCTCCGCTGCGCGGTCCGCCGCGGAACCGAACGCGACGGTCACCTGCGCGCGGGACGGGCGCAGTCATGTCGTGCCGCACGCCGTGCTGGCCGAGTCGTTGACCGCCGGCACCGGCTGCTGCACCGCGGTCTGCGGGCACCTGGTGCTCCCGGCCTCGCTCGCGAGCCCCCGGGGGGACCGGTGCGTGCTCTGCGCCGACGCCTCCGGCGGCACCCGCCGCGAGCCGCGACGCCGGCTCTGGTCCGGCGGGTACCGGGGCCGCACGGTCTCCTGACCTCGCCGACCGTCCGCTCCCGGCCAGGGCCGGCCACGGGGAGCACCGGTTCGTCACCCGCCGTGGACAGTCGACACGACTCCCGTGTTGAGTGATCCACGGACGGTGGCGCCGAGGCCGCCCGACATGAAGGAGCGGTTGAGTCCATGCGCGCGCTCTGTGCGGTCGACCTGGCCCGCTATCCCCTCGACGCACCGGGTTCGGCCGGGTGGCGGGCCGCCGTCGCGGCGGCCAGGGACCAGCTGGCCACGGACGGCTGCGCGGTACTCCCGGGGTTCGTGCAGGCGTCCTGGCGGGACCGGCTGCGTCTCGAGGGCGAGACGATCGCGCCGCGCGCGCACTACGAGACCCGCACCGTGAACGTCTACAACACCCACCCCGACCCGGGGCTGCCCGCCGACCACCCGGCCCGGGTGCCGCTCGAACGGGGCAACGCGTTCGTCGCGCGGGACCGGATCCCGCCCGACCACACGATCCACCGGCTCTACCCCGATCCGGCGTTCCGGGAGTTCCTGGCCGCCTGTGTCGGGACCGGGGAGCTGCACGAGCTGGCCGACCCGCTGGCCGGGCTGTGCCTGAACGTCGTCACCGACGGCCGCGCGCACCCGTGGCACTTCGACACCAACGAGATCGCGATCAGCCTGCTCACCCGGGCCCCGGACGCCGGCGGGACGTTCGAGTACTGCCCCGACATCCGGTCGGCCGACGCCGAGAACACCGCCGACGTGGCGGAGGTGCTGGCCGGCCGCGGCGGCGGCCGGGCCCGCCGGCTGGATCTGCGTGCCGGGGACCTGCAGCTCTTCCGCGGCCGGTACTCGCTGCACCGGGTCACCACCGTCCGCGGCCCGGTGGCCCGGCACACCGCGATCTTCTCCTACAGCACCCGGCCGGGGGTGATGGGCAACGCCGTCCGGACCCGGCAGCTGTTCGGACGGGTGCTGGCCGAACACGGTGGGCCACGTGAGGTCCGCGTCGACGGGCTGATGGACTGATCCCCGTGACGGACGCGACCGGTACGACCTTCGCCGCCGACGACGACCTGGCGAAGGTGCCGCTGCCGACCCTCGCCGCCTCGGTGGACCGGTTCCTCGAGTGGTGCGCCCCGCTGCTCACCCCGGACGAGTACGCCCGGACCGAGGCCGCAGCACGGGACCTGCTGGCCCCCGGCGGCACCGCCGAGCGGCTGCAGGCCGACCTGGAGCGCTTCGACGCCGAGCCGTCCACCGACAGCTGGCTGGACGAGTTCTGGCCGTCGCGCTACCTGGGCCGCCGGGACCGGATCGCGCTCAACGCGAACTTCTTCTTCCTGTTCGGCCCGGGTTCCGACGACCCGTGCCTGCGGGCCGCCGAGCTGGCCACGGCCGCGCTCGGGCACAAGGCCGACCTGGACGCGGGCACGTTCCCGCCGCTGGCCCCGCGCGGCGTCGCGCAGTCGATGGAGCAGAGCAGGCACATCTTCTCCACCACGCGGATCCCCGGCGACCCGCAGGACCACGTCCGTAGCCCGCACACCGACGCCTGGCCCGGCCCGTCGACCGAGCGGCACGTCGTCGTGTTCTGCCGGGGCCGGATCCACCGGCTGGACGTGCTCGGCCCGGACGGCTCCGCGCACACCGTCGACGAGCTCGCCGGCGCGCTGCGGGGGATCCGGGGGACGCATCCGTCGCGAGCCGCGGTCGCGGAGTCCGTCGGGTCGCTGACCACCCTCGCGCGGGCCGAGTGGGCCGGCGTCCGGGACCGGCTGGCCGGGCTGGACCCGGCCAATGCCGAGGCGATCGACCTGGTCGAGCGGGCGCTGTTCGCGATCTGCCTGGACGACGAGCGGCCGGCCGACGAGACCGCCGCCTGCCGCACCCTGCTGGCCGGGGACTCCGGGAACCGCTGGTTCGACAAGGCGCTCTCGATCGTGGTGCTGGCCGACGGCACCGCCGGGGTCAACATCGAGCACTGCGAGCTGGACGGCACGACGGTCCTCACCCTGGTCGACGCGATGTTCGCGGACAGCGTGCGGACCCACGCCGACCGCGCGGGCGCCCGGGAGCAGGGCGCCCCCGCGCACGCCGAGCTGGGCTTCGTGCTCGACGACGACCTGCGCGCCACCGTCGCCCGCGCGCACGACGACTTCGCGGACTTCCTGGCCGGTACCGCCACCTCGCTGGTCGGGTTCGACGACTTCGGCGCCGACGACGCCAAGGCGCTCGAGAGCTCGCCGGACGCGTTCGTGCAGGCGGCGTACCAGGTCGCGCACCGGCGGGCCAAGGGCGTCACCGGGGCCACCTACGAGTCGATCGCCACCCGCCAGTTCCGGCGCGGCCGCACCGAGGCGATGCGGGTGATCACGCCGGAGATGGTCGCGTTCGTCGACGCGATGCAGGACCCGGAGGCCTCCGACGACGACCGCCGCACCGCGTTCCGGGCCGCCGCCGACGCGCACGGCGCGCGGGCCAGGCAGTGCCAGCAGGGCGACGCACCGGAGCAGCACCTGTGGGAGCTGGAGTGGATCCAGCGCCGCCGCGGCGAGCGACTCGGCGCGACCGAGCCGCTGCCGGTGTTCGCGTCCCCCGGCTGGACGGTCATGCGCGACGACTGGCTGTCCACCAGCTCGGCGCCGTCGGCGAACATCCGGTACTTCGGCTTCGGCTCGACCAGCTCGCGCTGCATCGGCGTCGCCTACGTGCTGCTGCCGGACCGGTTCCACGTGCACCTGTCCACCCCGCGGGACCAGGCCGGGGGCATGGACGCGTTCGCCCGGGAGCTGCGGGCCGCCGTCGCGGAGCTGCGAAACCTGCTGGCCTGATCCGGGAGGATCAGCGGACGTGGAGTCCTTTCTCGTCACCGGCAGCTCCGGTCACCTCGGCGAGGCGCTGGTGCGCACGCTGCGCGACGCCGGTACCCCCGTCATCGGGCTGGACCTGCGGCCCTCGCCGTGGACCGACGTCGTCGCGTCGCTGACCGACCGGGAGGCGCTGGCCGCGGCGCTGACCGGCGTCACGCACGTGCTGCACACCGCGACGTTGCACAAGCCGCACGTCGGCAGCCACACCCGGCGGGACTTCGTCGACACCAACGTCTCGGGGACCCTCGCGGTGCTGGAGACGGCCGCGGCCGCCGGCGTGCGCGGGATGGTGTTCACCTCCTCGACCAGCGCGTTCGGCCGGGCACTGACCGGGCGGTCGGGAGCGGTCTGGATCGACGAGTCCGTCGCGGCGCGGGTGCGCAACGTCTACGGCGCCACCAAGACCGCCGCCGAGGACCTGTGCGAGCTGGCGTCGCTCGACCCCGGACTGCCGGTGGTGGTGCTGCGCACCTCGCGGTTCTTCCCCGAGGCCGACGACCGCGACGACGTCCGGGCCGCGATCGACGACACCGCGCTCAAGGTCGTCGAGTTCTGCCACCGGCGGGTGGACGTCGCCGACGTCGTCTCCACGCACCTGGCCGCCGCGCGGCGCGCGCCCGAGCTGGGCTTCGCCCGGTACGTGATCAGCGCGCCGACCCCGTTCACCCCCGACGACCTGACCGGCCTCGGGCGGGACCCGGCGGCCGTGCTGGCCCGGCGGGCGCCCGGGGTGCACGCGCTGCTGCGCGAGCGCGGCTGGGCCGTACCGGCGGTGGACCGGGTCTACGACGCCGCGCGGGCGGTCACCGAGCTCGGGTGGACCCCGGCCTGGGACGCGGAGGCCGTCGCGGCGCGGGTCCGGGACGGTGCGTCGCCGCGCAGCCCGCTGGCCGACGCCATCGGCGCCAAGGGTTACCACCCGTCGCCCACGGGCGTGTACACCCGGTGAGTCCCGCTCATCAGACCAGGTGATGGTAGGCCCGACGGGGTAACGCAACAGGTACGAACAGCGGTATGGGTGTCACGACACCCGCACGCCGCGCCGTCCCCAGCCCGGAGGTCCGCATGACCGGCCCGCAGCAGTCCCGCCCCAGCCCCGCCCCGGGCGGTACGGCCGGCGGCGAGGCGTCCCGGCCGTCGCCGCGCCCGCGGCACGGCCGGCTCGACGAGGACACCGGCGACGGGTTCCCGGAGAACTCCTACCAGGGCGAGGGTTATCCGGACCTGCGCCCGTCCGGGCCCCTCGAGCGACCCGCGCCGTGGACCCGGGGCGGTTACCCGGACCCGCCGCTGTACGGGGAGCACGGCGCCACGGACCCGGGAGCGGCGCAGCGGTATCCCGGCAGCGAGGACGACACCCCCGAGCGGGGCTCGACGCCGTCCGCGGCGGCGTACGGCGATCCGGCCCGCCACGGCTCCAGCACGCGTGGCGGACTCGCCATCGACGGCGGACCGCCCTACACGCCGGCCTCCCGTCCGGGGGCGGCCGAGGACACGGAGGTGGCCGTCGAGCCGGCCACGGTCGCCGCGCCGGAGCGCGAGACCGCGGCGTCGGCGATCCCGGCCCAGCGCGACCCGGCCCAGCGGGACCCGGCCGACGCCCGCGCCAGGCCGACGACGGTCGCCGAGGCGGCCGCCGCCCGCGGTCTCGACCGCGGGCCCGCACCCGCCGGCGAGCGAGGGGCACCCGACAGCGGCACGGGCGGCGGCGGGAACGGCGACCGGTCCGGTGACCCGTCACGTCCGGGGCGCGCTTCCGCAGGCCCGGCCGAGGTCCGGGTCGCCAGGGACTCCCGCGCCCTCACGGTGCTCCGGGTGATCACCTACGTCCTGGTGTCGCTGTGCTGCCTGGTGTTCCTGGCCGGTGTGGTCTACGCCGGGATCTCGTACCTGGAGTTCCGCGAGAGCCTGAACAGCTCGCCGTTCCTGCCCGGGTTCCCGGGCGCCGGCTAGCTGCGGGACAGCACGTCCCGCAGCCGGGTCTCGAAGCCGGCGGGGTCCTCCATGAACCCGACGTGCCCGCCCGGGAAGTGCTCCGGCACGACGCCGAGCGACGCGGCCAGCGCCCGGGAGGTGTGGTCACAGAGCTGGTCACCGGACTGCTCGCCGATGCCGACGACGATCCGCCGGTTCCGCAGGACTCCGGCGTCCGGCACCCAGCCGACGGTCTCGCGCATCTCGTGCAGGAAGAAGTGCCGCTGGTCGGCGGCCTGCTGCTCGGGGTCCGGGCCCGCCCCGTCCGCACCGGGCAGTCCGGTGCCGCCGTCGGTTCCGTCCACGCCGTCCGCTCCGCCCGCGCCGTCCCCAGCCCCCTGCGGCGGCTCGGTCGGCAGGTTCGCCGCGGTCAGGAACAGTGCCCAGGCCGCCCCCGGTCCGTCCTCCCGGTAGGCCCGGATGATCTGCTCGGTGGTCGCCCGGCGGGCCTCGGCGTCGGGGAGCAACTCCTCCAGCGGCGGCTCGTGCGCGACGACGACGGTCACCAGGTCCGGCCGTTCCTGGGCCATGGCCAGCGACACGACGGCCCCGCCGCTGGACCCGAGCAGCGCGGCCGGGCCCCGGCCGAGGTGCTCGAGCACCGCCGCCAGGTCCGCGGCGCGCAGCCCGACCGTGGAGTCGGCGTCGCGGTCGTCGACCGGGCTACGACCGGTGCCACGTGGATCGAGGGTCAGGACGGTGTGGTCGACCGCGAGCCGGTCGGCCAGCGCGGCGAAGTCCTCGGCTCCCATCGGCGAGCCGACGAGCGCGAGCAGCGGGCCGGTGCCGCGCACGTCGAAGTGGATGCGGGCACCGGCGACGTCGAGCACGGCGTCGGTGAGTGTCTCGGGCACGGTCTACCTCCGGAGCGGTCGGGATCTCACCGGGTCCGACCGGCGCCGCGGCCGGAACTCATCGCCGTACGCTGGAGATCGTGCCGAGAACGGTCAGGTCCCGGATCGCCCCGTTGCTCGGGGTCCTGCTCGTGTTCGCGGTGCTCGGCGGTGCGGTCGTGTGGTTCGCCGACAGCCGCGGGTTCACCACGGGCGACCTGTGGGAGATCGTCGATCCGCCGCCGCCCGAGGAGTGCACCCGGGACGACCCCACGACGTCGGGCTGCCTCACCCCGACCGCGCTGCGGCTGCACGACACCGTCGTCGCCCGGTTCGGCGAGCCCGGCCCCGACCAGCCGCTGCGGGACGTCACCTGCTGGTCCGAGCACGCCTGGAACCCCTCCAGCGACCACCCGGCCGGACGGGCCTGCGACCTCTTCCCCGGCGGCTACGGCGAGTTCCCGCAGGGCGCGGAGCTCGATGCCGGCTGGGCACTGGCGGACTGGCTCCGGGCGAACGCCGCAGACCTGCGGGTGCGGTACGTGATCTGGCAGGGACGGATCTGGTACCGCGGCACCGGTGACTCCGGCGAGGGCCGCGCCGGTTGGGGCCGCCCCTACAACGGCGGCGGGGTCTACGACGCGCAGGACGCCACCGGCGGCCACTACGACCACGTGCACGTCAGCGTGCGTCGCTGACGTGCACGCGCCGGTCAGAGGACCGTCTCGCCGTACATCTGGCCCAGCGGGTCGGCGATCAGCTCGATCCGCGCGCCGTCCGGGTCACGGAAGTACACCGAGACGCCGGAGTGCACCTCGTGCTCCACTCCGGCCTCGGTCAGCCGCGCCACCAGCTCGTCCCACCGCTCCTGCTCGACGCTGATCGCCATGTGGTGCAGCCCGCCCAGCACCTCGGCGTACGGGCCGAGGTCGAGGCCCGGGAAGTCGAAGAACGCGAGAAGGTTGCCGTTGCCGATGTCGAAGAAGAAGTGCGACGAGCCCGGGTAGTCCCGGTTCTCGATCAGCTCGGTGAGCGGGAAGCCCAGCACGTCCTGGTAGAAGCGCACCGTCCGCTCGACGTCGGAGCTCAGCAGCGCCGTGTGGTGCAGCCCGCGGGCCGACGAGGCAGGCCGCTCGCCGGTCGGCTTGAGGTGCGCGGAGCGGATCCGGTCACGCTCGGTGTCGGTCCTGGTCGTGTCGGTCCTGGTCGTGTCGGTCATCGTGCTCAGCCCTCTCAGCTGTTCAGCAGTGCGGTGAAGTCCGGGACGTCGTCGAACTCGTCGGTGTGCGCGGCAGGCGGGCGGGCCGCGACGGCATCGGCCAGCTCACCGGCCGCGCGCTCCACCCGGCCCTCCAACGAGGTGCCCACCTCGGTGGCACCCCAGTCCTCCGGGGCGGCGAACACCGCCGTCGGGACGACGACGGCGCGCAGGTGGGCGAACAGCGGGCGCATCGCGTGCTCCAGCGCGAGCGAGTGCCGCGCCGTCCCGCCTGTGGCGGCGATCAGCACCGGGGTGCCGGTCAGCGCGTCGCGGTCCAGGACGTCGACGAACGTCTTGAACAGCCCGCTGTAGGACGCCGAGAAGATCGGCGACACGGCGACCACGGCGTCCGCGGCCGCCACCGACTCCAGCACCGGCCGCAGGGCCGCGTTCGGGAAACCGGTGACCAGGTGGTCTGCGAGGTCGCGGGCGTGCTCGCGCAGCTCCACGATCTCGATGCTGCTCTGCTCACCCCGGGTGTGCAATGCCGCGGTGGCCGCCGCGGCCAGCCGGTCGGCCAGCAGCCGGGTCGACGACGGCGTCGACAGCCCGGCGCTGAGCACCACGATCCTGCGGTTCATCAGGCGGCCTCCGTCTCCTGTGCAGTGGTCCCCGCCCCGGCGGACCGGGCGGCGAGGCGGGACTCGTGCGTCGGCGCGTCCGGCACCCCGGCCGGGCGCAGCGCGGCGAACTCCTTCCGGAGCACCGGCACGACCTCCTCACCGAGGATGTCGAGCTGCTCCAGGACGGTCTTCAGCGGCAGGCCCGCGTGGTCGATCAGGAACAGCTGCCGCTGGTAGTCACCGACGTACTCGCGGAACCCGAGGGTCCGGTCGATGACCTGCTGCGGGCTGCCGACGGTCAGCGGCGTCTCCCGGCTGAAGTCCTCCAGCGACGGCCCGTGCCCGTAGACCGGGGCGTTGTCGAAGTACGGCCGGAACTCGTTCACCGCGTCCTGCGAGTTGCGCCGCATGAACACCTGTCCACCGAGGCCGACGATCGCGCGCTCCGCCGGTCCGTGACCGTGGTGCTCCCAGCGCTTGCGGTAGAACTCGACCATCCGCTTGGTGTGCGACGCCGGCCAGAAGATGTGGTTGTGGAAGAAGCCGTCGCCGTAGTAGGCGGCCTGCTCCGCGATCTCCGGGCTGCGGATCGACCCGTGCCAGACGAACGGCGCGACGCCGTCCAGCGGGCGCGGGGTCGAGGTGAAGCCCTGCAGCGGGGTGCGGAAGCGCCCCTCCCAGTCGACGACCTCGTCGTCCCACAGCTTTCGCAGCAGTGCGTAGTTCTCGATCGCCAGGTTGATGCCCTGGCGGATGTCCTGGCCGAACCACGGGTAGACCGGGCCGGTGTTCCCGCGACCGAGTGTCAGGTCGACCCGGCCGTCGGACAGGTGCTGCAGCATCGCGAAGTCCTCGGCGATCTTCACCGGGTCGTTCGTGGTGATCAGCGTGGTCGCCGTGGACAGCTGCAGCCGCCGCGTCTGCGCGGCGATGTAGCCGAGCGTGGTCGTCGGCGAGGACGAGAAGAACGGTGGGTTGTGGTGCTCGCCGATCGCGAACACGTCCAGCCCGACCTCCTCGACCTTGCGGGCGATCGCGACCGCGGCCTTGATCCGCTCGCCCTCGCTCGGCGCGCGACCGGTCGTCGGGTCCTCCGTGATGTCGCTGACCGAGAAGACTCCGAACTGCATTGCCATCCACCTCCGGGAACCGACCATCTTGTTGATGTGTCATCTATATTGCCGGCAACATAGATGATGTGTCAATTATTCCGGTAGGATCGATCCCGTGACACGGTGGCTGGACGACCGCGAGCAGGCGGCGTGGCGGGGGTACCTGGCGATGCAGGCGCGCCTGCACGCGGAGCTGCACCGCCGGCTGCAGGCGGACTCGGGCCTGTCGATCGCCGACTTCGACGTGCTGGTCGCCTTGACCGACCGGCCTGAGCAGCGGTTGCGGGTGCTGGAGCTCGCCGAGGCCCTGCAGTGGGAGAAGAGCCGGCTCTCGCACCACCTGGCGCGGATGCAGAAGCGTGGCCTGGTGACCCGCGAGGACTGTGCCGACGACGGGCGCGGCAACTTCGTCGTGCTGACCGACGACGGCCGGGCCGCGATCGAGCGGGCCGCCCCGGCCCACGTCGAGACGGTCCGCGAGCTGGTCTTCGACGCCCTGTCCGACGACGACGTCGACGCCCTGTCGCGGATCGCGGACGCCGTCCGGGCACGGCTCGACCAGCCCTGGGGTACTAGGTGACCTGTTCGACCGGGCCCGCGATGAGCGGGCTGACCGGTTCAGGCTCACCCCCGCAGTCGGAGGGCCGGGGGCCTGCCAGCGCCCCCCGATGCAGCCCGACCTGCCACGTCCGGCCGTCGACATGCCGGACCCGGGGAGTCTTCGGATCACCGACGTCGACCGTGAGCGCGCCGACCGCCCAGATCCCCACCGTCGCGCGGACCACGAGCTCGGCGACCTGTCCGGGACCCGGCCAGGTGGTGCGTCCCCGGCAGCGCCCGAGCTCCATCTCACCGGCCCGCGCCGCATCGAAGGCCGTGAGCGTCGCCGACACGTCGAGCCGGCCGTAGGCGTACCCCGACGGCAGCACGAGAGCGGTCGGCGCGAAGCGGTGCCCGCCGAGGTGGCTGCACTCCCAGACATCGACCCCGCTCCCGGCCAGCTCGGCCGCCAACGGCCTGCCCTCGATGACGCAGCACCGATCCCGCCCGCCGTGCCCGCAGACGAAGAGCACCGGCTCGGCCCGGGCCATGTCCAGTTCGACGCCGCGGAGGGACTCCTGGGCGCAGCGCGGGGTCGCGTCCGCCTCCATCGGCCCACCATAGAACCTGGCGAGCTCACCAGAACCTGGCGAGCTCACCGGGCGACGGTTCCGTCCCGCTCCCGGGTCAGGTCGTCGCGTTCCAGCAGCCACGCCGTCGCGATCCCGGCGACCAGCCCCCAGAACGGGGCCCCGATGTTGAACGCGGTCACCCCGGAGACGGTGACCACGAACGTCACCAGCGCCCCCAGCGTCACGCGGGCGCCGAACGCCGCCACGAACGACGACTGCAGCACCTTGAGCATCGCGAGCCCGCCGAGGGTCGCGAGGAACGCCGGCGGTGCGGCCAGCATCGTGCGCACCACCAGCGGTGCGCACAGCCCGAACACCATCGCCAGCGCCCCGCAGACGATCCCGGCGGTGTACTGGCGGTCCCGCTCGCCGGACGCGGTGAGCAGCGCGTTCGTCGGCCCGGTGAGGCAGGTCGAGACGGCGCCGACGCCGGCGGCGAGCGCGGACCACAGGCCGCAGGCCACGGTGACCGCGTTGGTCGGCGGGTCGTGCCCGGCGCCGCGCAGCACCGCGACCCCCTGCCCGTTCTGCACCACCAGCACGGTGATCGCCAGCGGGACGACCAACTCCAGCAGCGCCTGCACCGACCACTGCGGGGTGACCAGCGCCGGAGCCGCCAGCCAGCCGGTGAGGTCCCCGCCACCGGCGCCGCGGTGCCCGCTCACCAGCACCGCGACAACCCCGGCCAGCAGCGCCCCGAGCACCGGCGGCATCCGGCGTCCGGCCGCCGGCCAGGCGCTGAGCAGCACGAACACCACGACCATCGGGACGGCGACCGCGCCGTCACCGGCGACGGCGGTGACCAGTCCGGTGCCGAAACCGAGGAACACCCCGGCCACCATCGCCATCACGATCGGCATCGGGATCGCGGCCATCGCCGTCCGGACCCAGCCGGACAGCCCGAGCAGCAGCATCAGCAGCCCGGTCGCCAGGTAGGCCCCGACCACCTCGGGCAGGCTCAGGTGCCCCAGTGCCTGCCCGACCAGCACGGTGCCCGGGATGGTCCAGAAGAACCCCAGCGGCTGCCGGTAGAACCAGCAGGCCAGCACGGTCAGCAGGCCGTTCAGGAAGAACACCCCGAACAGCCATGACGCGAGTTCGCGGCCGCCGAGACCGCCCTGCACCCCGGCCGCGAGGATCACCGCGATCGGCCCGGTGGCGGCGAAGATCAGGCCGATCAGGCCGTTCGCCGCGTACTGCACTCCCAGGTCACGCAGCATCCGCCGGGGCCCCGGCGGGGCGCCCGACGGGCGTTCGAGCGTTGCGGCGGGCACGTCAGCCTCTCCGGCGGTCCTGCAAGCGCTGCAGCTTCCCGACCGAGCGCTCCAGGGTGTCCGGGTCGACGACCTCGCAGGTCACCGTGATGCCGACGGTCTCCTTCACCGCCCGCACCAGCTCGGCCGCGGCCGGTGCGCGCCGGTCGCCCGGGGTGTCGTGCCGGGCCTCGACCCGCACCCCGAGGGTGTCCATCCGGCCCTCGGTGCTGAGCACCAGCTGGAAGTGCGGGGCGAACCCCGGCGTGCGCAGCACGATCTCCTCGATCTGGGTCGGGAAGACGTTCACCCCACGCAGGATGATCATGTCGTCGGACCGGCCGGTGATCTTGGCCATCCGGCGCATCGACGGCCGCGCGGTGCCCGGGTGCAGCGTCGTCAGGTCCCGGGTGCGGTAGCGGATGATCGGCAGCCCCTCCTTGGTGAGGCTGGTGAACAGCAGCTCGCCCTCCGCGCCGTCCGGGAGCGGGGTGCCGTCCAGGGGGTCGACGACCTCCGGCAGGAAGTGGTCCTCCCAGATGTGCAGGCCGTCCTTGGTCTCCACGCACTCCTGCGAGACACCCGGTCCCATCACTTCGGACAGCCCGTAGATGTCGACCGCGTGGATGCCGGCGCGCTGCTCGATCTCGGCGCGCATCTGCTCCGTCCAGGGCTCGGCGCCGAAGATCCCGACCTGCAGCGACGAGCTCCGCGGGTCGATGCCCCGGCGCTCGAACTCGTCGAGCAGGGTGAGCATGTAGGACGGCGTCAGCATGATCACTTCGGGTTCGAAGTCGGTGATCAGCTGGACCTGGCGCGGCGTCATTCCGCCGGACACCGGGATCGCCGTCGCGCCGAGCTTCTCCACGCCGTAGTGCGCCCCCAGCCCGCCGGTGAACAGGCCGTAGCCGTACGCGACGTGCACCCGGTGCCCGGGCCGCCCGCCCGCGGCGCGGATCGAACGCGCCACCAGCGTCGCCCAGTTGTCGATGTCGCCCGCGGTGTAGCCGACGACGGTGGGCCGCCCGGTCGTCCCGGACGACGCGTGGATCCGCGCGATCCGTTCCCGCGGCACCGCGAACATGCCGAACGGGTAGGTCTCGCGCAGGTCGGCCTTGGTCGTCGTCGGGAAGTTGGCGATGTCGGCGAGCTCGCGGCAGTCGTCCGGGTGCACGCCGTGCGCGTCGAACTTCGCCCGGTAGTGGCCGACGTTGTCGTAGGCGTGCCGCAGCGTCCACTGCAGCCGCCGCAGCTGCAGCGCGCGCAGCTCGTCGACCGACATCCGTTCGGCCGGGTCCAGCAGGTCCGCCGGGGCCGGCTCCCCCAGCCGCTTGTGCACCGAGGTGGTCACTGTCCCTCCTGCTTCGCGACGAGGGTCAGCACGTCGTAGCGGGCGACGGACTCGCCGTCCTGCCGGGTGACGTCGGCGTCCCAGCGGACCTCGCCGTACCCGGCGGACTCGCGCGGGGTGATCTGCTTGCAGGTCAGGGTCACGGTGAGCTCGTCGTCGAACCGCACCGGGGTGAGGAACCGCAGCCCGTCGACGCCGAAGTTGGCCAGCACCGGTCCCGGATCCGGGTCGACGAACAGGCCCGCGGCCAGCGACACGACCAGGTAGCCGTGCGCGACCCGCTGCCCGAACAGCGGGTTCGCCGCGGCGGCGGCGGAGTCCATGTGCGCGTAGAAGGTGTCGCCGGTGAACTCGGCGAAGTGCTCCACGTCCTCCCGGCTGACCCGGCGGGGTCCGGCGACCAGGCAGTCGCCCGGCCGCAGCTCCTCGAGGTGCTTGCGGAACGGGTGCACATCGGACTCGTGGCGCTGCGCGCCGCTCACCCAGCGGCCGGTGATCGCGACCAGCGAGTCCGGGTCGGCCTGGACCGCGGTGCGCTGCATGTGGTGGAACACGCCGCGGATCCCACCCATCTCCTCGCCGCCACCGGCCCGGCCGGGACCGCCGTGCACGAGCTGCGGCAACGGGGAGCCGTGCCCGGTGGACTCCGCGCCGTCGCGGGCGTTGAGGACGTGTACCCGGCCGTGGAACGGGGCGATACCGAGCACGACCTCGCGGACGAACTGCGGGTCCCCGCTCACCACGGACCCGGCCAGGCTGCCCTGGCCGCGGGCGGCGTAGTCGATCAGCTGCGCGGTCGAGTCGTAGGGCAGCACCGTCGCGACCGGCCCGAACGCCTCGACCTCGTGCGGCTCGGCCCGCTCCGGGTCACCGACCAGCAGCAGCGGCGAGACGAACGCGCCCCGCTCGGCGTCGGCGCCGGTCACCTCGACGGAGTCCGGGTCGCCGAACGCGATCCGGCCGGCGTCGCGCAGCGCCTTCACGCTGCGCCGGACCTCCTCGCGCTGGTCCAGGCTCGCCAGCGCTCCCATCCCGACACCCTCGGCGTCCGGGGCGCCGACGACGACCCTCGCCAGCCTCGCGGACACCGCCTCGACCACGGCGTCGACCTGAGTCCGGGGCACGAACGCGCGCCGGATCGCCGTGCACTTCTGCCCGGCCTTGACCGTCATCTCGGTGGTCAGGGCCTTGACGAACAGGTCGAACTCGTCGGTCCCGGGCGACGCGTCCGGGCCGAGCGCGGCCAGGTTCAGCGAGTCCGCCTCGGCGGAGAAGCGCACCGCGTTGCGCACCAGCGCGGGGTGGCTGCGCAGGGTCTGCGCGGTCGCGGCGGAGCCGGTGAACGACACCAGGTCCTGCCCGGTGAGGCGGGTGAAGGTGTCGCCGAGCGAGCCGGCGACGAACTGCAGCGCACCGTCCGGAAGCAGTCCGGAGTCGACGATCAGCTCGATCAGCTTCGCGGTCAGGAACGCGGTCGGGGTCGCCGGTTTGACCAGCGTGGGCACACCGGCGAGGAACGCCGGGGCGAGCTTCTCCAGCGGCCCCCATACCGGGAAGTTGAACGCGTTGACCTGCACCGCGACCCCGTGCAACGGGGTGAGGACGTGCTGACCCAGGAACGTCCCGCCCCGGCCGAGCGCCTCGACGTCGCCCTCGACGTGGATCGTGTCGTTGGGCAACTCGCGCTTGGCCTTGGACGCGTAGGCGAGCAGCACGCCGATGCCGCCGTCGACGTCGAACTTCGAGTCACCGAGCGTCGCGCCGGTCCGCGCGGACACCGCGTAGAGCTCGTCGCGATGCTCGCGCAGGTGCTGCCCCAGCGCCTTGAGCAGGGCGGCGCGCTGGTGGAAGGTGAGCTCACGCAGGGCGGGACCGCCGGTGCGCCGCCCGAACTCCAGCGCGCCGGCCAGGTCGAGACCGTCGGCGGAGATGCGGGTGACCTCGTCGCCGGTCACCGCGTCATACAGCGGTCGCCCCTCCCCGGTCCCGGTCTGCCAGGAACCCGCGAGGTGGCTACGGAGCAGGGTCATCGGTGACGCCTCCGGAAGCGAATCATTGAACCGACCGTTCGTTCGGCAGGCACGCTAGCACCCCTTCCCCGCGTTGTGGAGCCTCCGCGCGGCCCGCTGCTCGCGTTGTGGAGTCGACACGCATCGACGCGAGAGGAGACCGATCGTTCGGTCGGTGGCTATGGTGTGCCGATGGCCGACTCTGCCGACCCCGCCGTGCTCCGCACCCGCGACGAGACCGACCCCGCCGTGGCGGTACTGTCGCTGAACCGGCCGGCGAAGTACAACGCGCTCACCGTCGAGCTCAAGGAGGCCCTGCTCCCGGCCGTCGACGAGGTCGCCGGGGACGACTCGGTGCGCGCCGTGGTGATCACCGGCTCCGGGAAGGCGTTCTGTGTCGGCCAGGACCTCGGGGAGCACGCGGCGAACCTGGAGCGGGATGCGACGACCGCGTTCGACACCGTCCGCGAGCACTACAACCCGCTGGTCCGCTCCGTCACCGGGATGCCGAAGCCGGTGATCGCGGCGGTCAACGGACCCTGCGTCGGCGCCGGGCTCGGCCTGGCCCTGGCCGCCGATCTGCGGATCGCCGCCGAGGGGACGACGTTCTCCACGGCGTTCACCGGGATCGGCCTCACCGCCGACACCGGGCTCTCGGCGAGCCTGGCGCACGCGGTCGGGGTCGCCCGGGCGACCGAGCTCCTGCTGTGCGGCGACACGTTCACCGCCGACGACGCCCGCAACTGGGGCCTGGTCCGCGATGTCGTCCCCGCCGCCGAGGTACTGGACACCGCGCTGGTGCTGGCCCGCCGGCTCGCGGCCGGGCCGACCGCGGCCTACGCCGAGGTCAAGGCCGCGGTCCGGTTCGGCGCGGTGAACGAGATGCCGGCCGTCCTGGAGCACGAGGCCGACGCCCAGGCCCGGCTGGCCACCACCCGGGACCACCGGGCCGCCGTCGCGGACTTCCTCGCCAAGAAGACGCCCACGTTCGAGGGCCGATGAGCGAGGCGCCGACGAAGCGGGCCCGCCGGCCCAGCGGCGGCCGCGAGTCGCTACTGGAGACCGCCGTCGGCGAGTTCATCGCGCGCGGCTACGACGCGACGTCGATGGAGGACCTCTCGCGCGCCGCGGGGATCACCAAGTCGTCGTTCTACCACCACTTCACCGGCAAGGAGGCGCTGCTGCGGGCGGCGCTGGAACGCGCCGTGGACGGCCTGTTCGGCGTGCTGGACCTGCCCGGCGCCCGGGACGGAGCACCCGCGGAGCGGCTGCGGACGATCGTGCGCGAGCAGGTCCGGGTCCTGACGACCGAGCTGCCGTACGTGACGCTGTTGCTGCGGGTCCGCGGCAACACCGAGACCGAGCGGTGGGCCCTGGAGCGCCGGCGGGCGTTCGACGCCGAGATCACCGGGCTGGTCCGGGAGGCCGTCGAGGCCGGTGAGGTGCAGGCGGGCATCGATCCCGCGCTCGCGGCGCGGCTGCTCTCCGGCCTCGTCAACTCGATCGTCGAGTGGTACCGGCCCGGCCGCCCGGGCACCGCCACCCTGCCCGAGGACGTCGTCGCCGCCACCTTCACCGGGATCGTCCCGGCTCCCTGACCGCGAGATGTACGTTCCGGTCGCGAGCGCGGCGGAAACGTGCATCTCGGCGGGCGAGGCGATAGCGGACGAGGCCGGCCACGTACTCCGGACGGTGCAGCACGATGTGCGCCTCGGGCCGGAGGATCTCCCAACCCCGCGCGGTGAGGAACGCCTGGCGGGCGAGGTCGTCCCGGGCCTGCTCCGGGGTCAGGTGGTGCCCGCCGTCGTACTCGATGCCGAGGAGCAGATCCGGATAGGCGAGATCGATGCGGTACTCACCCACCGGGTGCTGCAGCACGGGCGGCCGGACACCGTGGTCGTGCAGGGCGAGCCGCACCCGGGTCTCCATCGGCGACTCGGCCAACGGGCTCGCCAGCGCGATCCGACCGCCCAGCCGGGCGGCTCCCCGCTGTCCCGGGTGCCGTGTCGCCAGGTCGAGGACGGCGGCCGGGGCGAACCCACCGATGCGGGAGAGCGCGTCGAGGGCGATCACCGCATCGACCCGGTCCTCGACCCGGGCCAGGTCGAACGCAGCCCGGACCGCCGAAGTCGTGGTCACCGTGCGCCCGGGCACGAACCGGCGCCGGCGGCCCGGGACCGGGATCCGCACCCCCGACGCGATCTCCGCCGGGGGCACCTGGGCGTGACGCACCCGCAGCCCGGGCTGCGCACGGCGACGGCCCCGCACCACGAGGACCTCGACCGGCGCCCGCCGGGGTGCGCACGCCGCCCCGAGCATCTCCGCCGCGGCCCACCCGGCCAGCGCCGCCGAGCAGGCCGACGAGCTCGCCGACGGAAGGCCTGGTCGGCGCTCGGGCGAGCTGTCGACCAGCACACCGAACGACAGCGCGGCGGCCTCGCAGTGCACCAGGTAGGTCACCGCCACGTCGGACGCGACGAACACGCCGCGGAACAGCGCCGTGAAGGCTCGGCCACGCAGCTGCCTCGGAGTCACCAGGCCGGCTGCGATCGCCGCCGACCCCACGAACGGTCGATTCAGGTTCATGTGGCTCGGACGACGCCGGGCCCCACCCGGTTCCCTCGTCGCACGATCCGGCACCCGCAACCGCGGGAGCGGTGGGCCTCACCCCGTCGATCTGCACGTTTCCGCCGCGGGGACGGCGCGAACGTCACACTCGCCGGCACGGCCGCCGGCGCGCTGCGGGGTTGCGGGGCGGCGGACGCTGCGCCACACTAGCCGAACGAACATTCGGTACGGAGGTGGCCCAGTGACGAGCACCGCGCCGAGCGAGGCCGAGCTGGAGGAACGGTTCGACGCGACGATCGCGGCGGACCAGCGGATCGAGCCGCGGGACTGGATGCCCGAGGCGTACCGCAAGACGTTGATCCGGCAGATCGCGCAGCACGCGCATTCCGAGATCATCGGGATGCAGCCCGAGGGCAACTGGCTGCTGCGGGCGCCGTCGCTGCGCCGGAAGGCGATCCTGCTGGCGAAGGTGCAGGACGAGGCCGGACACGGGATGTACCTCTACGCGGCCGCCGAGACGCTCGGGGTCGATCGCGAGGAGCTGACCGAGAAGCTGATCTCCTCGCGGCAGAAGTACTCGTCGATCTTCAACTACCCGACGCTCTCCTGGGCCGACATCGGCGTCATCGGCTGGCTGGTGGACGGGGCCGCGATCGCGAACCAGGTGCCGTTGTGCCGCTGCTCCTACGGCCCGTACGCCCGGGCGATGATCCGGATCTGCAAGGAGGAGTCGTTCCACCAGCGCCAGGGCTACGAGTCGCTGCTGTCGCTGATGAACGGCACCGACGCGCAGCGGGCGATGGTGCAGGAGTCGGTGGACCGATGGTGGTGGCCGTCGTTGATGATGTTCGGCCCGGCCGACGGCGACTCGCCGAACACGCACCAGTCGATGGCGTGGGGCATCAAGCGGCACACCAACGACGAGCTGCGGCAGCGGTTCGTGGACATGACCGTCCCGCAGGCCGCGGCTCTGGGCGTCACGCTGCCCGACCCGGACCTGCGGTGGAACGACGAGCGGGGCGCGCACGACTTCGGCGAGCCGGACTGGAGCGAGTTCACGGCCGTGATCTCCGGCGCCGGGCCGGCGAACCAGCAGCGGCTGGCGCACCGGCGCCGCGCCCACGAGGACGGTGCGTGGGTGCGCGAGGCGGCCCAGGCGTACGCGGACAAGCAGGCGGCACGAGCGGAGGCCGGGACATGAGCGAGCAGAAGGTGAACCCGGAAGACGTCACTGCGGAGGGTGGGCACGGAGCCGTGCCCACCGCGGGTGTCGAGACCGGCGCCGGTGAGCGACCGTCCCGGCGGACCTGGCCGCTCTACGAGGTGTTCGTGCGCGGCAAGCGCGGGCTCAACCACGTGCACGTCGGATCGCTGCACGCCGCCGACGACGAGATGGCCCTGCACAACGCCCGCGACGTCTACACCCGCCGCAACGAGGGCGTCTCGCTGTGGGTGGTGCGGGCCGATCACATCGCCGCGTCCAGCCCGGACGAGAAGGACCCGTTCTTCGCGCCGAGCGCGGACAAGGTCTACCGGCACCCGACCTTCTACGCGATCCCGGAGGAGGTGCCGCACCTGTGAGCCCGCACGCCCACGACGAGGACGCCACGAACGCCTACCAGGCGCTGTCGGAGACCGTCGGGCAGGACGACCCGCGCTGGGCGTTCGGCTCCGGGTTCGACGCCGAGCTCGAGGCCGACATCACCGCCGCCGTCCCGGACGGCGCGGACCCGGCGGACCTGGCCGAGTACTGCCTGATGCTGGGCGACGACGCCCTGGTCTACAGCCACCGGCTCACCGAGTGGGTGTCCAACGCCCCGGAGCTGGAGGAGGAGGTCGCGCTCGCGAACACCGCGCTCGACCTGCTCGGACAGGCCCGGATGCTGCTGTCCCGGGCCGGTCACGTGGAGGGGCTGGTCCCCGGCCGCCCGGGCCGGGACGAGGACGCGCTGGCCTACCGGCGCGAGGTCTCCGAGTTCCGCAACGTCGCGCTCGCCGAACCGTCCGACGACCTCGACTTCGCCCGCTGCGTCGCCCGGCTGCTGGTGTTCGCCACCTGGCGCCTCGCGCTGCTGCAGCGGCTCGAGGGCTCGACCGACCCGGTGCTCGCCGCCGTCGCCGCGAAGGGCGTCAAGGAGGTCACCTACCACCGCGACTACGCCGCCCGCTGGACGCTGCGTCTCGGCGACGGCACGCCGGTCTCGCACGAGCGGATGCAGGCGGCGCTGGAGTGGGTGTGGCCGCTGCTGGACGAGCTGTTCCGTACCTCCGCCCCGGAACGGCGCCTGGTCACGGCCGGGATCGCCGCCGACCCCGCGGAGACCCGCGCCGAGGTCGACGCGGTGCTGGACCGGGTTCTCGTCACTGCGACACTGACCCGCCCGGACCGGCCCCCGATGGGCACGATCGGCGGACGCGGCGGCCGCCACGGCGTGCACACCGAGAAGCTCGAGCCCGCCCTGGCCGAGATGCAGAGCCTGGCCCGCAAGCACCCGGGAGCGTCGTGGTGACCGCGCCGGCCCTTGGCGCCCGCGACGTCGTCGCCCGTGTCGTGGACCCGGAGATGCCGATGCTGACCCTGGACGACCTCGGCGTCATCCGATCGGTGACCGAGCACGACGCGGGTGTCACGGTGACGATCACGCCGACCTACTCGGGCTGCCCGGCGATCGAGGAGATGCGGGCAGACATCGCCCGCACGCTCGGCACCGCCGGGTACGGACCGGTCGAGGTGCGCACGGTGTTCTCGCCGGCCTGGAGCACCGACTGGATCAGTGAGACCGGCCGGCGCAAGCTCGCCGAGGCCGGCGTCGCCCCGCCGGGGCGGGTCCCGGAACGCGGCACCGGGCCGATCCCGCTGACTCTCGAGGCCCCGTCGTCGGTGGTGCGCTGCCCGCAGTGCGGGTCCCCGGCGACCACGGAGTTCTCCCGGTTCGGCCCGACCGCCTGCACCGCGCTGCGGACCTGCGGCGCCTGCCGGGAGCCCTTCGAGCACATGAAGGAGATCTAGACCGATGGCCACCGAGCGACGGCGTGCCGCGGCCTGGCAGGCCCGCGCGAACCAGGCCCACGGCCGCAGCACCCTGGAACTGGACGACGAGATCGAGGCCCTGCTCACCGACGACGACGGCCCGGACGCGCTCCCGGCCGGCTTCCACCGGCTCGTCGTGTCCGGCGTGGACCGGCTGTGCGACGACGCCGTCGCGGTGACCTTCGACGTCCCCGACGACCTGCGCGAGCACTACGACTTCCGGCCCGGCCAGTACCTCACCCTGCGCCGGGAGACCCCGGACGGCGAGGAGCGCCGCTCCTACTCGATCTGTGCCCCGGCCGGCGCGGCCCCCCGGGTGGGGGTGCGCCGGGTGGACGGCGGCCTGTTCTCCGCCTGGCTGGTCGACGCCGTCGAACCCGGTGACGTGGTCGAGGTCGGGTCGCCGGGCGGCTCGTTCACCCCGGAGATCACCGCGGGAACCCATCACGGGCTGATCGCCGCAGGCTCGGGCATCACGCCGGTGCTGTCCATCGCGTCCTCGCTGCTCGCCGCGTACGACGACACACGGGTCACCCTGGTCTACGGCAACCGGCGCAGCGACACGGTCATGTTCACCGAGGAGATCGCCGACCTCAAGGACGCGTACGGCCCGAGGCTGCACCTGCTGCACGTGCTGTCCCGCGAACCCACCGAGGCCGAGGTCGCGGGCGGCCGGCTCGACGAGGAGAAGCTGCAGGTGCTGCTCGGGAAGGTGGTCGACGTCCAGGGGGTCGACGACTGGTGGCTGTGCGGGCCGCTGGGGATGACCGAGGCCGCCGCGTCGGTGCTCGGCGAGCTCGACGTCGCCCGCAGGCGGGTGCACCGCGAGCTGTTCTACGTCGGCGAGCCGCCGCCGGAGGTGCACCGCTCCGACGACGAGCCACAGCTCGACGGCACCGGCAGCGAGGTCACCGTCGTCCTGAACGGGCGGTCGACCACGCTGAGCCTGCCCCGCGACGAGGCGCTGCTCGACTCGGCGCAGCGAGTGCGCGGCGATCTGCCGTTCGCCTGCAAGGGCGGGGTGTGCGGGACCTGCCGGGCCAGGGTCACCACGGGGGAGACCGACATGCGCCGCAACTTCGCCCTCGAGGACGACGAGGTGGCCGCCGGCTTCGTGCTGACCTGCCAGACCCGGCCGGTCTCGGACACGGTGACGGTCGACTACGACGCCTGAGCGCGCACCCGGGTCCGCGCGGTCACAGCCGGCGCAGGCACAGCCCGGCCCAGCCGATCCCGGCGACCGTAACGACGCCCCCGGTGACCAGCGATCCCACTGACAGCAGCAGCACCCCGCAGGCGAGCAGCACGGCGCCGAGCACGAGCTGGACCATGAGGCCGACCGGCACCACCCCAGCATGCCCGCCCGGGGGATCGCGGCCCTCACCGCCGGGGTGACGCTGCGGGTTCTCGCGATGAGACCACCCGGATGCGGGTATCCCGACGGGGGTCGGCCGACACGGGTACGACCGGTCAGGGCACGATTGCAGCAGACGAGTGAGGCGAGGAGCGGGCATGACGGGACCGGGGATGGACGCCGTGGCGGCGTTGCTCGCCGCGGTGCCGGCAGTCCCGTTCCGTGCGCTCCTGCTGGTCGGCGTGGGCGCGTTTCTCGAGGGGCCGATCGTCACGGTGTCCGCGGCGGCGCTGGCCGGGGCCGGGCAGCTGCCGTGGTGGGGCGTCTGGCTGGCCGCGGTCGCCGCGGACGTGCTGGGCGACACGATCCTCTACGCGCTGGGCCGGCACGGCGGCCGGCCGAGGGTCGCCCGGATACTGGCCCGGCTCGGTCTCACCGACCAGCGCAAGGAGGCCCTGGCCTCCGAGGTGCACACGCACCTGCCGCGGATCGTGATCGGGGCGAAGCTCGTCGACATCGGCGCGGTGCCTGCCTACCTCGCCGCCGGTCTGGCCCGGGTCGGGTTCCGGCGTTTCATGGCCTGGATCGTGCCCGCCACCGCGGTCCGCGCCGCGGTGCTCGTCGGGATCGGCTACCTGGCCGGCGACCGGCTCGCCGACGACCTGGCCGGCGACCCCTGGCTGCTGGTGGTCGGCGGGCTGTCCGTCGGCGTCGCACTGGTCCTGGGACGCGTGCTGGTCACCCGGGCCGCGACCGCCTGGCACGCCCGGTAGCCGATCCCGGGGCGAGGAGCCGCAGCCGGCGCGACGCGATCAGCCGGCCGGTCCGCGGCCGGCCCAGGTCCACGGGTAGCCGGGGTCCTCGCAGGCCGATCCCCCCTCGCCGAGCGACAGCGGCCGGAAGGTGTCGACCATGACGGCGAGCTCGTCGAAGTACTCCGCGCCCAGCGCCCGCTCGATCGCCGACGGTTGCGGCCCGTGGCTGTGCCCGCCCGGGTGCAGCGAGATCGAGCCCTGCCCGATCCCGGAGCCCTTGCGCGCGGTGTAGTCGCCGCCGCAGTAGAACATCACCTCGTCCGAGTCGACGTTCGAGTGGTAGTAGGGCACCGGCACCGCGAGCGGGTGGTAGTCGACCTTGCGCGGCACGAAGTTGCAGATGACGAAGCCGGTGCCCGCGAACACCTGGTGCACCGGCGGCGGCTGGTGCACCCGTCCGGTGATCGGCTCGAAGTCGGCCACGTTGAAGGTGCACGGGTAGAGGCACCCGTCCCAGCCGACGACGTCGAACGGATGGGTCGGCACGACGTAGCGGGTCCCGGTCACGCCGTGCTGCCCGCCGCGGTGCCGGACCAGCAGCTCGACGTCGGTGCCCTCGACCAGCAGCGGCTCGGCCGGCCCGTGCAGGTCCCGCTCGCAGTAGGGGGCGTGCTCGAGCAGCTGCCCGTAGCGGGACAGATACCGGGCGGGCGGGGCGACGTGCGAGGCGGCCTCGATCGCGTAGAGCCGCAGCGGCTCCGACCCGGCCGGCACCCACCGGTGGGTGGTCGAGCGCGGGAGGATCACGTAGTCGCCCTGGCGGGCGTCCAGCACCCCGAACACGGTCTCGACGGTGCCGGCGCCGGACTCGACGTAGACGCACTCGTCGCCGACGGCGTTGCGGTAGAGCGGGCTGGTCTCGCCGGCGACGACGTAGGAGATCCGGACGTCGTCGTTGCCCAGCACCAGCCGGCGTCCGGTGACGGGGTCCACCCCCTTCCAGTCCGCGGCGCCCAGCTCGTGCAGCTTCAGGTGCCGCGGGATCAGCGGCCGGTTCTCCGCGAGCGACTGGTCGGGCAGCTCCCACGGCGTCGCGTCGACGATCGCCGACGGCACGCCCGCGTGGTAGAGCAGCGACGAGTCCGAGGAGAACCCCTCCTCGCCCATCAGCTCCTCGTAGTAGAGCGTCCCGTCGGGCCTGCGGTGCTGGGTGTGCCGCTTCGGCGGTACCTCCCCGACACGGCGGTAGTACGGCATCGTCGCCTCCTCCACGTCCGCGGCACGGCTGCTCCGCCGAGGACACCCCACCGCGGGGTCCGGCACAACCGTCCGGACCGCTGCTGTGCGCGGTGCCCATCAGATCCGGGTCCGGCCGGGCACCGTGGCCACCGGCGCCGGTCCCGGCCTACCCTCCGCGCGTGACCGACCGCCCGCGCCCGTCCGGCCCGCACCGCACCGCACCGCTCGACCCCGGGACGCTGGATCCGGAACGCCGGGCCCTGCACGACGCGATCGCCGGCGGCCCGCGCGCCGAGCAGTCCCGCATCCCGCTGGTCGACGACCACGGACGCCTGCTCGGCCCGTTCGGCGCGATGCTGTTCTCGCCGGGGATCGGCGGCGCGGTGCAGCAGGTCGGCGCGGCCCTGCGCACCGACCCGGACCTGCCGCCGCGGCTGCGCGAGCTCGCCGTGCTGACGGTGGCCGCGCACACCCGCTCGGCGTTCGAATGGTCGTCGCACGAGGCCTCGGCGCTCGACACCGGTCTGACGCGCGGGCAGCTGCAGGCGCTGCTCGACGGCGCCGAACCGGCCGGTCTCGACGACGCCGAGCTGATCACGGTCCGGGTCGTCCGAGACCTGCTGACCAGGCACGACGTCGACGACGGCCGGTACGCCGAGGCGCTGTCGGCGCTCGGCAGGGACACGCTCGCCGCCGTCGTCTGGCTGGCCGGGTACTACGCGATGCTGGCCGGCGCGCTCGCCGTGTTCCGGCCGGCCGGGGCCGATCCGGCGGTGTGAGACCAGCCTCCGCCGGGATGCTGCGGCGCGCGGGACGCGCTGTACCGGGTGGCGCGACGACGTGGTCGCCGGATCCCTCCCACCCCACGTCATCCCTGGAGGCGCCCACCGTGCCGCACGACACCGTGACGCTGAACAACGGCGTACGCATGCCCCGGACCGGGTTCGGGGTCTCCGAGTCCCGGGACGCCGGGGCCACAGTGACCCGCGCGCTCGCGGCCGGCTACCGCAGCATCGACACCGCCGCCGTCTACGAGAACGAGCAGGGCGTCGGCGCCGCGATCGCGGCGTCCGGCATCCCCCGCGACGAGCTGTTCGTGACCACCAAGGTGTGGAACGTCGGCCGCGGCCGGGACGACGCACTGCGCGCCGCCGAGCGGAGCCTGGACCGGCTCGGCCTCGGCCACGTCGACCTCTACCTCGTGCACTGGCCGAACCCCGAGTGGGACCACTGCCTGCGGACCTGGAACGCGATGGCCGAGCTGCTCGACGACGGCCGCGCCCGCGCGGTCGGCGTCTCCAACTTCCGCGCCTCGCACCTGCGCCGGGTGCTGTCGCTGGGCGGGCCGACGCCGGCGCTCAACCAGGTCGAGCTGCACCCGCACCTGCAGCAGCACGGGCTGCGCGCGCTGCACCACGCGCACGGCATCGTCACCGGGGCGTGGAGCCCGCTGGGCCGCGGCGCCGTCCTGGACGACCCGGTGATCGTCGGGATCGCCGCCCGGCTCGGCCGGACGCCCGCCCAGGTCGTGCTGGCCTGGCACCGGCAGCAGGGCACCGTCGCGGTCCCGAAGTCCGACGCCCCGGAGCGCATCGCCGGGAACCTGGCCGCCGCCGACCTCGAGCTGTCCCGCGGCGATCTGCGCGCGATCGACGGCCGGCACCGCGCGGGCGGCGCCGGACGGATCGGCCCGGTCGCCGACGAGGTCCCGTCCGCGGCGTGACCGACCGTCCCCCGGACGCGCCGGACCCGGTGCCGGGGAGCGGTCCCGGCCCGGAGTGAGAATGCGGGATCGACCGGCGAGGGAGGGCCGTGATGGGCGAGAGACTGCACGCGTTCACCGACGACGCCCTGGGCGACGACGACGCCGTGGGCCTGGCCGAGCGGCTGCGTCGCGGCGAGGTCGCGGGCACCGAGGTGCGCGACGCCGTCGCGGCCCGGCTGGACCGGGTCGACCCGGTGCTGCGCGGCCTGACCCTGGGCCGGCTGGACGAGCCCGTCACCGGCGACCCCGCCGGCCCGCTGGCCGGGGTGCCGACGCTCGTCAAGGACAACACCGAGGTCCGCGGCTGGCCGACCACCAACGGCACCAGCGCCTACTTCCCGCGCCCGTCCCGGGCGCACTCCGCGGCCACCGCCCAGCTACTCGCGAGCGGCCTGGACCTGCTCGGGACCTCCCGGATGCCGGAGTACGGCCTCAACGCGAGCACCGAGTTCGCCCGCGCCGACCCGACCCGCAACCCCTGGAACCCGGAGTACTCGTCCGGGGCGTCGTCCGGCGGGGCCGCCGCACTGGTCGCGGCCGGCGTCGTGCCGCTGGCGCACGCCAACGACGGTGGCGGTTCCATCCGCATCCCGGCGGCAGCCTGCGGGCTGGTCGGGCTCAAGCCGACCCGGGGCCAGACCGCGCCGAACGCGCAGGGCGCCCACATGCCGATCGACCTGGTCTCCGACGGCGTTCTCAGCCGGTCGGTGCGCGACACCGCGACCTTCCTGGCGGCCGCCGACCGGAACCGCCGCACCCCGGCACTGCCGCCCCTGGGCCTGGTGGAGGGCCCGGCGCCGCGCCGGCTGCGGATCGGGCTGGTGCTCGACCCACCCACCGGCGCCCAGGTCGACGCCGACACCCGCAGCTGCGTCGAGGATGTCGCGCGGCTGCTCGAGAAGCAGGGCCACGAGGTCTCCCCGGCGACCACCGGCGTCGGGATGCGGTTCGTCGACGACTTCCTCGACTACTGGGGGCTGCTGGCGTTCTCGCTGGTCACCGGCGGAAAGCTGATGCACGGCGCGTCGTTCGACGGCGGTCGCCTGGACCCGCTGACGCACGGGCTGAGCGACCACTACCGGCACGCGATGGCGCGCACCCCGGCCGTGCTGCACCGGCTGTCGAGGATCCGGCAGCACTACGCCGAGCTGTTCACCGGGCACGACGTGCTGCTCTCGCCGGTGCTCGCGCACGTCACGCCCCGGCTGGGCTGGCTCAGCCCGACCGTCCCGTTCGACACGCTGCGCGAGCGCCTGCTCGACTACGTGGCCTTCACCCCGCTGTGCAACGTGGCCGGGGCGCCCGCGGTGTCGCTGCCCGCCGGGGTCGCCGGGAACGACCTGCCGGTCGGCGTGCACCTGTCCGCCGCGCACGGCGACGAGCGCACCCTGCTGGAGCTCGCCTACGCGCTCGAGGCGGACCGGCCGTGGCGCCGGATCCAGGACGCCGCTGCAGCTCCCTGGTGACGCTCAGCCACATTCGCTCGTTGACTGGCCTCTGCGACCGCGCCCGCGGAAGAGGTCTGGCCGCGGTCGCCCATGCAGACCAGCGACTCCGGCGTCGCCCTCTCGGTCACACCGGTCAGTGGCCGCCCGCCTCGTCGAGCCGGTAGGCGATGGTGCGGCCCTCCGCGTCCTGGACCGGGACCGGGGCGCCCTCGGCGTCGACGATCTTGCCTTCGACGATCCGGTCACCGTTCCGCAGCTGGGACAGCACGTCGAGGTCCGAGTAGTCGATCACTCGGGACGCCGCGCCGAAGACCGACGGGTCCTTGCCATCCCTCCCCAGCCTCAGGTGGTTGAACAGGAGGTTCAGCGACACGGCCATGACGGCGGCCGAGCTGATCCCCGAGTGGAAGATCGTCCCGACCCAGTCCGGAAACCGGTCGTAGAACGTCGGGACCGCGATCGGGAGCATGCCGAATCCGACCGAGGCCGCCACGATGACCAGGTTGAGGTTGCCCTGGTAGTCCACCTTGGCGAGGGTCCTGATGCCGGATGCCGCGACGGTCCCGAACAGCACGAGCCCGGCGCCCCCGAGTACCGGGTAGGGGATCGCGGCGACGACCCTGCCCAGAACCGGGAGCATCCCGAGGATCAGCAGGACCACACCGCCGGCGGTCACCACGAACCGGCTCCGCACCCCGGTGATCGCGACCAGGCCGACGTTCTGGGCGAACGCGCTCTGGGTGAAGCCGTTGAAGATCGGCGCCACGGCCGAGGCGGCCATGTCCGCCCGCAGCCCGTCCGCGATCCGGCGCCGGTCGACGCGGGAGTCGACGATCTCGCCCACGGCGAGGATGTCGGCCGTGGTCTCGGTGAGGATGACCAGCACGACGATGGTCATCGAGATGATCGCGGCGATGTCGAACACCGGCGCGCCGAAGGCGAACGGAGTCGGTACCGCGAAGATCGCACCGTCGCCGACCTCGGAGAAGTCGACCTTGCCCAACGCGCCGGCGATGACGGTGCCGAGCACGATCGAGATCAGGATCGACAGCCGGGAGATCGCCGTGATCGTGACCTTGCTGAGTACGAGCACGAGGAACAGCGTCAGCGCGGCCAAGCCGATGTTGGCCACCGAGCCGAAGTCCGGCGCCGTGGTGTCGTTGCCCATGGCCCACCGCCCGGCGACCGGCATCAGGCTCAGCCCGATCACCGTGATCACCGTGCCGGTGACGACCGGAGGGAAGAAGCGCACCAGCCGGGAGAACACCGGAGCGATCAGCAGCCCGATCACCGCGGAGGCGATGACGGCACCGAACACTCCGGGCAGCCCGGCGTCGGCCACGATCGCGGTCATCGTCGCCATCGAGGCGAACGAGGTGCCCTGCACCAGCGGGAGCTGCGAACCGAAGAAGGGCACGCCGAAGGACTGCAGGATCGTGGCCAACCCGCCGATGAACAGGCAGGAGGACACGAGCAGGCCGATCTCGGTCACCGAGGCGCCTGCGGCGCCACCGATGATCAGCGGCGGCGCGATGATGCCGCCGTACATGGTGAGTACGTGCTGGATGCCGTAGGCGAGGCTCCGACCGGCTCCGAGCCACTCGTCCTCCGGGCGGCTCCCGGTCACGGAGCCCTCGTCCTGAGAGGTCCTCTTGATCATTTCCGGCGCCCCTCAGCAGAAGCCTGCGATGCCCGACCACGCCGCCTCGGCGGGGTCGACGCCGGCACGCGTGATCGTGGCCTCGATGAGCCCGTACGGCCGGCCCCCCGCGTGGAGGAAGACGCCCGGATCGTCGAGCTCGCAGAACGACGGATCGGACAGGAGGTGATGTTCGTCGGGGTGCGAGAACTTGTTGCCGTGCTCATCCTGCGACTCCTCTGTCGTGAGACGGGTCCTCACGCCCGGGCGCCCCCGGCGCTCCGGGACCCGGCCCGGTCGGCCGCGGCCTTCACATCCGACGCGACGGCTGCCGCGACGCGGCTGTCGAAGACGCTCGGGACGATGTAGTCGGGCGTGAGCTCGTCGGCCGAGACGCAGTCGGCGATCGCCGTGGCGGCGGCGACGAGCAGTGGCGTGTCGATCTCGTGCGCCTCGGCGTCGAGCAACCCGCGGAACAGGCCGGGGAAGGCCAGCACGTTGTTGATCTGGTTCGGGAAGTCGCTGCGCCCGGTCGCGACCACGGCCGCATGCTCGGCGGCGGCTGCCGGCGACACCTCGGGGTCCGGGTTCGACAGCGCCATGACGACCGCGCCGTCCGCCATCGTGGCAACGTCCGCACCGTCCAGCAGGTCGGGCGCGGACAGCCCGATGAACACGTCGGCACCGGAGAGCACCTCCTTCAACGTGCCGGTCCGTCCCGCCGGGTTGGTGTTCTGCGCCAGCCAGGTCAGGTGACCGTGCTCGTGGCTCTGGCCTGCGTGCACCGCGCCGTGCCGGTTGCACGCGACGATGTCGCGGGCACCCTGGGCGTGCAGCAGCTGGATCACCGCGTGTCCCGCGGCACCGACCCCGCTGACGACGATCCGGGCGTCACCGATCTTCTTCTCGACCACGCGCAACGCGTTGATGAGGGCGGCGAGGACCACGATGGCGGTGCCGTGCTGGTCGTCGTGGAAAACCGGGATGTCGAGCTCCGCGCGCAGCCGCCGTTCGATCTCGAAGCAGCGTGGCGCCGAGATGTCCTCCAGGTTGATGCCGCCGTAACCCGGTGCGATCGCCTTCACGATGGCGATGATCTGCTCGGTCTCGGTCGTGTCCAGGCAGACCGGCCAGGCGTCGACCCCGGCGAACTGCTTGAACAGCGCCGCCTTCCCCTCCATGACCGGCAGGGCGGCGGCCGGCCCGATGTCCCCGAGCCCGAGGACGGCGCTGCCGTCGGTGACGACGGCGACCGTGTTGCGCTTGATCGTGAGGTGCCGCGCGTCGTCGGGGTTCCGCTCGATGGCCCGGCAGATCCGCGCGACACCCGGGGTGTAGGCCCGCGACAGATCGTCCCGGTTGCGCAGTGTCACGGTCGGCGCCACCGCGAGCTTGCCCCCGAGGTGCATCAGGAAGGTGCGGTCGGAGACGTTGCGGACCCGCAGGCCCGCACGTGAATCAAGGATCTCCCGGATCCGGTCGGCGTGCTCGGAACCGGCCGTGTTGCAGGTGACGTCGACGACCGTGCCGAGGTGACCGGACTCCACGGTGTCGAAACCGGTCACCTCGGCGCCCGTCGCGGCGACGACCGCGGCGAGCTCGGCCGTCGACACGCGGGCGCCGTCGACCTCGATCCGGAAGGTGATCGAGTTGCCGGGACTGGGACTGGCCATCGGACCTCCGCTGCGATCGAGATGCGGACAAGTGATTCCGCATTGCGGCCGAAGATAAGCGCCAGATGCCGAGATCGCCATACGATACGGCATTTCCGTATCGCGAAATACGTCCCGCAGCCATGGCGTCCCGGCTCCCGGCGGCCTCCGAACCGCGCGGACGTCCCACCCGACGGCCCGGCATCGAGGTCGTCCGGGAGCTGCGCCTGGACGAGCGGCCGACCGGCGCCGAGCAGGTCAAGGAGTGGGCTGGTCTCCCGGCTCGTCGTCGACCGGGATCCCGCGCCCGGGTCAGGTGGTCGGCCAGCAGCTCGCCGACCCCGCGGATGTGCGCGGTCATCGCGTCCCGGGCGATCCGCGGGTTGCGCCGGGCCAGGCCGACCAGTGGACCAGGCCACTCCCCGTTCTCGAGTAACGCGCAGGTCAGCGATGGAGCCGGTGGTCGGGATCGAACCGACGGCCTGCTGTTTACAAGACAGCTGCTCTACCACTGAGCTACACCGGCAGGGGCGTCCAGCGTAGCCCCGGACGATCGCCGCACCCCGCCCGACCTCGCCGCAGGGCTCGTCGTGTGCGATGTCGTGTGAGGTGTGTCGAGCCGCCGGAGGCCGCTCCCGGCCCGGCCCTAGCCTTGAGGGGGCGGTCGGCGGGCAGCAGGCGGCAGACACACTGACGTCACGGACGTCGAACGGGACCCCGGGGGTGACAGCGATCGTGGCCGAGGACACGCCGGCAGTCGACCGGTTCGCGCGGCGACTGCGCGGCGCATTGCGGCGCGACGCGAAACGCCTGCTCACCCCCGGCCCCTCGACCGTCCCGATGCTGATGCTCGGCCCGCAGGTCCCGGACGACGCGACGGTCCAGCAGGTGCTGGACCTGTGCATGCGGATCGGCGAGATCGAGCTCTCCAGCGGCGAATCCGTGGACGAGGTCACCGCCACCATGCTGCGGCTGGCCAACGCGGCCGGCCTGCCCGCGGTGGACGTCGACATCACGTTCACCTCGATCACCATCTGCTGTCACCGCGGCAACGCGGCCCAGCCGGTCACGTCGATGCGGCTGGTCCGTTACCGCACGCTCGACCTCTCACGGCTGTCCGAGACCGAGCGGATCGTCAAGGATCTCGAGGCCGGCAAGCTGGACGTCCGCGCGGCGTCCGCCCAGGTCTCCGAGGTCGTCCGGACCCCGCACCCGTACCCGCGCTGGATCGCCACGGTCGGGTGGGCCGGACTGGCCGCGTCGATCGCCCTGCTGCTCGGTGGCGGCCCGGTCACCGCGGTCGCCGCGTTCGTCAGCACCGCGGTGATCGACCGGATCGGCCGGATGCTGTCCCGGTGGGGCGTGGCGGCGTTCTTCCAGCAGGCGGTCGGCGGCTTCCTGGTCACCGCGTCGACGATCGGGCTGATCCAGCTCGGGCTGTTCCCACCGGGTACCCGGCCCTCGTTCATCGTGGCGGCGGGGATCACCGTGCTGCTGTCCGGGCTGAGCGTGGTCAGCACGGTGCAGGACGCGCTGACCGGCTACTACCTCACCGCGGCGGCCCGGATCGTGGAGATCGCGCTCCTGTCCGCCGGGCTGCTGACCGGCGTCGTCATCGGGCTGCAGATCGGTTTCAACTTCGACGTGCCGATCGAGGTCTCCGGCGACCTGCCCTCCAGCGTGGGGCAGTTCGGGCTGTCGGTGATGGCCGGCGCGACCTCGGCCGCGTTCTACGCGCTGGCCGGGTACTCGCCACTGCGCTCGCTGCCGATCGCCGGTCTCGTCGGGGCCGCCAGCTGGATGGTCTACGGCGTGATGACCCAGGTCCTCGGGGTCGGCGCGATCCCCTCCACCGGCGTCGCGGCACTGGTCGTCGGTCTCGCCGCCGGCATGCTGCGCCGGGGCACCGACACCCCGCCGATGGTCGTCACGCTGGCCGGCGTCACGCCGCTGCTGCCCGGGCTGGCCGCCTACCGCGGCTTCTACCAGCTCGCCGTCGAGGGCGTGTCCGAAGGCCTGGTCACGGTCACCATCGCGCTCGGCATCGGGCTGGCCCTGGCCGCCGGTGTGGCGCTGGGCCAGTTCGTCACCCGGCCGCAGCGACGGCCGGAGGAGAAGCCCGCCGCCAGCGAGAGCACCACGCCGCCCTCGACCAGCGGCGGGTTCATGCAGGACCCGGACACCGAGGCACCGGCCGAGGTGCCAGCCGGGTCCGCCGAACCGAAGTAGGCTCGGCGCAGGTCCCGGCCCGACGCCGGGCCCCTGCGTCGAGGAGGGCATGTGACCAGCGGCGAACCGGTGACCGCGGCGGACCTGGTGGTGGTGGCCAACCGGCTGCCGGTGGATCTCGAACGGCACCCGGACGGCAGCACCGGCTGGAAGCGCAGCCCGGGCGGCCTGGTCACGGCGCTGGAACCGACGCTGCGGGCCCGGGAGGGCGCCTGGGTGGGCTGGCCCGGCGTGCCGGACGTCGACGTCGACCCGTTCTCCGAGGACGGCCTGTCGCTGCACCCGGTCCGGCTCTCCGCCCAGGAGGTCGAGCAGTACTACGAGGGCTTCTCGAACGCCACGCTCTGGCCGCTCTACCACGACGTCGTCGCGCAGCCGCAGTTCCACCGGCACTGGTGGCGCTCCTACACGACCGTCAACCAGCGATTCGCCGAGGCGGTCGCCGAGGTCGCCGCGCCGGGCGCGACGGTCTGGGTGCAGGACTACCAGCTCCAGCTCGTCCCGGGCCGGCTGCGCGAGCTGCGCCCGGACCTGCGGATCGGCTTCTTCCTGCACATCCCGTTCCCGCCGGTCGAGCTGTTCCGCCAGCTGCCGTGGCGGACCCGGATCATGGAGGGGCTGCTCGGCGCGGACCTGGTCGGGTTCCACACCGACGGCGGCCTCCGGAACTTCCACTGGCTCGCCCAGGAGCTGGCCGGCGCCACCACGGACCGGGATCCCGAGCTCATCCACCACGGCGGGCGGCAGGTCAGGCTGGGCGCCTTCCCGATCTCGATCGACTCGAAGCAGCTCGACCAGCTCTCCCGCACCGACGGGGTGCAGGCCAGGGTGGCGGAGCTGCGGGAGGAGCTCGGGAACCCGTCGCACATCGTGCTCGGGGTGGACCGGCTGGACTACACCAAGGGCATCGACGTCCGGCTGCGCGCGTTCCACGAGCTCCTCGAGGAGGAGCGGATCAGCATCGAGGACGCGGTGATGATCCAGCTCGCCACGCCGTCCCGGGAGCGGGTCGAGCACTACAAGCAGATGCGCGACGACATCGAGCTCTCGGTCGGCCGGATCAACGGCGAGTTCTCCCGGGTCGGCCATCCGGCGGTGCACTACCTGCACCGCTCGCTGCCCCGCGAGGAGCTGGCCGCGTTCTTCCTGGTCTCCGACGTCATGCTGGTAACGCCGCTGCGGGACGGCATGAACCTGGTCGCCAAGGAGTACGTCGCCTGCCGGCACGACGACGGCGGGGTGCTGGTGCTCTCCGAGTTCACCGGCGCGGCCAACGAGCTGACCAGCGCGCTGCTGGTGAACCCGCACGATACCGACGGGGTCAAGGAGGCGCTGTACGCGGCGCTCACGCTGGATCCCGACGAGGCGGTCAAGCGGATGCGCACGCTGCGCCGCCAGGTCCTCGACCACGACGTCGACCGGTGGGCCCGGTCGTTCCTGGAGGCACTCGGGCTCGAGGTGGCGGCCCCGGAGTGAGCCCGCTCGACGACGCGCTCGACCGGCTGGCCGCGGTCCCCGGGCTGCTGGTGGCGCTGGACTTCGACGGGGTACTCGCGCCGTTGGTGGACGACCCGTCGACGTCCCGGCCGCTGCCCGGGTCCGCGGACGCGGTCCGCCGGCTGGCCGCGCAGCCCCGGACCACCGTGGTGATGCTGTCCGGCCGCGGGTGCGACGACCTCGCCGCCGTGTCCGGCTTCGGCCCGCCGGTGCACCTGGTCGGCAGCCACGGCGCCGAGTTCGACGCCGAGCTGTCCGCCCTGCTCGGCCGCGGTGGCCTGCTGACCGAGGCCCAGCAGGAACGCCGGGAGGCGTTGCTGGCCGGGCTGCGGGAGCTGGTCGGGGCCACCCCGGGCGCCCGGCTGGAGACCAAGCCCGCCGGCGCCGCGGTGCACGTGCGGGGCATGGATCCGGCGGCCGGGAGCGCGCTGCTGGAGCGGGTCGAGGCGGAATGGGTGCGCGACGACGTCGACGCCACGGCCGGCAAGGACGTGCTGGACCTCGCCGTGCTGCGCACCACCAAGGGCTCCGCGGTCGCGACACTGCGCGAGCACCTGGACGCCGACGCGGTGCTGTTCGCCGGGGACGACGTCACCGACGAGACCGCGTTCCGGGTACTGCGCGCGGACGACGTCGGGATCAAGGTCGGCGACGGCGACACCGCCGCCGGTTTCCGGGTCGGCGACCCGGAGGAGCTGGCCGGCGTGCTGGCCGGGCTGGCCGACCGCCGCGGCTGAAGCACCCGCGGCGGGCCACACGGGTGTGGATGCTCCTATGGATGTCAAGCGGCGAGTTCGAGGTCGTGGGGTGTGAGTAGGGCTCGGTAGATGTCTCGGGCGATGTAGCGCTTGAGGCAGCGGATGATCTCTTTCTTGCTCATGCCCTCGGCGG